>NZ_JBFANV010000064.1:0-65865 GCF_040674955.1 Nonomuraea sp. NPDC049695 | reverse complement strand
GCCGGCCGGTTCAGGACCCGCTCGGCGATCACGAGCTCCTCCCGCTCGGCCTGGACCTCCTGCAACTGCCTGGGAACTCCTCAGCGAGCGTGTCCAGTTCACTCCTGCGAGCCGTGATCCGCTCCAGCTCCCGCATCCCCAAACCCTCCCACCCTCGCCCGGCGTGCCGGACCGGCCAGGGATCGTAGAAGCGGTACCGCGGCAAGCGCAGCAGAACCCAAGGACGGCCCCGAACGACATGTCCGACGATCTCGCCGTGGACACCCGCCGACGACCAGCGCGAGTAGCTCTCCCGACCCTCACACCAGACCCGTGACCAGCAACTTCACGATGCACACCACTCAGAGCGTGAACGAGTTGGTCGCACGTCTCCGCACGGCCGGAGGCGACTACGACGATGTAGAGGTCAAGTCGGCGGCAGGCACTACCCGTCATCCGCCCAGGCGACGACCTGAACGAGACGGAACTACGCGTCTACGACACCTTGGCGGCCGGGACACGCAGTGTCGCTGACCTCAAGCAGCAACTGAACCTGTCCGCACCCAACATCCGCAAGGCACTCCGTGATCTGAGATCGAGGGGGTTCGTCGAGCAACTGGGGGCGAGGACGGCCAACAACCTACCGGAAACTCTCGGAGTAGAGGGATGCTGATGTCCTTGGACGCCGGTACGCCTACGCCCAGCGAGACAAGATAGCCGCTGATGTCCAGTTGAACGAGACTGACCAGGTCACTCTCGTCGATGACGACGAAACTCGGGTGTGCTCGCGTGCGCGAGCCAGCGGCACGAGAGGCCCGTAGCATGATCGCTGCGGGGCTTGTTGATGCAGGTGGGCGGTACTGGGTTCGAACCAGTGACCCCTCGCTTGTAAGGCGCACCAGGAGAGGGCGGGATCTTGGCCGATACCCGCCCTCACCTGGGGTTATGGTCCCGTGCGGTCCTCTGGAGTCCAGGGCCGTCCGGGGCGATTGTCACTCAGTTAGTCACCCAGCATCTGGCCCGTGGGCTAGGGCTGCTGCCATGCGTCACGACCGTTGCTCCACAGCTCGGAGGCGTGGTAGGCGAACCGGTCGAACAAGCCGTCGTCCTGGTACCGCCGCAGGTGCAGCATCGGCGAGTCGTGTCCCACCAGCTTGGCCAGGTGAGGGGTGACCAGCATCTCCGAGTCGAAACGGAACACGCTCATGGCGATGTGCTCGTCGCCGTATCGGGCCTCGATGCCGGGGACGTCGCGTAGCTGCTCGATCTCCGACAGCGTGATCCGGATGCGCGTGGACACGGTCAGCGGGACGTTCTCCACCTCCTCACGGCGGTGGGTGACCTCGCTCTCCGGGTCGCCGACGAGGAACCGGATCTTGCAGCCCTGCTGTGCTTTCCGCTTGAGGACCTTCGCCAGGTTCGGGTGTTCCAGCCACAGGAAGTAGTTCGTGTAACCGGCGAACACGATCTCGTTGCGCGCCGCGTTGATGAGATTGCGCCAAATTGATTTCGGGCACGCGGAGCGATACGGATATACGCTCAAGACTTCTTTGTCTGGTCCCGTTTTAACCGTATTGCGAATTGCGTCTGGCCATAGCACGGCTGTCTCAACTCCTAGTGCCTCTGCGGCGGCCCACTGGTGCCGCAGGTGCGGGACACGAGCCTCGTCCTGCAGCCAGCGTTCCACCGTCTTGACGTCCACGCCACACCGGTCGGCCAAGCTCTGGCTCGTGACCTTGGCGTTCAGCATGGCGCTGCGTAGGGCGACGTTGGCCACGGTACACCTCGGGACAGAGGACGTCAGGGACGTTTTGAGCGTAACGCCATAACGTCCTGGACGTCTCTATAACGCGGTGGGTTCGTCACGCAAAGGTAAGCACGCTGATCCCATGTCAACCCCGGTAATTCTCGGAGATCTCCAAGCGGCTTTTCCTGGTTGGTGTATTTGGCGTAGTTCTGGCGGACGTCTCTGGGCAACTCGAAACGGCCGACGTCTATCCCAGTACGAGGTAGACCACGGTCTCTGCCAGACGATCGACGCGGATGACGTCGCTCAACTGGCTGAGCGGTTGAAGGAGCAGGAAGCAGCAGAGCAAGCACTGTGAGCGCCCCTTCGCCCGGAATCGGCTGTCACGTCGAGATCGTAGACATGCTCCACAGCCCAGCACAGACGCGAGCGTGGGCCCCATCGCTGCTCGGTCGTCGCGGGACCGTGGTGGCTGTGCTGCGGAACGGCAGCCTGTGCTTGCTCAAACTCAACGGACAGCCGGAGGAGCTGCCCGGAGGGGTGCAGCGCTGGCCAGTCCACTGGGATGACCTACTCGTACACGACGATCCGGCAGGACCGCAGAAGCCAGCATGCGACTACCGGCTCGGCCTGTCCAACCACGAGAGGAATGCCGTACAGCATGCCGTACGGGCCAAGCAGAAGGTGAGCTTGTGCGGCGAAGCAGTGAGCCCGCTGCCGACCCTCGGTTGGTGCTTGCCTTTCCTGCCCACAGCTACGCGCGCCTGCCCGGCCTGCGTCCATCTGGCCCAACGGCCCGCGGAAGAGGGGGCGATGCCTTCCACGGTCCCTCTTCCCTCGTCGCGATAGCCGCTCAACCGTGTTCCGGCTGAGGGGGCAGGTTGGTACTCACCTCGTACGCCGTCGACTCACCGCGTAGCGGCAGCGGGCCGGGGGCGGAGTGTCAAGCTCGGCTTCGTGTGTACGTTCGCCGGTTGCCGTTCCTCGGTCATGCGTTGTCCTGCGGTCAGAGCCGGGCTTGATGCGGAGGACTCGGCTTGCTGGGCTTGCCTGAGTCGATGGTGTGCGAGGTGATCACCTCGGTGCCGGAGCGCTCCCGCCGGAGGCATAGGGCTTGAAGAGTCTCCCGTCCTATGTGAGCGGAGCGGCCGGCGCCCATGCGAAGCACCCGAAGGGCCGCGAAGCGGTGGGGGCCGGCGGCGGAGCGGGGCGACGGTGCGGAGGTCGGCGACAGAGGGTGTACGGCAGTGCGGCGGCCGTGCGGTGGCACGGCCCGAGCCGCTGCCGCCCGGGACCGGCCCCCAGGCCGCATGCCCGGGACGGCAGGCGGGCGCGGGGCCGTGCGCACGGCGCGGAGCGCCGTCGCCTTGAACCAGTAAAGAAACTCTGAGCCAGCTCAGCGAACTGTACTGTGTCGGGTCTCATGACCACGAAGATCCTTCAACGGTGACCTTGAGTTGGCCGAGTGGGTCAGCCCTGCTCAGCTCCTCCATGAGTGCCGTTTCGGAGAGACCGGGCGGCCCATAGGGCGCGTACCATTGCTGGCCATCGTTCGTGGTCACGGAAATTCGTTGATCGTCGACGATAAGAGTTGCTTCGTGCACTCGGCCTTGACGTATCTCTTGAAGGATGAATGAGAGATCACGCCTGTCGTAAGGGTCGTATGTCGCGAAAGCAACCAGCGCCCCGGCGAGGACGTGCGCAATGGCCAATGCGGTCAGCAACTTGACTCTTGGCCTGGGAAGGCTGTCCCCGGATAAGGAATTGATCATGGAGCCCCTTTCATGCGGCGTGATCAAGTGTGCCATGCGCCTTCATTCCGGCATGACGAGAACCGCACCGATGTCTGAGGGAGCCAAGAAGGTACTTAAACGTCTCGGTGACAGCCTGGATCGGTAGCGGCACTGCCGCCGCAAGATGAGATGCCGACTTCCAGGTTGGAAATGGTGCCTAGATAACGAGGTCAATACCGTTGTCTATCAGTTCCTGTGGGGTGAGGTCGGCCTGGGGATCATCGGCCAGTTCGCGGTGGTGGCCGATCTCGTAGCGGTTGGCGGGGGCTTTGAGCTCGGTGACTTCGATGGGGTGGCCGTTGGGGTGGGCCATGGTGCGGCGGATGATGAGGACCGCTTCGG
Organism: Nonomuraea sp. NPDC049695; assembly: GCF_040674955.1. Classification (NCBI taxonomy): domain Bacteria; kingdom Bacillati; phylum Actinomycetota; class Actinomycetes; order Streptosporangiales; family Streptosporangiaceae; genus Nonomuraea; species Nonomuraea sp. NPDC049695. Next base: position 62,004 of record NZ_JBFANV010000064.1, on the reverse strand, counting down.
CGTAGTCCATGCCGAGTGCGGTGCGTTCGTCTTCATAGGCGATGCGGGCGGTGGTGAGGGTCATCCAGCGGACGGGGCCGTGTTCGCGGATGAGTGACTGGTAGAAGAGGCCGGGGCGCTTGCGGTACTGGGCGTGGCGCTTGGGGTCGTCCCAGTCGGGGAGCAGGTCGGCGTTGGTGTAGGAGTTGATCTCCAGGCGGGCCGATGCGCCGTGGATGGCGGCGGCGTGGCCTCGGTGCCACATGCTGCGGCGGTGGATGACCGCGTGACCGGGGCGGACGCTGAGCATGATCGCGACGTCGCGGTTGGCGGTGGTCTTCTCGCCAGTGAAGAGCGGGGCCTCGTGGTCGCGTTGGGCGAGGTCCCAGCCGAAGGCTTGGACGTCGGGGTGGTTACCGGGGGCGGCGAGATCGGGTCGGTCGCGGTCGGTGATGAGGATGGTGCGGCGTTCAGGCATGGGGCGGACGAAGGAGCCGCGTCCGCGCATGACGTAGGCCAGCCCTTCGGAGACCAGGGTTTCGATGGCCTTGCGGACGGTGGGGCGGGAGACGTCGTACTTCCTGACGAGTTCGGGTTCGCTGGGCAGTGCGCCGCCAGGGGGATAGCGGCCGTCCAGGATGGCGGCTCGTAGGTCGTTCGCGATGACGCGCCAGCGGGCGTCCTTGTCGTCGGGGCTGATGTCCATGGTGGCCTTCCTTGGTAAATCCTCAGGACTACTTGTACTACAGGTTGACGAGCACGCGCCATGTCTGTCAACCTGTAGTACAAGTGGTCCAGCGAAGGAGGTGGTGTCCTATGAGCAAGGAGGAACGGCACGACGATCAGCCATCCAGCGTCGAGTGGATGGCTGATTTGGCCCGCCTGGTCAACGCCCCGGGCTATGAGCGGTGGCGCTCCATGGTCGCGGCGACCGGCGGGTGCGCCCATCCGGTGCACCTGGCCGGACAGTCGATGATCGTGGACACGGGCACGGGCGAGATCCTGCACGCGTACACAACCGATGGGGAGCCCTCGGGACATCTCCTGGTGGCCTGCGGCAACCGCCGCGTGTCAGTGTGCCCGGCGTGCTCGCAGACCTACCAGGCCGACACATTCCACCTGATCCGGGCGGGCCTTTCAGGAGGCAAAGGCGTGCCCGAGACGGTCAGCGCACACCCTCGGGCATTCGTCACCCTGACCGCCCCCTCCTTCGGCCCCGTCCACTCGCACCGCGACGGCCGCCCCTGTCGTCCCCGCAACCGCGCCAGGCGGTGCGAGCACGGGCGGCCGGTCGGCTGCCACCTCCGACACGAGCCCCAGGACGAACGGCTCGGCCAGCCGATCTGCCCCGACTGCTACGACTACACGGGCGCGGTGCTGTGGCAGGCACACGCGGGCGCGCTGTGGCACCGCTTCACCCTGGCCATCCGCCAGGAGCTGGCCAACCAGACCGGGATGACCCGCCGTGCCTTCGCCCAGCACGCCAAGGTGTCCTTCGCCAAGGTCGCCGAGTACCAGCGGCGCGGCCTGATCCACTTCCACGCCATCATTCGCCTCGACGGACCCGCCGGACATACCCAGCCGCCACCCGACTGGGCAGACCACCATCTGCTCGTCCAGGCCATCCCGCCCGCTGTCCGGCAGGTCGCCGTCACCACGCCGCCAAGCGATCTCGGCCGGTGGACCCTTACCTGGGGTGATCAGCTCGACATCCGCCCCATCCTGCTCGATGCCAGGGCCGACGGGCTCAGCGAGCGAGCCGTCGCCTCCTATGTCGCCAAGTACGCCACCAAGGGAGCCGAAGCCTCCGGCACCGTCGATCACCGCCTGTCCTGCCGGGCCTGCGCCGGACGCGGAAGGCTGAGTCTGATGGCCGCCTGCGGGCACTGCCACGGTACGGGCCTCAAGCCCGGCCTGAGCCTCGACGCCTTGCCCGTCACCGACCACGCGCGCCGCATGATCCGCACCTGCGGGGACCTCGGGGGACGTCCTGAGTTCAGGGCGCTGCGGCTCCGCCCGTGGGCGCACATGCTCGGCTTTCGCGGCCACTTCTCCAGCAAGAGCCGCGCCTACTCGCTCAACCTCACCGACCTGCGCAACGCTCGTGCCGCCCATCGCGCCGCCGAAGCCCGCGAGCGCCACGGCCTGCCAGCCCTCGACGACGCCACCACCCTCGTCCTGGGCCACTGGCGCTTCGCCGGAATCGGCTACACCCCGGGCGAAGCGATCATGGCCGAGCACATCCGCCAGCGTGTCCAGACCGCCCGCAAGATCGCGGCAGAGCAGGCGGATGGATGACCCCACCCCTACCCGCCCACGACCGGCGGCTCTACCGCGTCTGCGAGGCCATGTACCTGCTCAGCCTCAGTCGAAGCGTGATCTACGAACTCATCCGCTCAGGACGCCTCCGCTCCGTAACCCAGGGGCGCACCCGGCTCATCCCCGCCTCAGCCATAGAGGACTACATCTCCCTACTCGAACAGGAGGCTTCATGACCGAACGACGCAGCCGAGGAGACGGCGGCCTGCACTGGGACGAGCAGCGGCAACGCTGGATCGCCTCGGTGACGGTCGGCTACACCCCGGCCGGCAAGCGCATCGTCAAGAAGGCCAGCGGCAAGACCAAGACCGAAGCCAAGGCCAAGCTCAAAGAGATCGTCCGCGACCATGAGGACGGCCTGGCCATCGCGCCCACCAACTACACGGTGGCCGATGCCGTCCGCTACTGGCTTCAGCACGGCCTCGGCGGGCGTTCCCCCGCAACCGTCAAGATGTACAACAGCTACGCCGACACGCACGTGATACCTGCCCTCGGCGCCCGCAAGCTGCGAGACCTGTCCGTGGAGGACGTGGACAAGTGGCTGGCCAGCAAGACGGGCGAACTGAGCACCCGATCGCTCAAGCTGATCCACGGCATCCTCAACCGGGCGGTCAAGAGTGCGATGCGTCGCGACAAGGTGAAGCGCAACGTCGTGGACCTGTGCGACATCCCGGAGGGACGCGCCGGGCGTCCTTCTAAGGCGCTGACGCTGGCGCAAGCTCTCGCCGTCCTCACGCAGGCCGAGAAGAGCGGTGAGCGCATGCGGGCCTACATCGTCCTCTCACTCCTGATCGGCGCTCGTACGGAGGAGTTGAGGGCGCTGCTCTGGTCGCACGTCGTGGCATACGACGAAGCTAGGGCCGCGTGGCTGCCGGTGGGGGAGACGGGCTGGGAGCACGAGGAGTTTGCGATCTACGTCTGGCGGTCCGTCCGGCAGAAGGGCGACACCAAGACGGTGAAGTCCCGCCGGTCGCTCAAACTGCCCCGGCGCTGCGTGGAGGCGCTGCGCCTGCTCAGGGAAGCCCAAGAGATCGCGCAGAAGAAGGGAGGAGATCGCTGGAAGGATACGGATCTCGTGTTCTGCACGCGGACCGGCACGCCCGTCACGGCCCACAACGTACGGCGCGACTTTCGGAAGGTCGTGGAAGCGGCAGGGCTCACCGGACGGGAGTGGTCACCTCGCGAGCTGCGGCACAGCTTTGTGTCCGTGCTGTCAGACTCAGGCGTCCCCATCGAGGACATCTCGCGCCTGGTCGGGCACTCCAACACGGTGGTCACCGAGACGGTCTACAGGCACCAGATCCGCCCCGTGATCATGCAAGGAGCTGCGGCGATGGACAAGATCTTCGGGAGTTGGTCACTCACTTAGTCACTCAGACGCCGTTTTCAAGATCAGAGATCAAATGTTTACGCAGGTGGGCGGTACTGGGTTCGAACCAGTGACCCCTCGCTTGTAAGGCGAGTGCTCTACCGCTGAGCTAACCGCCCCTGATCGGCACTACACCTTACGACACCACAGGGCCCGATCGCACATCCACCACCCACCCAGGCCCCAGTTCGGGGCGGCCGGCGGCGCGCCAGCCCAGGAGGGCGGCTCCGAGCATGCTGGCGTCCACCCCGAGCGCCGCCGGGACCAAGGGGGGTGCGTCGCGGAAGGCCAGGCGCTTGACGAGGCGGGTGCGTACCGGGTCGAAGAGGGCGGGGCCCGCTTCTGCCAGGCCGCCGCCGAGGACGATCACCGAGGGGTCCAGCAGCAGCGTGTACGTGGCCAGGGCCAGCGACAGGGCCTCCACGGCCTCGTCCCAGACCTCGATGGCGATCGGGTCGTCGGAGGAGACCACCTGCTCCGCCTTGACGCCTTCCACGCCGGCTCGCTGGCTGTAGCGGCGTCCCACCGAGGCCGCCGAGGCGTACGTCTCCAGGCAGCCGAACTGGCCGCACGCGCACTGCTCCCCGTCCGGGAAGACCGGGGTGTGGCCGATCTCGCCGGCCCAGCCCGAGGAGCCGCCGTACGGCTCCCCACGGATGATCGAGGCGCCGGCGATCCCCGTGCCGATGGGGAGGAAGAGGAAGTCCGAGAGGCCACGGCCCGCGCCCAGGATGCTCTCCGCGAGGCCGCCGGTGCGTACGTCGTGACCGAGCAGGACCGGGATGTCCAGGCTGGTGAAGCTGGCGGCGGGGACGTCGCGCCAGCCGAGGTTCGCCGCGTACACGGCGGAGTTGTCGGACACCAGGCCAGGTACGGCCAGGCCGACGCCCGCGGGGATGCCGTCGCCCGAGGAGGCCAGGTGGCTGATGAAGCCGGAGATGGCGGCCACGACCGCCTCTGGGCCCTCCGCCCGGGGGGTCGGGCGCCGCTCGCTCAGCAGCACCGCGCCGGACTCGCTGACCAGGCCGCCCTTCATGGACGTGCCACCGACGTCGAGCGCGACTACGAACGAACTCATTGCGGACACGGAAAGAGACGATAGCGCAGCTCAGTAAATGTCTGGAAAGGGTCTGGCGTGCTACGTCCGGACCGCTCGGGGTTGGCCCGCGTCTTCCCGGGGGTCTGGCTACACCTTTCCGGGCTTCATGGGCTCCTTCGCGGTCCCCGGCTGCTCCAGCGGCCTTCCCGTAAGGCAAGCCCGTACCCCCGGCCTTTCCCGGAAGGGCAGGCCCGAACTGGCGGCCTTCCCGGAAGGCCGGCCCGTACCGGACACGCCAGAGGTGCTCAGGCGCGCCCGAGCACCCGGTTGAGCGCCGCCTCCACCTCAGCCGACAGCCCGGGAGGCGGCGTCCCGGCAGGGGCCGTGAGGGCGTCCGAGCGGGCCTGTCGTACGGCGCCGCAGGACCGGCACTCCACCTCGCCCAGCCGGCAGATCAGCGCCGAGGACCCGCACGTCGAGCACGAGTCCAGGTCGAGGTCGTGCAGTCGTTGACAGTCCGGGCAGATCAACACCTGGGTCTCGTGGCGCACCCCGCGCTGCCACGGGCTGGCGCCGCGCACCGGGTCGGTCTGCCGGGCCCCGCAGCGGTAGCAGGGCATTGTTCCCTCCGAAGTCAAGAAATGTCGGCGAGTGCCTTCACGTAGTCGGCGACGTCACGTGCGGAGGAGATCGGATTGACGACCGACCACCGGATCACGCCCTCGCCGTCGATGACGAAGGTCCCCCGAAGGGCGACCCCCTTCGTCTCGTCCAACACACCGTACGCCCGCGCGACCTGACCGTGTGGCCAGAAATCGGAGAGCAGCGGAAACGTATAACCCTCGCGATCCGCCCACGCACGGTGCGTGAACACGGAGTCGACCGAGACGGTCAGCAGCTGTGCGCCCTCGAGAGGCTGCTCGCGCAGGGCGGACAGCTCGCTGTGACAGATCCCGCTGAAGGCAAGCGGGTAGAAGACCAGCACGACCTTGGAGCCCCGGAACTGAGAAAGGCAAACCGGGGTGCCGTGCTGGTCCTGCAGCTCGAAATCCGGAGCCAGGGCGCCGACCTCGGCAGGATGTGCTTTCACAGGCATCATCCTGCCGCATGGAAGGCGCTCGAACCCCCTACCGTTTGCCCTTGGGCGTGACGAGCCTGGTGCCGGACCAGTCGGGTGCGGCGGAGATGCTGCTGGTCTGCGAGAGACCCGCGGTAGCGGCATCCTCCCCGATGTCGCTCGGCTCCACGTGGCCATCGCGCCCGGCCTTGGGAGTCAGCAGCCAGATCTGGCCGCCGTCGGCGAGTGCTCGCATGGCGTCGCTGAGGGCGTCGAAGAGGTCTCCGTCGCCGTCGCGCCACCACAGCAGCACAACGTCGACGACGTCGTCACTCTCCTCATCCAGCAGCTCGTTGCCGGTCAGGTTCTCGATGGACTCGCGAAGCTCGTCGTCGACGTCCTCGTCCCAACCGATCTCCTGCACCACCTGACCCGGCTTGAGGCCGAGCCGTTCGGCCAGGCCGCGCTCGCCCTGCGCCTGACCCGCGGTCGCGCTCACGTTTATCCCTCCTGCTTGAGTGGCCCCGCTTATGCGGTTTATCGCTTCGGCACAGTCCACACGCTGTGACCCTCAGTCGTCAACGGTCGCCACGGGTGCGGCCGTAGTCGGCCAGAATCAATCAGACAAAAACGACAGGCGAACCTGGCGTTGCGGGTTGTCGACGTTCAGGTCGACAAGTGCGATCGACTGCCATGTGCCGAGCGCCAATCGCCCGCCCAGCACGGGCACCGTGGCGTACGGCGGGATCAGTGCCGGCATGACATGCGACCTTCCGTGACCCCGCGAACCGTGCGCGTGACCCCAGCGGTCATCGGGCGGCAGCAGGTCGCGCAGCGCGGCGAGCAGGTCGTCGTCGCTGCGCGAGCCCAGCTCGAGCAGGGCGACACCGGCCGTCGCATGGGGCACGAAGATGTGCAGCAGCCCGTCCCCGCCCTGCGCGCGCACGAAATCAGAGCATTCGCCCGTGATGTCGTGCACCGTCTCTCGTGACCCTGTGGCCACAGAGATGATTTCAGATCTCACAGGGGAAATCCTACTTATGCACCACGACGGCATCCGGCCCAGGAAACACCAGTCCGGTGTGCCCGTCGTCGAAGCGCACCATGTACGGAGGTTCGCCACCGGGGCCCTGGACCTCCATGATCACACCACTCCGGTCCCTTTCGCCGACGATATGCCCGTGCACCAGGAGCCGGTCTCCTACCGCAGCATTCATACATCCCACATTGGTACGCGGAAAGCCGTACGAAAAGAGCGATTCGCAAGTTTTGCTCCCCCTGCAGGGGGAGGGAGAAATATGACCGAAACGTTACGATTCGCTGATGTGGCGTTTCGGGCTCCGCGGCCGGATGGCGATGTCGTACGTGCTGGTCACGGCCACCGCGGTGCTGCTGGTCGAGGCCGTGATCGTGGCCCTTTACGTGCTCCCGCAGGCCGGCGCGACGGACCTGGCCTCGGTGCTGCGGGACCAGGCGGGGCGGGACGCCAAGGTGCTCAGCCTGGACGCGGCCAGGCGGCCGCCGCCGCTGCCCGACGCCTCGGGCCGCGATCTCCTGCAGAAGGCGACGTCGAGGCCAGGGACCCTCCTGAGCGGCGTCAGGCCGCCCGAGCCGGGCTTCGCCATGCTGGAGATGCTCGTCGACACGGAAGGCGTGATCGTCGGCAGCTCCGCGCCCGAGATCTACGGCGTGGGCACCGGCCTGGACGTTCCCCTGCCGGGCCGCGAGGGAGGCGGCGGCACGGCCAGGACCAGGACGGGCACGACGGTCTGGCACTTCAGCCCCGTGACCGTGAAGACGCCGGTGGGCCTGCAGATCCTCGGGTACGTGTACGTCCAGGCCCCGGCGGAGGCCGCGCCCGCCGCGCCGGTCGTGGGCTCGCTCGCGCCCTTGCTGGTGCCCGGGCTGGTGGCGGTGGGCCTGGTGGTGCCGGTCGGGCTGGTGTTCGGCCTGCTCAGCACGCGCCGGCTGACCACCAGGGTGCGCCGCCTCGCCGGCGTCACGACGGCCGTGGCCTCGGGCGACTTCCGGCCACGGGTGGCGGTCACGGGGAGCGATGAGGTGAGCACGCTCGAGCGTTCGTTCAACCTCATGACCGACCGGCTCGGCGCGGCGGTCGAGGGCGCCAGGCTGACAGCGCGGGCCGAGGCCCGCCAGGCCGAACGCGGCAGGATCGCCAGGGAGCTGCACGACTCGATCTCCCAGGACCTGTTCTCGCTGAGCCTGCTGGCCGGGGGCATGCGCAGGGCCGCGCCGGACGCCCTGCGCGAACAGGCCGAGGCGATGGAGCGCACCGCCGCCCGCGCGATGCGGGAGATGCAGGCGCTGCTGCTGGAGCTGCGGCCGGTGGCGCTGGAGGACGTGGGCCTGCTGCCCGCCCTGGAGGAGCTCTGCCACGCGTACGAGACGCGGCTCGGCGTCGAGGTCCGGGCCGAGCTGGCGGAGGTCGCCCTCTCGCCCCCGGCCGAGCACGCGGTGCTGCGCCTCGTCCAGGAGGCGCTCGGCAACGCGATCAAGCACGCGGAGCCGACCAGGATCACGGTACGGCTGGGCCGCCACGACGGCCCGGTCACCGTGGAGGTGTCGGACGACGGCCAGGGCTTCGACCCTTCCGGCGTGGCCGCCAAGCACGGCATGGGCCTGGCGCTGATGCGCGAGCGGGTGGCGGAGCTCGGCGGCCGATGGGAGATCCACAGCGACGGGAGCGGCACCACGGTGAGAGCGAGCCTGCCATGACCATCCGCGTCCTCATCGTCGACGATCACGAGGTGGTGCGCCAGGGGCTGCGGTTCGTCCTGGAGCAGGAGGAGGGGATCGAGGTCGTGGGGGAGAGCGGCGACGGGTCGGCGGCGCTGCACGCCGTCCGGGGGCTGCGGCCCGACGTGGTGCTGCTCGACCTGGTCATGCCCGCCATGGACGGGCTCGCGGTGCTGGAGAGGCTGCGCGGGGAGGCGGAGCGGCCCGCGGTGATCGTGCTGACCTCGTTCCAGGAGGAGGACAGGGTGGTGGAGGCGGTACGGCTCGGCGCGCTGTCGTACCTGTCCAAGACGACCGCGGTCGACCGGGTGGTGGAGGCGGTGCGCGCGGCGGCGCGGGGCGGCAGCGTGCTGGAGCCCGGGATCGCGGCGCTGCTGCTCGGGCGGGTGCGCCAGGGCGGGCGCCCGAGGCCGCTCGACCTGCTGACGCCCAGAGAGCGGCAGGTGCTGTCGGCCGTGGCCAGGGGGCGGTCGAACGCGGAGATCGCCAGGGACCTGCGCATGGGCAGGGAGACCGTCAAGACGCACGTCTCCAGCATCCTGGCCAAGCTCGGCGTGGCCGACCGCACCCAGGCCGCGATCTTCGCGCTCCAGCAGGGCCTCGTCCCGCTGGACGAGGCCCTGGGGTAAGGAGGCGAAGGACCCTCGGGAGCCGCCCCGGGAGGACGGCCGTTAGACTCCCTCGGTCACATCGCGCTGTCGCGGGTGAGAACCTCTCCTCTTCGGGGGAGAGAGGAGAGTACGGGCAGCGGTGGCAAGGGAACATTCGAGCGAAATTTCGTCCGTTTTCCTGTCTTGTTAAATTGCTCCCGGGATGTAACCTTTGGGGGCGATTCGTCCTACCATCGGTGGTCTAGGCCATCTGATCGTCTCTGCCAGCAGGGACGCCTCTGGTTACCGGCCAGTAGAGATGCGTTTTCTACGGCTAGCGACCAGGATGGAAGGCGACCGCGAGGGCTAAGCGCCCAAAAGACCAGACATCAGTCATCCTCGGAAGGCGAGACCCAGTGGCTTCCGGACGCCAGCGATTCTCGATCATCAGCGACGGCCTACCCAGCCAGCTGCCTGATGTCGACCCCAGCGAGACCAACGAGTGGCTCGAGTCTCTCGACAATGTCGTCAAGACCGAAGGCCGCACCAGAGCCCGCTACCTCATGCTGCGCATGCTGGAGCGGGCCCGCGAGCACCAGGTCGGCGTGCCGGGGTTGCGGAGCACCGACTACATCAACACGATCCCGCCGGAGCGCGAGCCCTGGTTCCCGGGTGACGAGCACGTCGAGCGCCGCATCCGCGCCTACATCCGCTGGAACGCCGCGATCATGGTGTCCAGGGCCAACGCCCGCACCAACGTCGGCGGTCACATCGCCACCTACGCCTCCGCCGCCTCCCTCTACGAAGTGGGCTTCAACCACTTCTTCCGCGGCAAGGACCACGGCGAGTCCGGCGACCAGGTCTTCTTCCAGGGGCACGCGGCGCCCGGCATCTACGCCCGCGCCTTCCTCGAGGGCCGGCTCAACGAGGCGCAGCTCGACGCGTTCCGGCAGGAGCTCTCGCACGGCTTCCACGGCCTGCCCTCCTACCCCCACCCGCGCCTCATGCCCGACTTCTGGGAGTTCCCGACGGTCTCCATGGGCCTCGGCCCGATCGGCGCGATCTACCAGGCGCGGTTCAACCGCTATCTGCTCAACCGGCAGCTCAAGGACACCAGCCGCAGCCACGTGTGGGCGTTCCTCGGCGACGGCGAGATGGACGAGCCCGAGTCGCTCGGCGCGATCGGCCTGGCGGCCCGCGAGGAGCTCGACAACCTCACGTTCGTGATCAACTGCAACCTGCAGCGGCTCGACGGTCCGGTACGCGGTAACGGCAAGATCATCCAGGAGCTGGAGTCGTACTTCCGCGGCGCCGGCTGGAACGTGATCAAGGTCGTGTGGGGCCGCGACTGGGACCCGCTGCTCGCGGCCGACGTCGACGGCGTGCTGGTCAACCAGATGAACACGACCCCCGACGGCCAGTTCCAGACGTACTCGGTCGAGTCCGGCGGGTACATCCGCGACAACTTCTTCGGCGGCGACCCGCGCCTGCGCAAGATGGTCGAGCACCTGACCGACGACGACATCCGCAAGCTGTCGCGCGGCGGCCACGACTACCGCAAGGTCTACGCGGCGTTCAAGGCGGCCCGCGAGCACGTCGGCCAGCCGACCGTGATCCTCGCCCAGACCATCAAGGGCTGGACGCTGGGCAAGGACTTCGAGGCGCGCAACGCCACCCACCAGATGAAGAAGCTCACCAAGGCCGAGCTGAAGGAGTTCCGCGACCGGCTCTACCTGCCGATCCCGGACTCGGCTCTGGAGGGCGACCTGCCCCCGTACTTCCACCCGGGCGAGAATGACCCCGAGATCCAGTACATGAAGGAGCGCCGCGCGGCGCTCGGCGGCGTGCTGCCCAAGCGGGTCATGCGCGCCAAGCCGGTCAAGCTGCCCGGCGACGAGGTCTACAGCACCTTCCAGAAGGGCTCGGGCAAGCAGCAGGTGGCCACCACGATGGCGTTCGTGCGGCTGCTGAAGGACCTCATGCGCGACAAGGAGATCGGCCACCGGTTCGTGCCGATCATCCCGGACGAGGCCCGCACGTTCGGTCTCGACGCCATGTTCCCGACGGCCAAGATCTACTCGCCGCACGGCCAGACGTACGAGGCCGTCGACAGGGAGCTGCTGCTGTCGTACAAGGAGGCCGTGCAGGGGCAGATCCTGCACGAGGGCATCAGCGAGTCGGGCTCGATGGCCTCGGCCATCGCGGCCGGCACCGCCTACGCCACGCACGGCGAGCACATGATCCCGATCTACATCTTCTACTCGATGTTCGGGTGGCAGCGCACCGGCGACCAGATGTGGCAGATGGGCGACCAGATGGGCCGCGGCTTCCTGCTCGGCGCCACCGCCGGCCGCACCACGCTGAACGGTGAGGGCCTGCAGCACGAGGACGGCCACACGCCGCTCATCGCCTCGACCAACCCGGCCGCGGTCTCTTATGACCCGTCCTGGGCGTTCGAGGTGGCCCACATCGTCAAGGACGGCCTGCGGAGGATGTACGGCGACCAGCCGGAGGACGTCTTCTACTACCTGACCGTCTACAACGAGCCCTACCTGCAGCCCGCCCAGCCCGCGAACATCGACGTGCAGGGCCTGCTCAAGGGCCTGTACAAGTTCGCCGACGGGCCGCAGATCCAGGGTCCGAAGGCCAACATCCTGGTCTCGGGCGTGGCGGGCCCGTGGGCGATGGAGGCGCAGCGCCTGCTCGCGGAGGACTGGGGCGTGTCGGCTGACGTGTGGTCGGCGACGTCGTGGTCCGAGCTGCGCCGCGATGCCATGGCCTGTGAGGAGCACAACCTGCTCAACCCCGACGCCGAGCAGCGGGTGCCCTACGTGACCCAGGTGCTCTCCCACGCGCAGGGCCCGTTCGTGGGTGTCAGCGACTACATGAAGGCCGTGCAGGACCAGATCGCGCAGTGGGTGCCGGGTGACTGGTCCTCGCTGGGCACCGACGGGTTCGGCCTGTCCGACACGCGCTCGGCGCTGCGCCGCCACTTCCACGTGGACGCCGCCTCGATCACGCTGGCCGTGCTGACCAGCCTGGTCAAGCGGGGCGAGCTCGACGGCGAGGTGCTGCGCGAGGCCATCGCCCGCTACCACCTCAAGAACGGCGTCACCGAGGCCGGCGGCGCCGAGAGCAACGACACCCAGTCGATGGGCGTCTGAGTCATCCGGATGAGGCGCTCCCGCGAAGATTCTTTCGCGGGAGCGCCGTCATTTCAGCGCCCAGGCCGGTTGGCCTGTGAGGCGGCACGTCGAGGAGGGGTACGCGCTGCCTCACCCGGGTATGGTGCGGCGTCACGTATTGTGGGCACTACTTCCCCCTGAGAGACGAGGGGAAATCAGTTTCATGCGACGCGTCCTAGCCGCCGCCCTGCTCATGACGGCCGCCGCCGCCGGCTGCTCCACCGTGCCGGCAGCAGAGCCCGCCACGCAGTCCACGGGGGGCATCGATACGATCAACTGGGGACCGTGCACCGACATCAAGCGCCCTGACGGCGAGCCGCCGGCCCGCCAGGACGCGTCCGTACGATGTGGGAAGCTCGCGGTGCCCCTGGACTACGCCAAGCCCGACGGGGAGAAGATCGACCTGGCGCTCATCAAGCTCCAGGCCACGGGCAAGGCCAAGAAGCTGGGCTCGATGGTGTTCAACTTCGGCGGGCCCGGCGCCTCGGGCGTCGACACGCTCGACCAGGCCGGCAAGGCGCTCACCGCGCTGCGCGACCGCTACGACCTGGTCAGCTTCGACCCGCGCGGCGTCGAGCGCAGCTCCGGGGTGCGCTGCGGTGACGGCGCCGAGATGGACAGGTTCACCGCCCTGGACACCCTGCCGGTCGACAACAAGACCCACCAGGAGGCCGCGCAGGCCAACAAGCAGTTCGCCAAGCTCTGCGAGCAGAACTCCGGCAAGATCCTGCCGTACATCGGCACGGTGAACGCCGCCCGCGACATGGACAGGATCCGCGCCGCGGTGGGCGATCCCAAGCTCAACTACGTCGGCATGTCGTACGGCACGCAGCTCGGCGCCGTGTACGCCACCGAGTTCCCCAAGAACGTGGGGCGCATGGTGCTCGACGCGCCGCTCGACCCGACGGTGACGTTCGAGCAGCGGACGCTGGTGCAGACGCGCGGGTTCCAGCGGGCGTACGAGAGCTTCCTGCGGGCGTGCGTCAAGAACAAGTGCGACCTCGGCGCGGACCAGACCGCCGCCGACGCGAACGTCGAGAAGCTGATGACCCAGCTCACCACGCAGCCGCTGAAGGTCGGCCAGCGCGAGCTCACCCAGGGCCTGGCCTCCACGGGCGTGGCGGCGGCGCTGTACTCGGAGATGACCTGGCCGTTCCTGGAGCAGGCGCTCAGCGAGGCGCTCAAGGGCCGGGGCGACGGGCTGATGTACCTGGCCGACTCCTACACGGGCCGCTCCGAGGACGGCTCGTACTCGACGCAGATGACCAGCTTCCCGGCCATCACCTGCGTGGACACCTCCGAACGGCCCAGCGAGGCGGAGATCAGGCGCACCGAGGCGGCCGCGATGAAGATCTCGCCGCTGTTCGGCAGCGAGGGCTCGGGCGGGCTGTGCCGGGTCTGGCCGGTCAAGGGCAGCGATCAGGCGCGGCACGTGAACGCCACCGGGTCCGCACCGATCATGGTGGTCGGCGGCAAGGGCGACCCCGCCACGCCGTACGAATGGGCTCCCAAGCTGACGGCCCAGCTCAAGACCGCCACCCTGGTCACGTACGAGGGCGAGGGGCACGGGGCCTACCTGTCGGGGAGCAGGTGCATCCAGGGGCTCGTGGACGGGTTCCTGATCGACGGCAAGCTGCCGGCGAAGGGCACCACCTGCCCGGCGGCCTAATGTGGGCCTGTGACGTATGACTCGCTTATCGAGACGGAGGCCGCGCGGCTCGGCGCTCTGGCCACGGACCTGTCCATCCCGGTGCCCACGTGCCCGGGATGGACGATGGCCGACCTGATCACGCATGTCGGCCAGACGCATCGCTGGGCCGCCCACATCCTGCGTAACCAGGTCCAGGAGCGGATCTGGTCGCGCCAGGTGCCCAGCGGGCTGGCCGAGGGCCGGAGCGGCGACGCGGCCTGGCTGGCCGCCGGGGCAGCCGAGCTGCTCGACACGCTCCGCGCCACCGACCCGTCGATGACGGTGTGGACGTGGGGCCCTGACCGGCAGGCGTCCTGGTGGCCCCGCCGGATGGTCTTCGAGCTGGTGGTCCACCGGGCCGACGCGGAGCTGGCGCTCGGCATCGACCCGGTCGTCCCGGCCGACGTGGCGATCGACGGCGTCGAGGAGTTTCTGCACAACCTGCCGTACGCCGGCTGGATCACGCCGCGGCTGGCGGAGCTCGGCGTGGAGGGGGCCACGATCCACCTCCACGCGACCGACGCCGACGGCGAGTGGACCATCACCCAGGGGCCGGCCGGGAGGATCTCCTGGGAGCGCGGGCACGCCAAGGGCGACAGCGCGGTCCAGGGGACAGCCCAGGACCTGCTGCTCCTGATGTACGGCCGGCGCTCGCCGGAGGAGCTGACGGTCTACGGCGACGCTGACCTCCTCGGCCGCTGGCTCGCCACGGCCGCCTTCTGACCGTGCTCGGCCTGGCTGTGCTTGGCCTGATCGTGCTTGGCCCTGGACGCGCCGCCGCTCGGCGATCGGCGGCGTGCCCAGGGCACCGGGTGAACCGCTGTGAAGCGACCCCGTCCGTATGCCGGAGCCCGCGGGGAAGGCGCTCTCTCCGGCCGTCGGACGGCTGATCACCCAGGCGTCGGGGTCACCTCCGGTGGAAGATCCCGAAGACGCTGCCCGACGTGTCACGGAGGTAGGCGAAGTCGGTGCCGGCGCCGTCGTCGATCACCTTCATGATCACCTTGCCGCCCAGCGACTCGCTCTTGGCGCAGGCCGCCTCGACGTCGGCAACCTGCACGTGGAAGATCGCGTGCGCGGGGAACTCGCCCTTGGTGTTGAACAGCCCGCCGGCGGGCCGCTCACCGCCCGGATAGTTGATCATCCGGTAGTCGAGCGGCCCCTCGTCGTCGCGGGCGAACGTCCAGCCGAACAGCCCGCCGTAGAACGCCTGAGCGCCCTCGGGGTCGTCGGTCGCCACCTCGAACCAGGTCACCGTGTTGTCCATCGTCGTCTCCAGGTCGTATTTCTCGAACAGGACAACGATCTAACGTGATGGCGACAACCCTATGTCGGTGTTTTCCATTGACTAATCGAGCACAGTGCCGTGAACAATCATCTCGGGCACGTCGGGGGCGAAGCCTTCGAGCGGGCGGTCGGGACAGCGCTCGGCGGTCACGGTCGCGGCGGCGATCCGATCGAGGCGGAAGACCCGCACGTCATCGCGGAGCCGGCACCACGCCACGAGATACCAGAACCCGCCCCGGCCGCCCAGGAACACGCCAGGCTCGACGTCGCGCGAGGTCAGCATGCCCTTGGCGTCGGCGTAGTCGAGCCTGAGCACGCGCCGGCGCAGCAGCGCCTCCTCGATGGCCCGGGAGATCCCCTCGGCGCCGAGCGGCTGGGTCTGCGCACCGGGCTCGGGCTGATGCTGGATCAGCTGCACCCGCCGCGCCAGCTCCCTGGCGAGCTCGCCCTCCGACCCCGGCATCGCGGCCACCACCTTGCGTAACGCGCTGCGCGCCTGCCGGCCGAACGGCTGGTCGCCGGCCCGGCTGAGCGCCACCGCGATGGCCACCGCCTCGGCGGGGGTGAAGTTGAGCGGGGGAAGGGTCATCTTCTTGTCGATGGCATAACCGCCCTTGCGGCCCGGCTCGGCGTAGATCGGCACCCCTGACTCCTGCAGAGCGGTGATGTCGCGCTCGATCGTGCGCACGCTCACCTCGAACCGCTCGGCCAGCTCGCGTGCGGAGCGGCAGCGGGGCGCGATGGCGCGCAGATCCTCGACGAGCGCGTAGAGCCGGTCGGTACGATTCACAGCCGCGACGCTACGCGCCGCCACCGACAATCGCGGCGCGTCCGCCGCCCCCGCAACCCCTGCCTCACCGTACGGCCAGAGGGGTCTCACGGTGCCGAAAGGCCAGCCGCCCTACCAGCGGTGGTGGACCTGGGGGCGGATCAGGTCGTCGTAGATCTCCTGGACCGCCTTCATGGTCGCCGCGTCGAGCGCGGGCACGGAGGCCGCGGAGGCGTTGGCGGTGGCCTGGGCCGGGTTGCGGGCGCCCGGGATGACCACCGAGACGCCCTCCTGGTCGAGGATCCAGCGGAGGGCGAACTGGGCCATCGTCACGCCCGAGGGCACCAGCGGGGCCAGCCGGCGGACCGCCTCCAGGCCCGTGCCGAAGTCCACGCCCGAGAAGGTCTCCCCGACGTCGAACGCCTCCCCGCGCCGGTTGTAGTTTCTGTGGTCGTCGGCGCCGAAGGTGGTGTGCTCGTCGTACCGGCCGGACAGCAGGCCGCTGGCCAGCGGGACGCGGGCGATGATGCCCACGCCGGCGGCGCGGGCGGCGGGCAGGACCTGCTCCAGCGGCTTGAGCCTGAAGGCGTTGAGAATGATCTGCACGGTCGCCACACCCGGCCGCGCGATCGCCGTCAGCGCCTCCTCGCACGTCTCCACGCTGACCCCGTACGCCGCGATCTTCTGCTCGGCCACCAGCGTGTCCAGGGCGTCGAAGACCGCGTCCGTCGAATACACCGGAGTCGGCGGGCAGTGGAGCTGGACCAGGTCGATGGTGTCCACGCCCAGGTTCCGGCGGGAGCGCTCGTTCCACGCGCGGAAGTTGGACATCACATAGTTCGAGGGGAGCTGCTCGAGCCGGCGGCCCATCTTGGTGGCGACGGTCAGCTCCGGGCGGTCCTTGGCGAAGCGGCCGACGATCTGCTCGCTGCGCCCGTCGCCGTAGACGTCGGCCGTGTCGATGAAGGTGACGCCCGCGTCCACGGCGGCACTGAGGGTGGCGACGGCGTCGTCCTCCGTCACCTGCCCCCAGTCGGCGCCGAGCTGCCACGCGCCCAGGCCCACGATGCCCACCTGGCGCTCTGTCCGTCCCAACGTGCGTTGTTCCATGGGTAACAGTGTCCTGGATGGTCAACGGGCCGCTAGCCCAGGGGCGCGACGGCGCTCACCGTGGTGCCTCCCCCCAGCACGCTGTTGATCTTCAATACGCCGGAGATGTTCGCCAGGCCGGCCTTCATGACCCGCAGGCCCCGCCCCTCCGTCCCCAGCGGGAAGCCGGCCCCGTCGTCGCTGATGGTCAGCCGCAGTCCCCGCGCCCCCGCGGTGACCGCGACCGACACGGTACGCGCCTTGCTGTGGCGCTCCACGTTGTCGAGCGCCTCCCGAACGGTGGTCAGGACCACCTCCGCGACCTGGGAGGGCACGTTCCCGCCCGGCAGCGCCCACACCTCCACCGCGATCCCCGTCCGCTCCTCCCACTGCCGGAGGTAGTCCTCCAGGAGCTGCGAGAGCCCCCGCTGTTCGTCCAGATGAAGCTGCATATGACCCCCGTCTCGATCTTTCATCTGTTTGATTCACATAACTGGTGAAAGGTTCCGTCCGGTTTCCCCAGGCGATGACCGATACTGAACGGCATGATTCGACCTGCCACGCCCGCCGATGTGCCCCAGATCCTCAGCATGATCAGGGAGCTCGCCACGTACGAGAAGGCCGCGCACGAAGCGCGGGCGACCGAGCAGCAGCTGCACGCGGCGCTCTTCTCCGACCACCCCGCCGCGTTCGTCCACATCGCCGAGCAGGACGGCGAGGTGGCCGGTTTCACGCTGTGGTTCCTCACCTTCTCGACGTGGCGGGGAGTGCACGGCATCTACATGGAGGACCTCTACGTACGCCCCCAGCACCGCGGCGCCGGCCACGGCGTGGCCCTCATGAAGGAGCTGGCCCGCATCTGCGACGAGCGCGGCTACCAGCGGTTCGAATGGTCGGTCCTCGACTGGAACGAGCCCAGCATCGCCTTCTACGACAAGCTCGGCGCGGTGCGCCAGGACGAGTGGCTGAGGTACCGGCTGACCGACGAGCCGCTCCAGCGTCTGGGCGCCCGCCGGACTGATGATTACGTACCGTGACAAAGGTGACGCCCACGTTTCGGGGGGCAGCAGTTGATCATTACGAGCATGTTTCGTCAGTGACGCTTGTGCGTGGCTTGTTACAGCGGTGAATCACACGTAACGAACGCACAGCCACGGATCGTCAAAGTGCGTAACGAGCGCTTCCTACCTTGGAGTTCCCCGGACGCCGAGCGTAGGAGAGAGTTCGATGGCGCGCTGGATCGCCGAGTGGCACCCCGATGACCCAGCCTTCTGGGAGAGTTCAGGCAAGCGTGTCGCACGGCGCAACCTGATCTTCTCGATCCTGGCCGAGCACCTCGGTTTCACGGTGTGGACGCTGTGGAGCATCGTGGCCACCAAGATGGGGGCCTACGAGTTCTCCACGGACCAGCTCTTCTGGCTGGTCGCGCTGCCCAACCTGGTCGGCTCGGTGCTCCGCGTGCCCTACACGTTCGGCCCCGCCAAGGTCGGCGGGCGCAACTTCACGGTGATGAGCGCGATGCTGCTGCTCATCCCCGCCGTGCTGCTGGGGGTGGCGGTCAACAACCCGGCCACGCCGTACTGGCTCTTCCTGGTGATCGCGGCCCTGGCCGGGTTCGGCGGCGGGAACTTCGCCTCCAGCATGGCCAACATCACCTACTTCTACCCCCGCGACAAGCAGGGGGTCGCGCTGGGGCTGAACGCGGCCGGCGGCAACATCGGCGTCAGCTCCGTCCAGCTCGTCATGCCGCTGGTCATCGGCGCGTTCGGCCTGGCCGCCGCCGGGTGGTTCTGGATCCCGTTCGTCGTCGTGGCCGCCGCCTGCGCCTGGTTCTTCATGGACAACCTCACCAGTGCCAAGGCCGACCCGCGCCAGCAGCTCGCCGTGGCAGGCAAGGCGCAGACGTGGATCATGTCGTTCCTGTACATCGGGACGTTCGGCTCGTTCATCGGCTACTCGACGGCCTTCCCGCTGCTCAGCAAGAGCCTCTTCCCCGAGGCCCCGTTCGCCGCGGTGGCGTTCGTCGGGCCGCTGCTGGGCTCGCTGATCAGGCCGGTGGGCGGCTGGCTGGCCGACAGGCTCGGCGGCGCTCCCGTCACGCTCTGGAACTTCGCCGGGATGGGCGGCGGCGTGCTCCTGGTCTGGCTGGCCAGCGGCTCGGGCAACTTCTGGCTGTTCTTCCTGGCCTTCCAGCTGCTCTTCGTGACCGCCGGCATCGGGAACGGCTCCACGTACCGCATGATCCCGGCCATCTTCCAGGCCAAGGCGGTCGCCGAGCGCGGTGAGAGCGAGGAGACCCTGCTGTACGGCAAGCGCCAGGCGTCGGCGGCCCTCGGCATCATCTCGGCGGTCGGCGCGCTGGGCGGGTTCCTCATCAACCGGGCGTTCGGGATGGCGTTCGCCGCCGCGGGGACCCCGGCGCCCGCGTTCCTCGCCTTCGGGGTCTTCTACGTGTCCTGTTTCGCCCTGACCTGGTGGTGCTACACCCGCAAGGTCGGCGCCTCCGTCGTGGCCAGCCTCGCTTATGCCCGGGTCTGACGTGACGAAGACTCACTGCCCGTACTGCGCGCTCCAGTGCGGCATGGAGATCGGCCCCGGGCTGGCCATCAGCCCCAGGACCGACATCCCCGCGAACGCCTCGGGCGCGCTGTGCCAGAAGGGCTGGACGGCGGGTGAGCTGCTCACCAACGGCGAGCGCCTGACCGCCCCGCTCCTCCACGGCGAGCCTGTGGAGTGGGACGTCGCCCTCGACTACGTGGCGGAGCGGCTGGCCGCCATCCGCGCCGAACACGGCCCCGACGGCGTGGCCGTGTTCGGCGGCGGCGGGCTCACGAACGAGAAGGCCTACACGCTCGGCAAGTTCGCCAGGGTCGCGCTGGGCACCAGCCAGATCGACTACAACGGCCGGTTCTGCATGTCGTCGGCCGCGGCGGCCTCGATCAAGGCGTTCGGGATGGACCGGGGCATGCCGTTCCCGATCACCGACCTGGCCGAGGCCGACGTCGTGCTCCTGGCCGGCGGGAACGTCGCCGAGACCATGCCGCCGTTCGTGCGCCACCTGAGCGGCCCGCGCATGATCGTCATCGACCCGCGGCGCACGCAGACGGCCAAGCTGGCCTGGCTGCACCTGCAGCCCATGCCTGGCACCGACCTGGCGCTGGCGCTCGGGATGCTCCACCTGGCCATCGCGGACGAGCTCGTGGACGAGCGGTACGTGGCCGCCCGCACCACCGGCTTCGAGGAGGTGCGCACGTCGCTGGCCGCCTGGTGGCCTGAGCGGGTCGAGCGGATCACCGGCGTGCCGGTCTACCGGATGCGGCAGGCGGTCAGGGCGCTGGCCGCGGCGGGCAACGCGTACATCCTGACCGGGCGCGGCGCCGAGCAGCACGCCAAGGGCACCGACACGGTCACCGCGTTCATCAACCTGGCGCTGGCGCTGGGGCTGCCCGGCCGGCACGGCTCCGGCTACGGGTGCGTCACCGGGCAGGGCAACGGGCAGGGCGGCAGGGAGCACGGCCAGAAGGCCGACCAGCTCCCCGGCTACCGCAAGATCGACGACCCGGCGGCCCGCGAGCACGTGGCGGGCGTGTGGGGGGTCACCGCGGACAGCCTCCCGGGGCCAGGGCGGTCGGCGTACGAGCTCCTCGACGCACTCGGGACCCCGGAGGGGCCGCGGGCGCTGCTGGTGTTCGGGTCCAACCCGGTGATCTCCGCGCCGGCCTCCGAGCACGTGGCCGAGCGCATCGCCTCCCTCGATCTGCTCGTGACCTGCGACTTCGTGATGTCCGAGACCGCCGCGCTGGCCGACGTGGTGTTCCCGGTGACGCAGTGGGCCGAGGAGAGCGGCACCATGACCAACCTCGAGGGCCGCGTCCTGCTCCGCAACCAGGCCGTCGCGCCGCCCGAGGGCGTCAGGAGCGACCTCGACGTGATCGCGGCGCTCGCCGAACGGCTCGGGCACCGCTTCGAGACCGAGCCGGTAAGGATCTTCGACGAGCTGCGCCGGGCGAGCCAGGGCGGCCTCGCCGACTACTCGGGCATCACCTATGACCGCATCACCGCCGAGAAGGGCGTCTTCTGGCCCTGCCCGGAGCCCGGGCACCCCGGCACGCCGCGCCCGTTCCTCGACTCCTTCGCCACCCCGGACGGCCGGGCCAGGTTCGTGCCCGTCCAGCACCGGCCCGCGGCCGAGGAGACCGACGAGGACTACCCGATCTACCTGAGCACCGGCCGGGTGCTCGCCCACTACCAGAGCGGCGCACAGACCCGCAGGATCGCGCCGCTCGTCCAGGCCGTCCCCGAGCCGTACGTCGAGCTCCACCCGGACCTCGCCGAGCAGCTCGACATCTCGCCCGGGGACGTCGTACGGGTCAGCAGCAGGAGGGGCGAGAGCAAGGCCGTGGCCAGGATCAGCGACGCCATCAGGCGCGACACCGTTTTCATGCCCTTCCACTGGGAGGGCGCCAACCGGCTCACCAACCCGGCACTGGACCCGACGTCGAGGATGCCGGAGTTCAAGGTCTGCGCGGTGAGGGTGGAGAGGGACTCATGATGAGGCTCGTCGTCGTCGGCAACGGGATGGCCGGGTCGCGGCTGGTCAGCGAGGTACGCGACCGGGACCCGCACATCAAGATCACTGTTTTCGGCGCGGAGTCGCGCCAGCCCTACAACCGGGTGCTGCTGTCCAACGTGCTGGCCGGCAGCTCACGCCCCGAGCAGGTGCGGCTGCTCGACTCCGCGTGGTACGACGCCCACAGCGTCGAGGCCGCGTTCGGCGACGCGGTCGCCCACATCGACAGGGACACCAGGCACGTGGTGACCGAGGGCGGGCGGCGCGAGCCGTACGACCTGCTGGTCCTGGCCACCGGCAGCGAGGCGCTCGTGCCGCCGATCCCCGGCGTGCAGCGGGCCATCCCGTTCCGCACGCTCGACGACTGCGAGCGCATCATGGAGGTCGCGCAGCGGGCCCGCAGGGCCGTGGTCGTCGGCGGCGGCCTGCTCGGCATCGAGGCGGCCCGCGGGCTGGCCGGGCGCGGCCTGCCCGTGACGCTGCTGCACCTGGCAGGGCACCTCATGGAGCGCCAGCTCGACGTCGAGGCGGGCGAGGTGCTCGGCGAGACGCTGGCCGGGCTCGGCGTGGAGATCCGCACCGGCGTCAGCGCCGAGTCGGTCCAGGAGGACGGCGTCCGGCTGACCGGCGGCGAGCTCGTCGAGGCCGACCTCGTGGTGCTGGCCTGCGGCGTCCGCCCCGTCACCGGGCTGGCCGCCGACGCGGGGCTGGAAGTGCGGCGCGGGGTCGTCGTGGACGACGAGCTGCGTACGGACGACCCGTCGATCTTCGCCATCGGTGAGTGCGCCGAGCACGACGGCACCGTGTACGGCCTCGTCGCGCCCGCCTGGGAGCAGGCCACCGTGGCCGCCGACGTCATCACCGGCGGCAAGGCGCTCTACCGGGGCTCCCGGCTGGTCACCAGGCTCAAGGCCAGGAGCGTCGAGCTGGCCGCGATGGGCGAGACCCAGCTCACCGAGGAGCACGCGGAGGTGGTGCGCTTCAGCCACCGGGCCCGCGGCACGTACCGCAAGCTCGTCATCCGCGACGGGCGGCTGGTCGGCGCGATCGTGCTGGGCGAGAGCGACGCCGTGGGCACGCTCACCCAGCTCTTCGACCGCGGCGCGCAGGTGCCGGGGGACCGGGCGGGGCTGCTGTTCCCGGGTCTGTCCACGACACCGGTGGCCGAGAGTCCGACGCTGATGCCGGACGCGGCCAAGATCTGCCAGTGCAACAACGTGACCAAGGGCCAGATCAGGGCGTGCTGGGAGGCCGGGGCACGCGACGTGGCCGGAGTGGCGGCCGCGACCAGGGCCACCACCGGATGCGGGACCTGCCGCGACGCCGTGGAGGGCATCGTCGGCTGGCTGTGCGAGCAGGAAGGGATCTCCGTATGAGCAGGATCGTCGTCGTGGGTTACGGGCCGACGGCCCACCGGCTCGTCGAAACCCTCGTGAACAAGGGCTTCGACGGCCGGATCACGGTCATCGGGGAGGAGCCGCGCCCGGCGTACGACCGGGTGGCCCTGACCTCCTATCTGTCGGGCATCACCGCCGAGGACCTCACCTACCAGGTGCCCGTGGGCGTCGTGACGAGGCTGAGCAGCCGGGTCACCGGCATCGACAGGGACGCCCGCCTGGTCACCACGGCGGACGGCGGCACCGAGCCCTATGACGTGCTCGTGCTGGCCACCGGGTCGGCGCCGTTCGTGCCGCCGGTGCCCGGCGCCGAGCACGCCTTCGTCTACCGGACGCTCGAGGACCTGGACGCGATCAGGGTGGCCGCCAAGGACGCGGTCGAAGGCGTCGTGGTCGGCGGCGGGCTGCTCGGCCTGGAGGCCGCCGACGCGCTGCGGGCGCTCGGGCTGAAGGCGCACATCGTCGAGATGAGCCCCTGGCTGATGCCGCGGCAGGTGGACGAGGGCGGCGGCTCGGTGCTGAAGTCCCACATCGAGGGGCTCGGGCTGAGCGTGCACGCCGGCGCGGGCGTGAAGGAGATCGTCGCCGGCGACGACGGCCAGGTCATCGGCCTGCGCAAGCCGGACGGGACGCTGGTGGACGCGCAGGTCGTGGTCTTCTCGGCGGGCATCAGGCCGCGTGACGAGCTGGCCAGGTCGTCCGGGCTCGAGGTGGGCGAGCGGGGCGGCATCGTGGTGGACTCCGCGATGCTCACCTCCGACCCCTCGATCTACGCGGTCGGCGAGTGCGCGCTGGTCGGCGGAATGGTCTACGGGCTCGTCGGGCCGTGCAACACGATGGCCGAGGTGGCGGCCGACCGGATCATGGGCGGCGCCTCGACCTTCGAGGGCGCCGACATGTCCACGAAGCTCAAGCTGCTGGGCGTCGAGGTGGCGCAGTTCGGGGCGATGACGGGAGCGCTCGACGTCACCTACATGGACCCCGTGGCCGGCGTCTACAAGAAGCTGTTCATCAGCGACGACGCCAAGACGCTGCTCGGCGGCATCTGCGTGGGCGACGCCTCCCCGTACACCTCCCTGCGGCCCTTCGTGGGCAAGCAGCTGCCCGCCTCGCCGTCCGACCTGCTGTTCAGCGGGGCCGGGGCCAGCCTGGACCTGCCGGACGAGGCGCAGGTGTGCTCGTGCAACAACGTCTGCGCGGGCGACGTCCGCTCGGCCATCGCCGACAAGGGCGTCACCGACGTCCCCGGCATCAAGGCCTGCACGCGCGCCGGCACGACCTGCGGCAGCTGCGTGCCGATGCTCAAGCAGCTGCTGGAGAAGTCGGGCGTCGAGGTCAGCAAGGCGCTGTGCGAGCACTTCACGTACTCGCGGGCCGAGCTCTTCGACATCGTACGGGTCCGCAAGATCACGACGTTCTCCCAGCTCATCACCGAGCACGGGCAGGGCAGGGGCTGCGACATCTGCAAGCCGGCCGTGGCCTCGATCCTGGCCTCGCTGCACAACGGCCACGTGCTCGAGGGCGAGCGGGCCGCGCTGCAGGACACCAACGACGCCTATCTCGCCAACATGCAGAAGAACGGCACGTACTCGGTCGTGCCGCGCATCCCCGGCGGCGAGATCACCCCCGACAAGCTCATCGTGATCGGCGAGGTGGCCCGCGACTTCGGCCTCTACACGAAGATCACCGGTGGGCAGCGCATCGACCTGTTCGGCGCCCGGGTGGACCAGCTCCCGGAGATCTGGCGGCGGCTGGTGGACGCCGGCTTCGAGTCGGGCCACGCGTACGGCAAGGCGCTGCGCACGGTGAAGTCGTGCGTGGGCTCGACCTGGTGCCGCTACGGCGTCCAGGACTCGGTGGGCCTGGCCATCGCGCTGGAGCTGCGCTACCGCGGCCTGCGCTCGCCGCACAAGCTCAAGTCGGCCGTCTCCGGCTGCGCCCGCGAGTGCGCCGAGGCCAGGTCGAAGGACTTCGGCATCATCGCCACCGAGCAGGGCTGGAACCTGTACGTCGGCGGCAACGGCGGCTTCAAGCCCCGCCACGCCGACCTGCTGGCCACGGACCTGAGCACCGACGAACTGATCAGGACCATCGACCGATTCCTCATGTTCTACATCCGCACGGCCGACCGCCTGCAGCGCACAGCCGCCTGGCTCGAGTCGCTCGACGGCGGCCTCGACTATCTCCGCGAGGTGATCATGCAAGACTCGCTCGGCATCTGCGCCGACCTGGACGCGCAGATGGAGAACCACATCGCCACCTACGCCGACGAGTGGGCGGCCACCCTGGACGACCCGGAGAAGCTGAGCAGGTTCGTCAGCTTCGTCAACGCCCCCGGCGTGCCCGACCCGTCGATCGTGTTCGCCAGCGAGCGCGGCCAGATCAAGCCGGTGATGGCCCGATGAGCAACTGGACGCGGATCTGCGACTACGAGACCATGCTGCCGGAGCGCGGCGTCTGCGCCCTGGTGGAGGGCGTGCAGGTGGCGATCTTCCGGACCTACGACGGCAAGCTGCACGCGCTGGACAACCTCGACCCGTTCAGCGGCGCGTACGTGCTCTCGCGCGGCATCGTCGGCACCAGGAAGGGCGAGCCGACCGTGGCCTCGCCGCTGCACAAGCAGGTGTTCTCGCTGGTGTCGGGGCAGTGCCTGGACGAGGAGGCGGTGGTCGTGCCGGTCTATCCGGTACGGGTGGCGGACGGCGGCGTGGAGGTCGGCCTCTAGCCCTGTGGGGAGATGCTGTCCGGCGCTGCCGTTCTGGCATATCGGCTGCGCCGGCGGCCTATCGGCGGCTATGCTCCAGTCTCCACCGGGGGATAGACGTGAGGGCTCCGATGGGCCGCCGGCAGCACGCAGCGCCGTTCTGAGTCGACGCTGTCACAACGTTCGGCGTCCTCGCGCTGGGGGAGAGGTTCGGGGTTCGCCTGAATTCGCGACACCGGACGGACGCTATCGGCGACGCCCGGTGATCTGGTCTCGTGGCGGCAACGATCAAAGCTCTGACCGGTCTCATCAAATCCCGTGAACCGTTACTGTGAGTAACACCCGGGCTCGGGTAAAGGCGTCGTGCGGAGTGGCCAAACCCCGCATTCGCTCAAGACCTGCCGGGGCATCAAGCGGCCATGAGCAAGATTTTTCAGCGCAGAGGTCTCCTGCTGGCGGCGGTCGTCCCGGCCTTCCTGGTGGCGGGCTGCGCCGTGGGCGGTAACGGTACGCAAGCGATGAAGGGGGAGGCGAACCAGGCGACGCCGACGGAGGAGACGACGGAGGAGACGTCGCCCGGCGAGACCGAGTCGCCGGAGGGGCCCGAGAGCGGGGGACCGGAGGAGACGGGGAGCGAGGGCGCCACGCCGACCGCGACGAGCAGCGGCGCCGGGCTGCCCCGCTCGGCCGTCGAGGACTTCTTCTCCGCGCTCAAGTCCGGCAACCTGGACCAGGTCGTCAGCGCGTTCGCCAGCACCGCGGTGGTCGAGCTGGACGGCGCGCCCACGGCGGAGAGCACCGATGCGATCCGCGCCCTCGTCCAGAAGGTGCTCCAGGGCGGGAGCGCGAAGCAGGCCACGTACACCGTCGACGACGTGCGGACGATCGGCGACAAGAACGCCGTCGTCCGCTCGACGAGCAAGGCGGGGAACAGCACCCACCGCGAGCTGTTCCTGCTCATGAAAGACGGCGCCGAGTGGAAGATCACGGAGCTGATGAACAACAAGCCGTCCTGATCCCGGTCGCGCACATCAACATTTACCGCGAAATTATGACGGCTAAGTTTGCGGGGTGTCGCCGGGAATGCGCGGAGTGATACGGCGCTGGTCCACGAGCGCCAGATAGACGGCGAAGGCGCCGCGCGCCCACATTTCCGCCTGTCGCGTGGTCAACCGGATCTCCTCGCCCTCGTGCGAGACGATCATGTAGCCGACCCAGGGAATCCTGCGCCACGCGACCAGGACGTTCTCGTAAACGAGTACGTCGAGCATCGCAGTCAGATATTCGCGTCCGGCGGCGGACACGGCGCAAGCCTCCTCGCTCCTCGCCGAATTCTCGCCTTACTTCTATTGTGCGCCCTGCTTGGGTGTCTCATGAAGAGAATTCTTCCCGCGGGCCGTTCCCGCCATGATTACGCCCCTGCCGCAGGGGCAGATGGTGCCATGCCCCGTGCCACGAGGCCGCTGAGCGGGGCTTGGGTAGATCGCCGGGGTGTGCTCTGCGACGCCGCTTTCCCGAGCGGCACCGCGTCGCGGCCACCCCGGCTTTCGCTGCCTTGCAGCCGAAGTGCATGCGACCGGACCGCACCCGGACTAGGGTGGGCGGTTTCATGATCACGGAGGTAACAGGGTGAAGCAGACGACAGCCATGAGGATCGGCCGTTCGGCGCTGGTCGTGGCGCTGGCCGGAGGGGCCGTGGTGGCCGGTGCCGCGCCCGGGGCGATCGCCGGGACCGCCGCCACCGCGCGCAAGGCGACGTTAGGTCCGTTCGGGTACGGCAGGTTGAGGCTCGGGGCGACCACGACGAAGGCCTTGGCGACCGGCATGATCGTCCGCAAGCCCGCCGGAGACACCGCCCGCTGTACGACCTGGGACCTGAAGGAGAATCCCTACGACAGCTACCGGGTCGGGGTGTACATCTCGAAGAGGCGCGGTGTGGCCGTGATCGTCGCGCCGCCGAGGGCCAGGACGCCCCAGGGGATCGGTGAGGGCTCCACCAAGGCGCAGTTGAAGGCCGCCTATCCCAGGTTGCGGCGCGGCCCGTACGGCTACCCCGCCGCCGACGTGCCCGGCAACAAGCGGGCGTACTACCTCTTCGATGTGCGGAACGGCGAGGTCACCGGGATGAGCCTGGTCCTGGCGAAGCAGGACTGCGTCATGTGACGCGTCGCGGGCCGTCCTGCCGGGGCGTCAGAGGTGGCGTTCCTGCTGGTCGAGGATGGCGACCGACACGGCGACCGCCCGCGTCACGTCAGCGTCCTCGATCGCGCGCAGCAGGTCGTCGTGGGAGCCGTCCAGGTCGAGCTCCGTCTGCTCCTGAGGCCTGATGCTGTCGCGCAGGGCGTCGCTCATGCTGCGGTAGAGGTCGGCGAGAAGCGCGTTGTGCGCCGCGTCCGCCACCCGCACGTGGAACTCCACGTCCGCGTCCGCGAACCCGTCGAGATCGCCCGCCCGGACGGCCGCGTCCCTGCGGGCCAGCGTCTCGCGCATGGCGGCCAGGTCCTCCTCCGTGCGCCTGCCCGCGGCGAGCCTGGCCGCGACGAGGTCGAGGCCGCGGCGCACGTCGATGATGTCCATGGCGGCCGCCGTGTCGAGCCGCCGGCGCAGGGCGACCTTGGACTCGTCGGTGGCGGTCACGTAGGTGCCGTCGCCCTGGCGGGTGTGCAGCAGCCCCGCGTGGGCCAGCACGCGGACCGCCTCGCGCACGGACAGCCTGCTCATGCCGAGGGTCTGCGCGAGCTGGCTCTCGGAAGGGATCTTGGTGCCGACCGGCCACACCCCACGCGCGATCTCCCTGCGGAGCTCGTCGATGGCGGCGTCCACCAGCGAGGTCCGAGCGACGTTTCGCATGCACCTTCTCCTCATCGGCTGCAGGGAATCCAGCCTAGACGCCGACCAGCGGAAGTGTGGTCCGCGTTACCCGGCCAGCTCCGAGGCGAGGCGGTCGATCGTGTCGCGGCCCTCCAGCGTTCGCAGCCAGGAGGTGGGCAGGGCGGCGACGCCGTGGAGGGCGCCGAGCAGGTTGCCGCAGACCGAGCCGGTGGAGTCGCTGTCTCCCGAATGGTTGACGGACAGCAGGAGCGCGTCTTCCACGGAGAGCTCGGCCAGGGCGCAGTACACGCCGATGGCCAGCGCCTCCTCGGCCACCCACGCGCCGCCCAGCGACTCGACCCGCTCCGGCGAGTGCCCGCCGTCGGCGGCCAGCGCCACGGCCGCGCGCAGGGCCGCGGTGGTCTCGTCGTGTGCCGGGTACGTGGCCAGCAGCTCCAGGGTGCTGTGGACGGCGGGCTCCAGCGCCTCGCCCGCCGCCAGGTGCGCGATGATCGCCGCGAACGCTCCCGCGGCCAGGTAGCCGGTCGGGTGCCCATGCGTGATCTGCGCGCACGCCGCCGCCACCTCGAACGCCTCCCGAGGGTCGTGCCGCGAGAGCAGGCCGAAGGGTGCCGAGCGCATGACGGTGCCGCAGCCCTTCGAGTCCGGGTTCACCGGGCCGGGCTCGCCCAGCGGGGACGGGCCGGGGAACGGCCGGTGCAGGCCGGACAGGCAGGCGTTGCCCGGGGCTCTGCGCGAGTACAGCCAGCCCTCCTCGCGCAGCCACCCGCTGCGGTGCGGGCGGTCCGCGGGCGGGGGAGTGTGATGGTCCTGGGTGTCGAGCCAGCGCAGGTACGCCTGCCGCACCGCGTCCACCACCGGCGCCGCCCCGCCGTCAGCCCCTGAGGCGGTACGGGCGCGGAGGAGGCCCTCCACGGTGAAGAGGGTCATCTGGGTGTCGTCAGTGATGAGGCCGGATTTACCGCGCCAGGTCGCGACATATCCGCTAATGCCCTCCACCCCGTGATCCCTGCGGATCTCCCGCAGCGACTGGAACTCGATCGGCGCCCCCAGCGCGTCGCCGATCGCGCCGCCGAGAAGGCAGCCCCGGACTCGATCCACTACATCCATACGGGAAATCTTGTCAGCTCCCGGGCGGTCTGAGAGATTGCGGTGTATTTGGCCAACTGTCCCGGAGGTCACGCGTGCCACAATTACGACCGGCCGTGCTCGCCGTCGCCCTCGCCCTGGCGATCGCGACCCCTGCCCAGGCGGCAGCCGGACCAACGATCACCGTCGAGAACGGCCGTACGCAGCCGGTCTTCTCGTACGCGGACGCCGTCCGCGAGCACGTGTACGTCGAGTCCACCGTGGACAGCGACCTGGACGGCAGGCTCGACAAGGTACGGGTGGACATCATCAGGCCCAAGGAGTCCGGCCCGGGGCTCAAGGTGCCGGTGATCATCGATGAGAGCCCGTACTACGACAACTCAGGCCGTGGAAACGAGGCAGAGCGCAAAATTTATGACGCCGCCGGAAATGTCGTTAAATTCCCGCTCTTCTACGACAACTACTTCGTCCCCCGCGGCTACGCCGTCCTCAACGTCGACATGCTCGGCACCACCCGCTCAGAGGGCTGCCCGGACATCGGCGGCAAGGCGGACGTGCTGGGCGGCAAGGCCGTCATCGACTGGCTGAACGGCCGCGCCAAGGCGGTCAAGGAGGACGGCACGCCGGCCGTGGCCGACTGGACGACGGGCAAGGCCGCCATGATCGGCAAGTCGTACGACGGCACCCTGGCCAACGCCGTCGCCGCCACCGGGGTCGAGGGCCTGAAGACGATCGTCCCCATCTCGGCGATCAGCTCCTGGTACAAGTACCAGCGCTCCAACGGCGTCATCTACAACTACGACTACGCCTCCTGGCTGGCCAACTATGTGGACACCGACCCCGAGGCGAAGTGCCAGCCCGTACGCGACAAGATGGACGCCGAGGACGGCGACGACACCGGCGACTACAACGCCTTCTGGGCCGAGCGCGACTACCTCAAGGGCCTGCTGGGCGACGCCTCCAAGGTCAGGGCCAGCGTCTTCGTCGTGCACACGGTCAACGACCTCAACGTCAAGCCCGACAACTTCTCCACCTGGTGGAAGGCCCTGTCCGACAGGAACGTGCCGCGCAAGATCTGGGTCGGCCAGACCCAGCACGTGGACCCGTTCGACTTCCAGGACCGCAGGGCGCTCTGGGTGGACACCCTGCACCGGTGGTTCGACTACTGGCTGCACGGCGTACGCAACGGGATCATGAACGAGCCCCGTGCCGACGTCGAGATCGGCCCGGCGCGGTGGACCACGCAGCGCGACTGGCCGGCGCCGTACGCGCTCAAGGCGTCGCTGCGCCCGGCCGCCGACGGCTCGCTCGGCCTGAAGCCGGCCGCCAGGAACAGCACGGCGTCCTTCACCGACGTCGCCATGAGCGAGTCCGACATGGTGGCCGACGTCGGCACGGTGAACCCGGGGCGGGTGGCGTTCACCACGGGTGAGCTCCCGCTCGACCTGCGCCTGTCCGGCACGCCCACCGCCGACCTGCGGGTCAAGCTGGACAAGCCGACCTCCAACCTGACCGCCCTGCTCGTCGACTTCGGAGAGGACACCCGCGTCGACTGGCGGCGCGGCCAGGGCATCACCACGCTCACCGAGGAGGACTGCTACGGCGAGAGCACCGCGACCGACGACGCCTGCT
Source organism: Nonomuraea sp. NPDC049695 (assembly GCF_040674955.1). NCBI lineage: Bacteria > Bacillati > Actinomycetota > Actinomycetes > Streptosporangiales > Streptosporangiaceae > Nonomuraea > Nonomuraea sp. NPDC049695. The sequence continues at coordinate 30,650 of NZ_JBFANV010000064.1, read as the reverse complement.
ACAAGAAGGTCGTCACCAACGTGGCCACCCGCCCGCTGGAGATCGTCGCCCGCGGCTGGATCGACGTCCAGAACCGCGACTCGCTCAGTCAGGCCACGCCGCTGCCGCCGAACACGTACGGCACGGTCAAGTGGCTGACGCTGCCGCAGGACTACACCTTCAAGAAGGGCCACAGGATCGGTCTCGTCGTGGCGGGCACCGACTCGACCTACAGCGAGGAGACCGGCACCGGCGCGAACGTGACCATCGACCTGGCCAGGTCCAGCGTCGTCGTGCCGTTCGTGCTGGGCACCCCGCTGGCCGACGTGCCGAAGGACACGCGCACGTTCCGCGGCCCCGACCGGGTCGAGCTGCCGCGGCCCGAGCCCGAGTTCTCGTTCTTCTAGCGGCCTGAGAGGGCCTCGGGCACACGCCTGGGGCCCTCACTTGCAATAGACGACGCCGCGCTCCCTGTCGAGCATCGGCACGCCGTTCTTGCCGGCGACCGTCCAGGTCACGCGCATGGTCAGGGTGCCGCGCCCGGCGGTCGTGCCGCCGGTGGTCTTGCCGTCGCCCGTGGTCCTGCCCGCCCACCGTACGGTGATCCTGCCCTGTTGCACGGCCGGCCGCGCCGAGCAGCCGCGCTGGGAGAGCGGCGCGCGCACCGTGAAGGCGGTTCCGGAGACGGCGATGCCGTTCGTGCCGGTGGCCGAGGTGATCGCGCAGTTCCCCGTGCACGACAGCGAGAACGTTCCGGTACGCCCCGAGCCCAGCGACACCGACGACGGCGTCAGCCGCGCCACCGGCGGCGCGGGCCTGGGCAACTCGGCCTTCCTGGCCGTGCTCGTCAGCCCCGACCCCCCGACCGGGACGACCTCGGCCACCCAGGGCGTGCCGTTCACACGGGGCTCCTCCAGCACGCCCGTCTGCGCGGCGGCCTTGGTGAGCGTCGCGGGATGCCGCTGGGCGTTCACGACGGCCCAGACCAGCCCCGCCACCAGCAGGCCCACGCCCATGACGAGCCCGAGCCTGGCCACGGCCCTGATCGGCGGCCCGGCCTCCGGGTCGTCGTCGTCCGGCCGCTCCCGCCAGAACTCCTGCACATGGGCGTCGCGCAGCTCGACCAGATCACCGTTCATGGTGATCCCGCCGTACCGGATGATGGCCCCGTGGCTCTGCCCGCCGCTGGGCCCGTCGCTGGGCCCGTCGCTGGGCCCGCCGCTGTGCTCGTGGCTGTGCCCGTTGCTCGAGCCCTTGACGACGGCGCTGTAGACGAGCTTGTCGCCGTTGGCTCCGCCGCGGAAGGCCCGGGTGCGGCTCGGCGGCGTGAACGGATGCCGTCCGCGCACGGCGTGCCCACTGAGCGGGGCTGCGGGAGGCTCCTGGTCGGCGGCAGCCGCGCCCGCCGCCGACCAGGGCTTTCCCGAGGTCGCCGTCGTGGGGTCGGCGACCGGGACTTGCGGCGTGGCGTCGGCGACCGGGGGAGCCGGGGAAGGACCGGTCTCCACCAGTGTGCGAGCCTGCACCGGGAAGCCGTCAGCCCGCCAAAGTGGCCCCTCGCCGGGCAACGGCTGCGCCAACGCCAGCCGGTTGGGAAGCGTGCCGGGCAGCGTGGTGATCGGCAGCCGGCGCAGCAGCGCCGCCGCCGACACGGTCCTGGGCGCGGCCCGGCAGGTCGCACAGGACTGGATGTGACGGCTGATCCTGGCCCTGGCCCGCCGGCCGGGCGCAGCTACCCACTCCGACACCCGCGCCGTCAGGTCGGGGCACCCGTCGTGCCCCCGCGCGGCGATGATCGCGGCGAACCACTCCTCCAGGGAGGCGGCCGCCCGGGTGACGACGGCCCGCACCTCGTCCTCGCGGAGCTCGAAGATCACGGCCAGCTCCGGATCGGCCAGGCCGTGCCGCAGGGACAGGTCGAGCAGCTCGCGCTGCGAGCGGTCCAGGGAGAGCAGCGCCTCGGGCAGCAGCTCCGACATCCGGCCGGGCCGCGACCACGAGCCGATGCTCGCCGGCCCCGCCACGATCGCCCGGTGCGCGCGGGCCACCGCGTACAGCCAGGGCCGCCGCAGCGCCGGATCGACCACGCGGTCGGCGTACAGGTGCGCCGTCAGTACCGCGCCGGCCACCGCCTGCTCGGCGTCGTCCGCGGCGAGCTCTGTGCGGCAGTAGTCGTAGAGGCGGGCTCCGTGCTTGTCGCACAGGTCCCGAATGGCCTGGCGAGCGTCGTCAGACAGGGTTCGCCACATCCGGCGCCACCTCCTCCACGGGTCGTCGTCAGCTCTTCCCCGGCACGGTGGCCAGGGGTTTGCCTGGCACGGTGTCCAGGAGCGAGGCCTGCGCCAGGTAGGCGCGGGTCGCGTCCGGGTCGCCGGCGATGGCCCGCAGCCCGGCCATGGCCGCCGCCAGCCTGGCGCTGTCGTGCTCCCGCACACCCGCCAGCCGGGTCTCGCCGCGCGGGACCACGCGTTGCAGCAGCACCGAGCGGCGCCGCCAGGCCCACGCCTCCAGCGCGGCGGGCGGGGCGAAGCCGCCGATCACGGCCGAGATCACCTGGCCCACCTCGGCGGCGTCGTGGATGCCCGCGTTCATGTTGAGCCCGCCGACCGTGGAGGTCAGGTGCGCGGCGTCGCCCACGAACAGCACCCGGCCGCACCGGTACGACGTCAGCACGCCCCTGGACAGCCCGAACCGGTCGGCGCCCGTCACGTGGATCGGCCCGCTCGCCCCCGGCAGGGCCCGGCGGACCAGCAGGGACAGGTTGGCGGGCGACAGCGGCTCGTGCGCGTCGCAGGGGATCTTGAAGATGATCCGCCAGTGGTCCGGCAGCCCGAGCAGGGTGCACGACTGCTGCACGTCCCGCACGTACGTCAGCGGCGCCAGGCTCGGCAGCAGCCGGTCCAGCGGCGAGTCGGTGAACACCCGCAGCGCCTGCGTCGGATAGGCGGACCTGGGGAACGGCAGCCCCAGCGAGCCGCGCACCGTGCTGTGCGCGCCGTCGGCGGCGATCATGTACCGGGCCCGCGTCCAGGTGTGGCCGACGCGGACCCGGATCCCTGTGCCGCCTTCCGCCACGCCGTCCACGTGGGTGCCGAACCGCACGTCCACGTCCGGGTAGACGCTCAGGGCGGCGAGCAGCAGCGGGGTCAGCGAGGCCTGGTCGGCGTGGATCCTGAACGGATGCCTGGTCAGGCCGTTGAGCCGGTTCATGCCCATCTCGGCCAGCACGATCCCGGACCGGTCGCGCCACTGCACGCGGTCCACGACGCGGCCCTTGGCGACGAGCTGGGAGGCCACGCCGAGGTCGTCGAGCAGGTCGAGCGTGGCCGGGTGGAACGTGCAGGCCCTGGTCTGCGTGCTGAGCTCGGTCCCGCGCTCCAGCACGGTGACCGGGACTCCCGCCCGGGCCAGCGAGAGCGCCGCGGTGAGCCCCGCGGGTCCCGCTCCCACCACGATGACGCCGCTCATGCCGCGCCTCCCATGTACCGGCGGTGCGGCACGCGGCCGAGCGTCACGTGCTGCCCGATGGCCCTGGACAGGGCCCACCACGCCGTGCAGAGGTTGGAGGTCAGCAGGATCCGGTCGTTGCCGGCGCTGAGCCGCGCGAGCACGGGCAGCGTGGCCAGGCCGGTGCCGGTGAACAGCAGCGCCGCGTCACCGGGCAGCTCCGCCAGCTCGACCTGGCTGATCAGCTCGGGGGGAGTGACCGCGTACGAGGAGTAGCCGTTCTTCGCGCGTACCTGGACGACCTGGGTGACGTTGAGCCCGGCCGACTTCCAGAACCGCTCGGCCAGCTCCGTCAGCCACGGCTGGTACGGCGAGACCAGCACGATGTCGCTCACCTCGGCGTGCTCCATGGCCTCGCGCGTGGCCTGCGTGGACGAGGCGAACGGCACCCCGGTCGCGGCCGTCAGCTCGGCGCACTGCTCGCGGTCCTCGTCGGGGGCGAGCAGGTAGCGGGGCTCGCTGCAGGCCATGACCATCGCGCTCAGCGGCAGGCCGTCGAACGCGTAGACCATGGAGGGCAGGGCCTCGTTGTAGCTCTCCAGCCGTTCGGCCAGGGACCCGGGACGTACCGGGAAGCGCGTGACGTGCATGTCGGCGCGCGACCCGAGCAGGCGGGTCAGCTCCGGCTCCGCCGAGGGGTTCGCGGGCGCCACGATCACGCCCACCCTCCCGCGGCTCACCGGATACTCCGGGCGAGGACGGTGCGCATATGGGTTCTCCTCCTGTGCGGGAAGGCTGGGTGTTCAGGAAGCGCGGTGCCGCAGTGCCTGGTCGATCTCGGTGATGGCCTCGACGGACACCTGCCGGATGCGGCGCAGCCGGTGCACGGTGCGCGCCGGTGCCGGCGGCGGGGTGTCGTCCTGGTCCTCGCCCCAGGACGGCGGTGGCGCGTGCCGCGCCCCTCGCGCGTGAAACTCGTGCGGTTGTGACCTGTGCAGCTCATCGGCGAGCATGACGGCTCCTGTTCATCGCGGGTTGACGCGGCTCGGCGAGGAGCCGGCGATGCCCCGCCGGCTCCTCCTCCGCCGCACGTTGAGATCGAGGTTCGGTCTCATGGCCCGACGCCCCGGCGACCCGCACCAGCGCCGCGGCGGCGAGCAGAACGGCGGCCAGGAGAACGGCCACCAGAACGGAGGCGTGCCCGGTCACGGGCACCTCCAAGAACGGCCGGTCGATCAGCACCATGGCGCCCACCACGCTGATCGCCCCACCCAGCATCGCTCCTCCGCCCAGAGCGACGCCTCCGCAGTGGCCGGCCCGGACGAGCCCGGCGCGGCGGGCGGCCACCAGGGCCGCCGGAATCGCCGCGATCATGGCTGTCAGCAGCCCGGCCGTCTCCACATAAGGCGGCCCCATGGCGAGCACGGCGAATGAGGCCGCGCCGGGCAGGCAGATCGCGCCCGCCGCCCATGGGACACCGCGCCGCCGCCGCAAGCACAGGTCGATCGCGTCGCCGCGACACCGCCACGAGGTCGCGAACGACCCCGCGAGCAGCACCGCGAACGCGACCACCCGGCCCGGCGGACGCTGAGAAAGCCAGCCCCAGGCGCAACCCCTCGAGTCGGCCAGCACGCCAGCCGCTACCGCGCTGGCCGACAACACCGCGCCGACTAAGTCGGGCACGTGCCGCACGGTGCCGGGGGGGTGGGGAAGCGCCGGGGCCAGCCGCACACGCGCGGCCATCGGTCCCGCGGCAAGGGCGGGCCGGCCGTGCTCGGCCGGCGGCCGCCCGCCGCCTGATGGCAGCGCCGGCATTCCCGCCACGCCGCACGCGCACCGGAACGCGACGCCCCAGGGCCTGCGGCCGGTGGGCGGCGCGCCGAGCGGCAGCGCGAGCGAGGCGGGCAACATCATGACGACACCGATGCCCTTCTGCTCACGTTGGGGACGCTGACGCAGACCATGCGCTCCGTCAGTCCGGCCCCTGGTGAGGACGATGTCGACGAACGCGCGCGCGACCTGGCCGGCACCGCACCACCGGCCACCGTGCGCGCGACTTTGGAGGCGAGCGCGAGATGCTCGCCGCAGCGACGGCTCACCTTGGCCTCCAGCCCGGCCACCTGGGCCAGCCTGAGCCTCAGCGGCTCCAGCGACGACCGGCGTTCGAGGCCGTCGAGATCGGCCAGCCGGGCGGGCCAGCGCAGCGCGTCGCCGCAGCGAGCTTCCACCTCGGCGGGAAGGTCCTCGACGGAGAACCTCTCGTGGCGCAGCCGGGTGGCGATCATGACGGCCATGAACGCCGTCTTGTCGAAGTCGGCCAGCCGTCCGGCCAGGGCCGCGCTCAGCATCCTGGCCCGATGGCTCAGGCAGACCGCACTCCACCCGAGCAGCACCAGCCGATCAGATCCCGTCTCCGTGTGCCATCCGGCCAGCCGCAGCTCGCGGGCCATCCGGTGATGGAAGCGCCAACGGTGGCGGGGGCTGTCCAGCCATACCTCGAGCCCGCCCAGCGGCAGGCTCGCGACGTGCACGCCGGCTCCCACCACCGGCCCCGCCACGCGCACGCAGATCCGCTGGACCACCTGCTCCTGGCCGGTGGAGGCCGGACCTTCCTGGAACAAGGATTCCGCGGTCATGTCCGGTCACCTCCTCCCCGTCTGGCTGTTAAGCCTCAGTTACCACGCGCTCCGATAGTCCGCTTATACACGGGGCTATGTCAACTGACAGTTTGCGAATAAGTTGATACCTACGCGCGGGACAGAGCTGGCCCGCATGGCAGGGGACAGTGCGGCCCGCGTCCCTTACGCTGGAAAAGTTCACGGGCGGTAGGAGGTGTGCCGTGGCGAACTTCGCCGAGCGGCTCGATCTCGCGCTGACCAAGCGCGGCTTCACCGGCGCGCAGGTTGCCTCCGCCCTGACGGAGGCGGGCATCCCCATCACCCGCGCCTACGTCAGCCAGCTGCGCACCGGCAAGCAGACCAACCCGACGCTCCAGGTGCTCAGGGCCCTGGCCTCTTGCCTCCAGGTGAGTGTCGGCTGGCTGGTCGGTGACGACTACCTGGAGTCCGGCTCCGTCGAGGACCTCCAGCTGCGCGCGGCCGCCGTCGGCCTGAACGCCTCAGGGCTGTCCGAAAGCTCGCTGACCGTCCTGCGCGGCGTCGTCGAGCTGGCGCGCAAGGCCGAGGGCCTGTCCGAGGAGTCCGGGCCCGCCGCCGCCTCCGACATCCCCGACGCGGCCGCGCCGCTGAGCGGGCCGCAGCGCCGGGCGCTCGGCAAGCGGCTGCACGGCCTGCGCCTGGCCGCCGACCTCTCGGTCGAGCAGGTGGAGACCGCCATCGGCCGGGGGACCGCCGCGATCGCGGCCGTCGAGCAGGGCAGGATCGCCCCCGCCCCCATCTCCGTCGAGCGCCTGCTCACCCTCTACGGCGTCGCCGCGCCGCCCATCCGCGAATACGTGCTCTCGCTGGCCAGGGGCGAGCGCGAGTCCGCCTGGTACGACGCGCAGTCGGTGCCCGTCTGGCTGGCCGCCACGTACGCGCTGGAGCAGCGGGCCACCGTGATCCGCACGTACCAGCCCCAGTTCGTCCCGCCGCTGCTGCAGACCGAGGAGTACGCCAGGGCCGCCATCACCGCGGCCGGGCCGGCGACGCTCGGGCAGCAGACGGTCGACGAGGCGCTCGCCCTCGTGCTGGCCCGCCAGGAGGCTGTGGCCGGCGACAGCGGCATCGTGGTGTGGGCGGTGATCGACGAGAGCGTGCTGGCACGCTCGATCGTCGGGCCGCACGTCCAGCTCCGCCAGATCGAGCAGCTCCTCGACCACGCCAAGCGCCCCAACGTCTCGCTGCACGTGGTGCCGATGGAGGAGCCGGCCTACGTGCCGCGCACCGGCCCGTTCACGCTGTGGCGCTTCGCCGAGGCTTTCGAGCCGGACATCGCGTGCGCGCACGGCATCGAGTCGGACGAGATCGTCGCCGACACGGCCGCGGTGGAGGCGTACCACCAGGCTTTCACGAAGCTGTCGGTCACGACGACCACGCGCGAGGAGACCTTCGAGGTCCTGAATTTCCATCGCGAACGGCTTTCGCGTTCACTCGGAAAATGATCTCTTTCCCGAATGAGAGATCATTATTCACGGGTGAGGGTTAGCCACATATACCGAAAACTAATGGCTTTTCCGGTTGTCATCTGTCCCCGAAGGGGGATCATATGGTCTGGGTCATCGAGTGTGGGGTCCGAAAGGATCAGCTTTTCCCGAGATAGTGGGCGAGGGGAAAGGGGCAACACTCAATGCGTCAGCGTGCCATCCGAAACCTGGCGAAGCTGGAGATGACCCAAGCTAGGATCACCCGGGTTCTCGACGCCGCCACGGGTGGAAAGAACAATTTCGCGGCGGACAGAGACACGGTGCGCCGCTACGATCAGGCCGCTCCGATCGTGACGACGGCCGCACGGGCCGTGCTGGACTATTTATGCCGTGTGGTACGTCATCTCGCGACAGCGGGCGTGGACCAGTTCGTGATCGTCGGGAGTGGCGTGCCCAGCGGCCTGCCGGCGGGCACACAGTTGCACGACGTGGCCCGTGACGCTTCGGGCGCCGCGGTCCCCCGTGTGGTCTACGTGGAGAACGACCCGATGGTGCTGGCCGGAGCCCGGGCGACGATCGAGCCCGTCACCGATCTCGTACGCGTCGTAGAGGGCGACGTGCGCGAGATCGACGACATCCTCGACGACCGGGTCATGCAGACGTTCCTCGACTGGGACCGGCCCATGGCCGTGCTGCTGCTGTCGACCCACAGCCTGAACGACGACGAGTACTTCCACTACGTGATCAAGCGGATCCGGCAGGTGGTGCCGGAAAGGAGCTACCTGTCGCTGCTGCAGACCACGTTCGACGCGATGCCACCGGAGCTGCTGCCGGCCGTTCACGACCTGCTGGCGATGACGCTGCCCGGTCACGCGATCAGGACCAGGGAGGAGGTGGCGGCGTTGCTCGAAGGTCTGGTGCTGGTAGATCCGGGACTGGTGTGGGTCCCGGAATGGCGGCCGGACGGCCTCGACACCGCCTGCGCCGATCAGCCGAGCTCCTCGGGGACGTACGGCGCCGTGGCCCACCTCCCGTGAGCGACGGCCCACCCCCTTTCCCCCAGGGGAGAGGGGCGTGGGCGGCCGGGGAGCCGGGGTTCAGTCCCACCAGAACGACCAGGCGTGCTCGCCGATGATCTGCTCGGCGTAGCCCTCCAGGTCGCCGGGTCCCTGGACGATGTTGTCCGGGCAGAACGTCCAGTGCTCCGCGGCCACGTGTAACGCGTGCTCCGGGTCGTCAGGCGGCGCGGCCACGCTCAGGTCCAGCGTGTTGAACCCGACGCTCACCACCCGCGCCCCGAACCGCTCCTCCCAGCTGCGCACCACCGCCGCCATCGGAACCATCCACTCGTTGTGGTGCAGCGCGCCCTGCCAGCCCATCACGGCCAGCGCGTCGGCGCCCCGCGGCGCGGCGACCAGGCCCAGCGGCATCCCCTTGACGGACAGCTCCCGCGCGAGCCAGTCGGCGACCGCCTCGGGATCGGCCTTGAGCACGCCGGGCGGAGCAGGACCTGGGCAGATCGCCCCGTACGGCTCCAACTCGTCCAGCGCGCCCTGCGGCATCTGGGCCACCCACTCCTGCCACACCTCGGTCATGAACCCCTCGGCGGTGAAGTGGCCGATCTGGCGTGGATCGTCCGGCACGATCTGCCCGATCCCCCAGGGCTGCGCCGACTCGTCCAGCAGCACCGGCCACAGGCCGCTGTGCGGGTGCCACTCGCGCACCCGCGCCCAGTCCTCGCCGCTCACGGCCTCCTCGCTCATCCAGAACGCCGGCCTGGCCGCCTCGCCCTGCCCGGTGTAGCCGGGATCGGGCCAGACCACGTCCCCCGGCGGCAGCGCTACAGGCAGCCTGCGCCCCCCGCCGCCGTCGGCGAACAGCCGGCCCAGCTCGGGTGGCAGCCGGTGATCGTTCATGCCCTACCGTTCCGATACCGAATCCTGTCTCGGAGATGGTAGTGCCGCCGGTCGCCCCGGCACCTTTGGTGGCGCGCGAAAAGCGGATCGCTGTCACAATGAGGGGCTGTGATCCCCTTTGACGCGGTTCTGTGTGATCTCGATGGAGTGCTCCGCCACTTCGACCACGCGGCCCAGGCGGACATCGAGGCCCGTTACGGTCTCCCGCTCATGAAGACGGCCCTCGACCCCGAGCTGATCATGCCTCCCACGCTCGGCCAGGTCACCGAGGATCAGTGGTTCGAGTCCATCGTGGCCGCGCTGGGCGGCGACGAGCGCGCCCGCCAGGCGGTCACCGAGTTCGCGCAGATCAGGTACTGGGTGGACGAGGAGGTCAGGGCGCTGCTGGCCAAGGCGCAGCAGCACGTGCCGGTGGTGATCGTGACCAACGCCATGGACCGGCTGGAGGAGCAGCTCGACCTGCTGGGGCTCACGTACTTCGCGGACGACGTGGTGAGCAGCGCGAAAGTGGGCGTGGCCAAGCCCGATCGCCGGATCTACGAGATCGCGGCCGAGCGCGCCGGTGCCGCCCCCGAGCGCTGCCTGTTCGTGGACGACCGGCTGCACAACGTGGAGGCGGCCAGGGCGCTCGGCATGACGGGCGTCCACTACCGGACGTACGAGGACCTGGCGGCCGTACTGACCTACTGATGAGCCATGTCGAAGAAGGCCCGCTCCAGCTCGACCGCGCGGCGGAACACGTGGAGCACCTCCGTCCGCCGCGGCCCGTCCAGCTCCGCGCCCAGGCGGTCGAGCTCGCCGCGCAGGAAGGCCACCCACGCGCGGAACTCCTCGCCCTCGTGCAGTTCGATCCACTCGCGGTGCACGAACCTCTCAGGAAGCGGCTCCCCGGCCCGCGACGCCCAGCCCAGGTAGGACCACTCGGCCACGCAGAGCACGGCCACGATCAGCAGGTAGTCCTGCGACGCCCGCACCTCGTCCATGAGCCGCCTGAACGCCGCCGTCACCGGCTCCAGCGGCACCTCGGTCCGCCCGCCCAGCTCGGCCAGCGCCCGGTGGAAGTACGTCTTCTCCTCGGTGGTGGCGACCTGCCCGAGGAACCTCCCGTACGGCACCCGCGCCTCGAACGTGTCGGCACTCGCCACGGCCGCCCCGAGCAAGGCCGTGAACGAGTCCACGAACTGGAAGTCCTGCTCCAGGTAGCGCCGCAGGTCCTCGTCGGCCGCCGCGCCCGTCGTGATCGCCATGGCGAACGGGTGCGTCACCACCGCCGTCCACTCGGGCTCGCACTGCTCCCTGAGCCACTCGCTGAAGCTCGCTCCGCTCACACTCCGACCGTACCGAAGTCTTGTCACCGAGTATGACCGCCGCCCCCAGCCTCGTGGAGGCGAGCTGCGCACTCGCCAGGCTGGGGGCGACGGCGAGCGAGCGCCGGTCAGTACCCGCCGTACGGGTTCTGGGAGGACGGCGAGCTGCTGGGCGCGCTCGACTGGTGGCCCGACGGGTGGTTCGTCGGGGTGCTCGACGGCGTGCCGGTGGACGTCGGCTTGGTGCCCTGCGGGGCGATGATGCCGATCAGGCCGTGCTTGGTGCCGTCGATGCCTGCGGAGAACCACAGGGAGTTCTCGCCGCCGGTGGTGGCCGTGCCGGGCTCCAGGTCCCAGAGGCCGGGCAGCACGATCGGCTTGCCGTCGGACGTGCGCAACGCGCCCAGGTGCCGCGAGTGCTTGTACACGTGTACGGTGCCGTCGCCGAAGTTGCCGACCAGCAGCGCGCCGGCGTACTGACCCCAGCCCTTCGGCGCGGCGGTGATCCCCCAGGGGGCGTTGAGCCCGACTCGGGAGATGCGGCCGGTGACGCGTCCGCCGGCGTTGAAACGGCTCACGAAGCCCTTGCCGGCGCCGAAGACGGGCTTGCCGGTGGACTGGTCACGCAGGGCGTAGGCCACCCAGATGCTGCCGTTGGCGACCGCCACGTTGTAGGCCTTGTACGTCCGGGGGACGCCCGGGTCCCTGAACTGCCAGCTCTTCAGGTGGATGGGCTGGAAATCCTCGTCGAAGGCGTGGATGCGCCCGCCGGCGAAGTCCGCGGCCAGCAGGAAGGCGCCGTCGTCGGTCTCGACGAGCTCCAGCCCCTTGTAGTCGGCGCCACGCGTGAAGGCCGCGATGATCGCGTTGGCCGGGTCGACCTCCGCGTTCCAGCCGCTGATGGCGCCGCTCGGGCTGGAGAAGATGAACGTGGCGGGCTTGCCCTTGACGGTGAAGCCCTCGCCCGGGTTGAACACCTGGCCGGTCGGGGCTCCGCCCGGAATGGCCACCTCGGTCTGCTCCTTCTTGCCCGTGCCGGAGTAGACGGTGGCGCTGCCGGTGCCGGTGTTCGAGACCCACAAAGTCTTGCCCATGGCCAGGCCCCACGGGTTGACGACCTTGGGGTCGGTAACAGGGGCTTTGCCCTTGATATCCGACACAAGGTTGATGACGTCGAAACGGTTCCTGGTGGTGGCGTGTGCGGGAGTGGTGAGAGTCGCTCCCAGAACGACCGCAACAGCGCAGAGTGTGATGATGCGTGGCCGCATCCGTTGCCTCCTAGTTAGCGCTTGTGACGCGAGATACGCGGAGGCGTGCGAGACAGGTTCACTCTTCTGGAAATATCAGGCCGGGAATTTTTCCCGTCCTGAAGGGCAGAGGGGATTGGCATGAACGTGTTGGGCATTGACATCGGCGGCTCAGGGATCAAGGGCGCGCCGGTCGACATCGAGGCGGGCGAGCTGGTCGAGGAGCGTTTGCGCATCCCCACGCCCCAGCCGTCCAAGCCCGATGAGGTCGCCGAGGCGGTAGAGGCGATCATCAAGCATTTCGGCTGGAACGGTCCCGTCGGGGTCACGTTCCCCGGCGTGGTCAAGGACGGCGTCGTGCTGACGGCCGCCAATGTGGACCACTCGTGGATCGGCGTCGACGCGGCGAAGCTTTTCGGCGGGGCCACGGTGCTGAACGACGCCGACGCGGCCGGCGTGGCCGAGATGACCTTCGGGCGCGGGCGGGGGACACAGGGCACCGTCCTCATGCTGACGTTCGGCACGGGGATCGGGAGCGCGCTGTTCACCGACGGGACGCTCGTGCGCAACACGGAGCTCGGGCACCTCGAGCTCCATGGCAAGGACGCCGAGCACCGGGCGTCGGCGCGGGCGCGGGAGGAGCACGACCTCAGCTGGGAGAAGTGGGCCGAGCGGGTGGAGGAGTACCTCCGGCACGTGGAGATGCTGCTGTCGCCCTCGCTGATCGTCATCGGTGGAGGTGCGAGCAAGAAGGCCGACAAGTTCCTGCCGCACGTCCACATCGACACGCCCGTGGTGCCCGCCGCCCTCCAGAACGAGGCCGGCATCATCGGCGCCGCCCTGGCCGCCTCCGGCTGACCGCCCGTGCTCAGTCGCGGGGTTCGCTGGGGGCGACCCAGTCGAAGTCCTTCGCCGCGTCAGGCAGCTTGTCGCCCCGGTCCGGAACCTGGAAGGTGGGGTACGCGGACCTGTCGATCTTCGCGGTGGAGAAGTCGACGTCGCGCAGCCTCGCCGCCGGCCAGCCGCCGTCCTCGTAGCTCTTGGCCATCCGGCCCAGCTCCTGGCCCTGGGTGATCAGGTAGGCGAGGATGGTCGCCTGGCCCATCAGGTACGTGATGAGCGCGCCCGCCATCACGGACACCACCTTGTCCGCGGCGTTGGCCAGCCACCGCAGGTACAGGCGGCCCTGGACCGCCCCCATGGGGGACAGGCACATCATCCCGACTCCGTACGCGGAGCAGGCGAGCATCATGGAGGAGTAGGCCGCCATCGCCCCCTTGAAGAGGCGCATGGCGCCGGCCATGCCTTCGAGGATGTCTCCCACCTGGTCGAGCCCGTCCCGCAGGGACTCCGTGGCGGTGTGCATGTCGCCGGTCACCCGCGCGAACTCCCGCTGGTCGTCGGCGATCCACCCCCACCTCGACTCCTCGGGCAAGCGGTCCAGCATCTCGACGGGAGTGTCGAGGTCCCTGGCCATCTGCTTCCAGATCTTGCCGACGTCCGAGACCTTGTCGTCGTTCATCTGGAGGCTCTCCAAGAGGGAAAGGGCCACCATGGGGACGCCCGCATAGAGCTGGAGCTGCCTGATTGACCGGATCGCCGGCAGCAGCGAGGCCGCCATCAGCGATACTCCACGATGCTGGCCTGCTCGGCCGCACGCCAGTTGGCCGCGCAGGTGGACAGGGCCTCAGAGATGCCGTGGGCGGCAATGGAGCCGTCGTCCAGCGCCTGCCTGAACCCTCGCCACGCCGTCTCATAAGCCGGGCCGATGACGCGGGACATGATCGTGCCGAGTGATCCGTCGTCGATGTCGACGTCGTAGGCGCGCTCTCCGCTCTGCAGGAAGCCACCCCAGACGTCGCTGTAACGCTCGCTGATGTTGTCGATGACCACGGATGTGATGACTTTTGTCTCTTGAGACGTGGACACGCGGCTCCTTCTGCTGTTCTGTACCGAAGGTCATCCTTCCGCGACGAAGGGCATGATCAGCCGGGTTCACCAGATGTTCGGAGAGGCGAAACCAATCGCTGGAAGCCGGTTCAGGAAAACTTGATCAACTCCGGGGCATGTTCGACTTCGATCCCGCCGCTGTCACGCCTGAGCAGCTCGAGAAGCTGGCCCGGCGCTCGGACGAGGCCATGTCCAGGCTGGCCGCGGCGATGAACGGGCTTGACGAGGTCATCGGGCAGGGGTTGGCGGCAGACGGGAAGGTCAGGGCCACCGTGGAGGCCGACGGCCTCCTCCGCGACGTCCGCTTCGACCCGCGCGTGCTGCGCACGATGGGCAGCGACGAGCTGTCGGAGGCCATCGTGGAGGCAGTGCGCTCGGCCCAGCTCTCGGCCCGCGGGCAGTTGGAGGAGCGGGTGGCCGCCGCCCAGGGCGGGGAGCGGCTGTCCCTCGATATTCACGAGACCCACCGGCGCCTCGAAGCCATCCAGTCGGCGTTCCTCTCCTCCCTCGACTCGCGCTGATCGAGGGGTTCCCACGGCCACCCTCCTCGGAACCCGAAGGCCACGCCACGGGATATTGGGATGCGCGTCACCGCCACGGTCGGGCAGCATGGGCGGTTGGCTCCGGGGAAGCCGGGCTCAAATATCCTGAAAGCAGTATGGGAACGCCTTCGTTGTCCTCTCCACTGGCCGAGCTCCACTCCCGCCTGCCCGAGCTCATGCCGCGCGACCAGCGGCGGCTGCAGCGCAGGCTTGACGGCATGCGCCGGGTGCGCTCCCGCGACGCCCGGGACAAGATCGTCGCGGAGATCCTCGCCGACGTCGAGCGAGCCGAGCAGCGGCTCGTACGGCGCCGCGACGCCGTGCCGGTGGTGACCTATCCAGAAAACCTGCCGGTCTCCCAGCGCAAGGACGACATCCTGGCGGCCATCCGCGACCACCAGGTTGTGATCATCGCCGGCGAGACGGGCTCCGGAAAGACCACCCAGATCCCCAAGATCTGCCTGGAGCTCGGCCGCGGCGTACGCGGGCTCATCGGCCACACCCAGCCCCGCCGCATCGCCGCCCGTACGGTCGCCGAGCGCATAGCCGAGGAGCTCGGCACCGGCCTCGGCGAGGTGGTCGGCTACAAGGTCCGCTTCACCGACCAGGCGAGCGAGCGCACGCTGGTCAAGCTGATGACCGACGGCATCCTGCTGGCCGAGCTGCAGAACGACCGCATGCTCGACCAGTACGACACGCTGATCATCGACGAGGCCCACGAGCGCAGCCTCAACATCGACTTCATCCTCGGCTACCTCAAGCAGCTCCTGCCCAAGCGGCCCGACCTCAAGGTCGTCATCACCAGCGCCACGATCGACCCCGAGCGGTTCTCGCGCCACTTCGACGACGCGCCGATCGTCGAGGTCTCCGGGCGCACGTACCCGGTCGAGGTGCGCTACCGGCCGCTCGACGAGGACGACGACCAGACCCAGGGCATCGTGAACGCCTGCAAGGAGCTGATCGGGGAGGGCCCCGGCGACATCCTCGTCTTCCTGTCGGGTGAGCGGGAGATCCGCGACGCCGCCGACGCGCTCGGCAAGGCCGAGTTCCGCAACACCGAGATCCTCCCGCTCTACGCCCGTCTGAGCGCCGCCGAGCAGCACCGCGTCTTCCAGAGCCACACCGGCCGCCGCGTCGTGCTGGCCACCAACGTGGCGGAGACGTCGCTCACGGTCCCCGGCATCAAATACGTCGTGGACCCCGGCTACGCGCGCATCTCCCGCTACAGCCACCGCACCAAGGTGCAGCGCCTGCCCATCGAGCCCATCTCGCAGGCCAGCGCCAACCAGCGCAAGGGCCGCTCGGGCCGCACCTCCGACGGCATCTGTATCAGGCTGTACGAGGAGGAGGACTTCCTCAACCGGCCCGAGTTCACCGACCCCGAGATCCTGCGCACCAACCTGGCCTCGGTCATCCTGCAGATGACCTCGATCGGGCTGGGCGACATCGAGGCGTTCCCGTTCGTGGAGCCGCCGGACCGCCGCCAGGTCAAGGACGGCGTCAACCTGCTGCACGAGCTGGGCGCGTTCGACGGCCACGGCAAGCTCACCGGCACCGGCCGCAAGCTGGCCGGTCTGCCCGTCGACCCGCGCCTGGGCCGCATGGTGCTGGAGGCCGAGAAGAACGGGTGCCTGCGCGAGGTCATGGTGATCGCCGCCGCCCTGTCCATCCAGGACCCGCGCGAGCGCCCCTCCGACAAGCAGCAGCAGGCCGACGAGAAGCACCGGCGCTTCGCCGACCCCGAGTCCGACTTCATGGCCTACCTCAACCTGTGGAACTACCTGCGCGACAAGCAGAAGGAGCTGTCGTCCAGCGCGTTCAGGAGGCTGTGCAAGGCGGAGTTCCTCAACTACCTGCGGGTCCGCGAGTGGCAGGACATCTACAGCCAGCTCCGCCAGTCGCTCGGCGCGCAGCCCAACAGCCAGCCGGCGCAGCCGTACCACGTGCACGTCTCCCTGCTGGTCGGGCTGCTGTCGCACATCGGCGTCAAGGACGTCATGGACAAGCAGCAGCGCGGGCAGGACGGCCGCAGGCCGATGCAGGAATATCTCGGGGCCCGCAACGCCCGCTTCGCCATCTTCCCCGGCTCCGCCCTGGCCAAGAAGCAGCCGCAGTGGGTCATGTCGGCCGAGCTGGTCGAGACCTCCCGGCTCTGGGCGCGGGTCAACGCCAAGATCGAGCCCGACTGGGTGGAGCCCCTCGCCCAGCACCTGGTCAAACGGACCTACTCCGAGCCGCACTGGGAGAAGAACCAGGGTGCGGTGATCGCCCTGGAGAAGGTCACCCTGTACGGGGTGCCGCTCGTGGTGGGCCGCAAGGTCAACTACGGCCGCATCGACCCCGACCTGTCGCGGGAGCTGTTCATCAGGCACGGGCTGGTCGAGGGCGACTGGGACACCCACCACCGCTTCCTCAAGGACAACCGCAGGCTGCTCGACGAGGTCGAGGAGCTGGAGAACAGGGCGCGCCGCCGCGACATCATGGTGGACGACGAGGCGCTGTTCGACTTCTACGACCAGCGGGTGCCCGCCGACGTGGTCTCGGCCCGCCACTTCGACTCCTGGTGGAAGAAGGCCAGGCAGGAGACCCCCGACCTCCTCACGTTCTCGCCGGACATGCTGGTCAACGAGGGCGCCGACGTCAGCGCCCGCGACTATCCCGACACGTGGAAGCAGCTCGGCCAGCGGATGAAGCTGACCTACCAGTTCGAGCCCGGCGCGGACGCCGACGGCGTGACCGTCCACGTGCCGCTCCAGGTGCTCAACCAGGTCAGCTCCGACGGCTTCGACTGGCAGATCCCCGGCCTGCGCGAGGAGCTGATCACCGCGCTGATCCGCTCCCTGCCGAAGGCTCTGCGCCGCAACTTCGTCCCCGCCCCCAACTACGCCAAGCAGGTGCTGGCGGGGGTCAAGCAGGGCGGCGAGCCGCTGCTGGCCGCCGTGGAGCGCGAGTTGCTGCGGCTCACCGGCGTACGCGTGCCGCACGACGCCTGGCAGCTCGACCAGGTGCCCGACCACCTGCGCATCACGTACCGGGTGATCGACGAGCGCAGGCGCACGGTGGCCGAGGACAAGGACCTCGACGCGCTGAAACGCCGCCTCGCCCCGCGCCTGCGGCAGACGCTCTCGCAGGCCGGCGACGACCTGGAGCAGACGGGCCTGCACACGTGGAGCTTCGGGACGCTGCAGAAGGTGTTCGAGCAGGGCCGGATGAAGGGCTATCCGGCGCTGGTGGACGCGGGCGACTCGGTCTCGATCAAGATCTTCGAGACGGCGGCCGAGCAGCGCCGCTCCCACTGGCCCGGCGTGCGCCGTCTGCTTCTCCTGAACGTCACCAACCCGGCCAAGTCGCTGCTCGGCGGCCTGTCCAACCAGGCCAAGCTGGCGCTGTCACGCAGCCCGCACGGCGGGGCGGTGGCGCTGTTCGACGACGTGGTGAACGCGGCGGTGGACAAGCTGATGCTCGACGCCGGGGGCCCGGCGTGGGACCCGGTGGCCTTCGACCGCCTCTACCAGCACGTACGGGCGCACCTCTACGACACGGCGGCCGACGTGCTGTCGAAGGTCGAGCAGATCCTGAGCGTGTGGCACGAGGCCGGGGCCCGGCTCGACGCCCTGCGGCCCGGCGCGGCCACGGACGACATCCGCGACCAGCTCGGCAAGCTCGTCTACCGGGGTTTCGTCACGGCCACGGGCTACCGGCGCCTTTCCGACATTCTCCGATATATCCGGGCAATCGACCGCCGCCTTGCCAAGCTCCCGGAGGAGCCCTGGCGGGACCAGGAGTGGATGGACCGGGTGCACAAGGTCGAGGACGACTATCACGACGTGCTGCAGAAGCTTCCCCCGGCGCGGAGGGGGGATGCGGATGTGGTGGAGATCCGGTGGATGATCGAGGAGCTGAGGGTGAGCTTCTTCGCCCAGACCTTGGGGACGCCTACGCCGGTGTCGGAGAAGCGCATCGCCAAGGCGATGGAGAAGCTCACGCCATGAAGATCGGCACGCGCGTGCTCCCGCGACACGAGTCGGCCGCCCCCGAGGGACGGCCGACTCACGGCCTCTAGTCGGCTACGTCCTCACGCAGTTCGCTCAGCCGCTCCTGGGCGAACGAGCGGATCTCCTCTTCCTCGACCGTGGCCGCATGCTCCAAGAGGTTCATGTCCTCCTCGTCGGACAGACTCGCGGCGGCCGCCGCGGCGAACAGCCGGGTCACCGGGTCGCCTGCTTCGAGCCGGATGACGATGCCGGCCAGATCCGGCTCCTCGCCGTCCTGGAGGATCAGCCACTCGGCCAACTCCTTGACCTGACCGGGGGGCAGGCAGGCAGCCCCTGCCTCAAGCTGCTCGACCGAGGCCTCGGCCAGGAACTCGAGGACCTTCCAGCGGACGGCGCTCTCGGGGTCTCGGCTCAAGTTCATGACCTGCGCGATGATGGGTCCGTGCCGCTCGTCGGCGTTCTCCAGCACCACTTCTATCGCGTCGTATCGCACAGTGCGGATCGGGCTGGACAGGAGGGCCGGAACCTCGTCGATCAGCGGCGCCGCGAGGTCGGTGAGTTCCGACAGCAACCAGGTCGCCGTCGGCAGGATCCGGTCATCACCGCTATGGAGAAGTCTGGCGAGGTGCTCGACGGGGAATCCCGCGTACAGCTCGCTGAGCAGGTCGTTGGCTGCCGAGCCCACGAGGTCGGCGTCGGCCGGATGCGCGAGGATGCGCTCGATCAGATCCTCGCCTGCTTGCGTCCGCATCGGCTCTACCACCTCCTGTTCTTCTTCTGCTGCTCCCACTCGGCATCAGTGGGGTAGCGGTCGGCGTTGGATTGTGAGCCTCCGTTGTACGTGCCCCCGCTGGACGACGAGCTGGGCGGCGCGTCGTACTGCCGTTTGTTGATGCTGTCCTCGAGCTCCCTGAGGGCCTTCTCTTCTCTTTTGAGTCGTTCCGCGTGCCCGGCCTCCCAGCCCTTTCTTTCCTCCTCGGCCTTCCTCGCCTTGATGCTCTTCTTCAACATATCCCTGGCGCGCTTCGCCTCCGCCTCCGTCATGCCCTTGGCGCTGTTAGGCGGATCGCCGTGAACTCTTCCGTCATGGCGTGAGCCATTGTTCGAGTTGCGAGAGAAGAAGCCCCCGCCGCCACGGTTCCCGCCGCTGTTGCCCCGCCCATTGCCGCGGTTGTCCCTGTTGTTCCTGCGGGCCATCTGGGCGATGCCGTCCTTGCCGGACCGAGGTCCGGACCGATTTCGCAGACCGGACGACCGCAAGGGGACTCCTCCGCGCGGGCCGGCCGCGGCGAGGCGTGATCCGGGACCTCCTGGGCCTCGGAGGTCGTCCAGGATGCGGCGCATCGGCTCGGTGACCCGGCGGCGCACGATGGGAGCGATCACCTTGCCGGTGCCCTCGCTGCCCTCACGAAGGATCTTCCTGACCGCCTGACGCGACGCCAGCACCCGAGCCGTCGCGACGGTCGCCCCGACCGCCCCGCCGAACGCCAACGCCTTGGCCACACCGACCGCGGTGAACACCGCCTGCGTGCCCGCCGCCACCTTGACAGCCGTCACCACCGCAGCGGTGCCATCCAGGGCGATCGGTATCACCTTCATCGCCGCGTTCGCCTGAGCGACGTGGCCGCCCTGCGCACCGGTCCTGTTCCAGTAGTTCTCCATGCTGGTGGCAGACTCGCCGCGGTAGACCTGCTGCGTAGCGCGGACCGCCGAATCGGCACCGCTCGCCGCGGGGGCGGTGCCGGAGTGGGCGACCCGCGCGGCGTTGGCCTCGGCTCTGACGTCGTCCTCGTTCATGTTCGGCCAAGGACCGAGCATCTGCATCATTGCGGCCGCCGCCGGGGGAAGCACTACAGCCATGTGCGACCGAGGTTCTGGACGTGCTCGATGCTCGCGGTCTCGCCGTCGCGCGTGTTCCTGACCACGGCGTGCAGGCCGTCGCCTGTATCGGCTATCACCGTGGACAGTCCGGCGAGCGCGGCCATCGACACCGCGCGGCACTCGGCGTACATGCTCGTGAAGATGCCGAACAGACCCTCATCCCCGAACGACGACACCCCGTCGCCGCGAGCTCTGAGCGGCTCCAGTGCGGCGTTGTAGTCCTCTCCATGGGTCCTGATCCGGGAGCCTTCCTGCTCCACAGACCCCATGGCGATCTCAAGTCCCGTCATGTCGAAGCACCATATCGTCACATGTCATGATCTTCGCGGCACTTGTCGTTCATGAGACATGAATCTCCACGTCAAACTCGCGGCCAATATGTGTCTAAACTGGGCGGCTGTATCTAGACTGCGCCCTCCTGACAGCCTGAGGTCCGACATGCGGCCACCCACACCCGACAACGACGACGAGTACCTGCTCGAATACTTCGCCCAAGGTCAGCGGGCCATACGCGACCTGCAGGCGGCTCAGTCCGCGATCCGACTGGTGGAAGGTCTGGCGAAGAGCAAGGACGGGCTGTTCGAGGCGGCTGCCGACGGCGAGGGCGGGCTCACCCGGTTGCGCATCGACCCGCGGGCGATGCGGCTCGGAGAATCGGCGCTCGGCCGTGAGGTCGCAGCGGTGCTCCGGGCGGCACAGGAGGACGCGGCGCGCAAGGCGCAGGAGATCGCGGACGCGGCGGAAAGCGCCGCCGCACTGCCCCCGCCACTCGACGAGACCTTCGTACGCGGGCGGGTCGAGCAGGTCGCCCGCGACCTTCTTCAATAGGCTCGGAGGCAAGCGTGTACGGCCAGCAGTTCGACCCCGCCATCATCACAGACCAGCACATCGACGACGTGGTCCGCCAGGGTGAGCGGGTGCTGGCCTGGCTGGAGACGGCGCAGGCGGACCTCGACCAGATCGTGGGGGCGGGGGAAACGGCGGAAGGCCAGGTCAAGGTTGTGGTGGACGTGAACGGCCTGGTCCTCGGGGTCACCTACGGCCCCCGCGTGACGCGATTGAGCAGCCAGGAGTTGGCCGAGCAGACGCTCGTGGCCGTGCGGGCGGCGTGCGCGGACGCCCAGCGCCAGGTGCACGATCTCATGCGCGAGGCCATGCCGGACTTCGATCCGGTGGAGGCGAACGAGCAGTTTCAGCGCCTGCTGACTGAATGGAGCTGACTCGGCCGTGACTGTCGGGCGTCGTCGCAGTTGACAGCGGTCTGCCGCTCATCCGGATACGGCAAGATCGCTCACACCGTGAAGATCGAGGTGTCGAGCTCGAAGTCGATGGGCGTGGGCAGCTTGATCGGAGTGCCGATGAGCGTGGTGTTTCTCACCTGGTAGGCGTCATCCTTGATCTCGCTGAACACGGTCACGGCCGGCTCGTCGGCGAGCGGATCGATCAGCAGGTAGACCGGCACCCGGCCCAGGGCGTAGAGGCGCACTTTCTCCTTGCGGTCGATGTCCACACTGCTGGGCGAGACCACCTCGGCGGCCATGATCACCCCAGGCGACAGCAGCTCGTTGCCCCATCGTTTACAGTCGGGCGGCCACAGCACGTAGTCAGGTTGGACCGAGTCCCGGGGCCCATCGATGCAGATGTGCGGACCATACGCTCCGTTCCAGCCGCGCTCCGTGCGCAACGGACGCAGAGCATAGGACAGCTCGTCGCTTGTCAGGAAATGCTCAGGGGTGCCCGACGGGCTCACGATCAGCTTCCCTTCGATGACCTCAACCCGGAAGCCGGGGAGGGGGGGTAGGACATCGAACATCTCGCGAGCAGTCTGCGGTAGATGCGGAAAGCTCGCGTAGGTGGATTCCGTCTGGTGCTTCTCTTCCATCATGGCGACCATGGAATCTTTCCCTTCGTATTCGAACGGACACGCTAAGTATTCCATCGCACGCGCCCTGACGCCACACGAATCGGCCGCCCTCGTGGGGCGGCCGACTCGCGTACCCCGTCAGGCCGGGACGGCGGACACGTCCCGCTCGTAGAAGCGGTGCCCGGCCACCGCCGTCGCGAACTTCTCCGCGATGCCGTCCCCCATCACCACCCCCACGTCGTTGGGCAGCCGCGCGGCCTCGAGCAGCTCGCGCCCGGACCCCACCGCGCCGATGGCCTTGCCGTGCTTGAACGCCTCCTTGACGAAGAACTGCGCCCGCCCCACCGGCGCCAGCGCGGCGCCGTCCGCGGCCACCACCGCGTCGTAGATCACCGAGTTCGCCGCGCTGAGCTGGCGGTCCACCGGGATGCCGCCGACGGTGCCCTCCGCCGGGGCGACCACCTCGCAGATGGCTCCCTTGGCCTCCAGGGACTCGCGCAGGGCCGTGACCTCGCCGGCGTCCGTCCCGTCCGCCATGAGGATGGCGATCTTGCGGGTGGCGACGCTCTGCGGCTGGCCGGTCATGCTGAGCGCGGGTGAGGCGTTCGAGTGGACCTGGGCCATCGGCGGCTCGGGGAGGCCCAGCCCCGCCGCCACCTGCGAGGCGAGGTCCGGGTGGATCTGGCCGAGGTGCCGGACCATGCCCTCCTTGATGTGCGGGCGCTCCACATGTCCCAGCTCGAACAGGAACGCGGCGACGATGTGCTGCTTCTCCCAGTCGGCCATGCTGTTCCAGAACAGGGTGGCCTGGCTGTAGTGGTCGTCGAAGCTGGGGCTGCGCTTGCGGATCTTGGTGCCGTCCACCCGCTCCTGGTAGTGCCGATAGCCGTCGGCCGCCGCGGGGTGGCCGCCGCTGATGGAGTTCGGCGCGTAGCTCGTGCGCGACTCGTGGATCATGTGCTGGTGGAAGCCGTCGCGCTGGTCGTTGCGGACCTCGTTCACCGGCCGGTTGATCGGGATCTGCGGGAAGTTCGGCCCGCCCAGGCGCAGCAGCTGGGTGTCGAGGTACGAGAAGTTCCTGGCCTGCAGCAGCGGGTCGTTGGAGAAGTCGATGCCGGGCACCACGTTGGCAGTGTGGAAGGCCACCTGCTCGGTCTCGGCGAAGAAGTTCTGCGGGTTGCGGTTGAGCGTCATCTTGCCGATGGGCCGCAGCGGCACCTGCTCCTCCGGGATGATCTTCGTGGGATCGAGCAGGTCGAAGTCGAAGTCGTGCTCCCGCGACTCCGGCACGAGCTGCACGCACAGCTCGTACTCGGGGTAGGCGCCGCGCTCGATGGCCTCCCACAGGTCCCGGCGGTTGAAGTCGGGGTCGTTGCCCTGGATGCGCAGCACCTCGTCCCACACCAGCGAGTACGTCCCCAGCACCGGGCGCCAGTGCCACTTGACGAACGTCCCCTGCCCCAAGGCGTTCACCAGCCGGAACGTGTGCACGCCGAACCCCTGCATCGTCCGGAAGCTGCGCGGGATCGCCCGGTCGGACATCAGCCACATGACCATGTGCAGCGACTCCGGCTGCAGCTGGATGAAGTCCCAGAACGTGTCGTGCGCCGACTGCGCCTGCGGGATCTCGTTGTGCGGCTCCGGCTTGACCGCGTGCACGAAGTCGGGGAACTTGATGCCGTCCTGGATGAAGAAGACCGGGAAGTTGTTGCCGACGAGGTCGAAGTTCCCCTGCGAGGTGTAGAACTTCGTGGCGAACCCGCGCACGTCACGCACGGTGTCGGCCGAGCCGCGCGAGCCGGCCACGGTCGAGAAGCGCACGAATGTCGGCGTCGGCTTCGACGTGTCGTTCAGGAAGGCCGCCGTGGTCAGGTCGCCGAGCGGCTCGTAGAGCTGGAAGATCCCGTACGCGCCGGCGCCCCTGGCGTGCACCACACGCTCGGGGATGCGCTCGTGGTCGAAGCGGGTGAGCTTCTCCCGGAAGTGGAAGTCCTCCATGAGTGTCGGCCCGCGTTCGCCGGCCCGCAGCGAGTCGTCCGTGTGGTCGACCCCGACGCCTTGGTCCGTGGTCATGGTGAGGTCGTCCGCCGGGACGCGGTGGGCGTCGAGCTGGCGGTCCTTCGCGTCGCGCTCTGATGGCATGAGAAAATCCCCCTTTGCAGGTGTTTGTCAGGCTTTACACCCGTGCCCCTATGGGCACGTCGAAACGGGGGGATCGATGATCAAGGCTGTGGTGTTCGACGTCGGGGAGACGCTGATCAGTGAGGAGCGGATCTGGGCACGCTGGGCCGAGCGGCTGGGCGTGAGCGGGTTCGTGCTGATGGGCGCGCTCGGCGGGATGGCCGCGCTGGATCGTCCCCACGGCGACGCCTTCGAGCTCATACGCCCCGGCTTCGACCTCCTCGCGGAGGAGGCCGCCTGGGAGCGCGACGACCCCCACGGCCTGCGCAGCCACTTCGACGCCGACGACCTGTATCCCGACGTGCGAGACGCGCTGGCCGCCATCCGCGCCGCCGGCTACCAGGTGATCATCGCGGGCAATCAGCCGAGACGCGCCTATGACGCACTGGTCGCCATGGACCTGCCCACCGACTCCGTGCACACCTCCGAGGGATGGGGCGTCTCCAAGCCGGCCCCCGGTTTCTTCGCCAAGGTCGCGGCTGTCGCGGGGCGGGAGGCCGCCGAGATCCTCTACGTCGGCGACCGGCTGGACAACGACGTGCTGCCCGCCGCCGCGGCGGGCATGCGCACCGCGCTGCTGCGCCGCGGGCCGTGGGGATACCTGCACGCCGAGCGCCCGCAGGCGGAGGCCGCCGACGCGATCGTCGACGGCCTGCACGCACTGCTGCCTGTGCTCGAACGCCTCGCGTGAGGCGGTCACGGGCCTGACGCCTGGGCCGGGACCTCTCACGGAAGATTCTCGTCGGGGTCGATGCGGATGGCACGCTCTTCCGCTGACAGGTCGTTGCCGTCGTCATCGCCCCAGTCCGAGGCGATCTCCTCGCTCTCGGTGTCGGGCTCCAGCCCCTCGTCCGGCTGCGTCAGCCGGTGCTTGGGCCGGGGCTCGTGGAGCCGGTCCCTGGCCTCCCGGCGCAGGCGTTCGTCGAGCGTGTCTCTGTGCTGGGGGTCGTCCTCGACGACTTCGTGGTAGAAGCCGAGGTCGTCGGTCCACTCCTCGACCTCGATCTCCTGTTCGTCGCTGAGGCCGAACCGGTCCGGAGGTTTTTCGGTCATACGCGCCCCCTACCCAGCGATGAGCCCGAAATCCTCCTATTTGGAGTGTCGTAGCGCCTCGGCCAACTCCTTCTTGCCCATCTGGGATCGGCCGGGAATGTCGGCCTTCTTGGCCTTCTCGTACAGCTCCGCCTTGCTGGCCCCCTCGCGCGAGCCGGCCGGGGCCGCCTGCTTGGGGACGCCGAGCGCCTTGAGCTCCTCCGCCCTGCGCTCCTTGAACGCCTTGCCGAGCTCCTTCAGCTGCTTCTCGCCGACGGACTTCGCGAGGGTGGGCAGGATCTTGCTCTCTTCTTCCTCGACGTGGTGGGTGACGGACGTGATCAGCTCATCGAGCGTCTTGCGGAACTCCGGCGTGCCGGGCTTGGCGCGTACGAGCGCGTCGAGCAGGATCTCGGCCTCTTTGTGCTCCTCGACGCTGTGGTGGGCGTCGATGTGCGGATAGACCCGGTCCTCCTCGGCCCGCGAGTGGGCGATCAGCAGGGCGTGCAGCTTCGCCACGGTGGCCGACGGGTCGCCCTCCTGCTTCTTGAGCCGCTCGAAGAGGCTCTCCACGGTCCGGTGGTCACTGGTGATCAGACTGATGACGTCGGTTGCCATGGTGGCCACCGCTACCCAAGTGAACGGTGTCCAATCACGTCACTCCAGCTCGCGGATCCTTTCCCGGGCTTCCTTCAGCTCCTGGCGGAGCTCGGCGAGCTCCCGCTCGAGCTGGAGGATGCGGCGGATGGCGATGAGCGTCATGCCCTCGTCGGCCATCCGCGTGACGTGCTGGACGATCATGATGTCGCGCCGTGAGTAGCGCCGCTGGCCGCCGCTGGAACGGCTCGGGCTGAGGACGTCGTGCTGGTCGAGCCGGCGCAGGTAGGCCTGCTGGACCTGCAGCATCTCCGCCACCTGCCCGAGGGAGTAGAGGGGGGCGTGTTCGTCGTCGAAGGGCAGGTCGGCCATCACGGACTCCTCGTCGTACGGGGGTGGGCGGGGGTGCCCACCCCCGTGCCGCGGGTCAGGCCCTGATGGCCTTCGTCTCGCCTCGCTGGATCTCCACCTTGCGCGGCTTGGCCCGCTCCAGCACCGGGATGCGGACGGTCAGGACGCCGTTGGCGTAGCCCGCGTCGATCTTCTCGCTGTCCAGGTGCTCGGAGAGATAGACGCGCCGGGTGAACGAGCCCATGGGGCGTTCGCGCACGAACAGCCGCTCGTTCTCCGCGAGCTCCTCCTCCCGGCGGGCGGTGACGCTGAGGACGCCGCGGTCGACCGTCACCTCGATGGAGTCGGGGTCGATGCCGGGAAGGTCGAAGCGCAGGAGCACGTCGTCGTCGCGGCGCAGCCCGTCCATGGGCATGACGGTGCCTTCGGTGCCGAAGGTCTGGCGAGCCAGGCGGTCGAACTGGCGCTCGAACTCCTGGAAGAACGGGTCAATCGAGGTCAAGAGCATTTCGGAACCTCCTCGCTGCGATGTTGTTCGTAACTAACCTCCAACTGCATTTACAGGTTAACTCTAAGCATGCCTGCAAGCAATCGCGGTGAGGAGTTACTGGCTCTCTGGTTAGACCGTCAGGCGTTCTCCAGGCGCGGGCGCAGCCGTACGGCCTGCCTGAAGGTCCGGCCGGACAGGCGGGCCAGCCCGGCGGCGGCCAGGAGCGCGGCCGCCACGCAGGACACGCCGCCGATCTCCAGCGCGACGCGCGGCCCGAGCGCGTCGCTGAGCCAGCCGAGCAGCGGCCCGCCGAGCGCGCCCGATCCCGCGCTGACGATGGACAGTGCCGCGATGACCCGCCCGCGCATGGGCTCGGGGCTGTCGAGCTGGGCGCGCGCCGAGACGGTGGTGTCGAGGGCCACCGCGCCGGCCGCGATCGGCAGCAGCACGGCCCCGAACGTCCACAGCTCCGGCATCAGCCCGCTCACCGCCTGCGCCACCCCGGTCGCGAACGCCGTGACCAGCAGCAGCCGGATCGTCAGGTGGGGCCTGGCGGCGGCCAGGAAGCCGCCGAGCACCGTGCCGACGGCGAAGGCCGTGGACAGCAGGCCGTACCCACCGGCGCCCGCCTCCAGCGGACCGGCGCTCATGGCGGCCATGGTGACCTGATAGTTGCGCCCCATGCTGCCCGACACGAACCAGAGCGCCAGCACGACCAGCAGCCACGGGGTACGCAGCACGTACTCCAGGCCCTCGCGCACGGAGCCGCGCTGCCGCTCGGCGGGCGCGAGCCGGTGGAACTCCGCACGGCGCATGGCCAGCACCGCCGCGACCACCACGAAGAAGCTGGCGGCATTGATCACGAACAGCCCATGGTTCCCCGTGAACGGCAGCAGCGCGCCCGCCAGGCTCATGCCCAGGATGCGGCCCGCGGAGCTGAGGATCGAGCCGAGCGCCATCGCGTTCGGCAGGTCGGCGGGCGGCACCACCTCGGCGCCGAACCGTCCGAGCGCGGGACCGCCCAGCGCGGTGATCACACCGCCGGCCAGCGCCACCCCGTAGATCGGCAGCACCGACTCGACGCCGCTCATCGTGATCAGCGCCAGTACGGCGGCGAGCGCGGCCTGCGCGAGCTGCGCCGCGATCACGACGGGCCGGCTCGGCAGGCGGTCGGCCAGGGCGCCGCCCCACATGCCCAGCAGCAGCGTCGGCAGCGCCTGCATGACGAGGCTCAGCCCGACGCTGGTCGCCGAGCCCGTCAGCGTCAGGATGAGCCAGTTGACACCCAGCACCTGCATCCAGGTGCCGGTCACGGAGACGAGGTCAGCTCCCGCCCAGAGCCGGTAGTTGTGATGCCGGAGAGCTCTGAACGTGGAGGAAGAGAGAGACAAAACGGGTCCTAGCCTTGAAGATTCACCGGGGGGTCAAACACAGTGATCTCAGAGGCAGATTCCGGTCTGACCGGAATGTGAGGCAAGACACGTCTAATTGACGTTTAAACAAGCTCGAGCGGTTCGTCCCGACTCACCAGCGCCGCGTAGTGGCCGCCGCGCGCTATCAGCTCGTCGTGGGTGCCGCGCTCGACGATCTTCCCGTCGTCCAGCACGACGATCTGGTCCGCGTCGCGGACGGTGGACAGCCGGTGCGCGATCATGATCGTGGTACGGCCCTGCGCCAGGCTGTCGAGCGCCTCCTGCACGGCCCGCTCGGTCTGGGTGTCCAGCGCGCTGGTGGCCTCGTCGAGGACCAGCACCGGCGGGTTGCGCAGCAGCGTGCGCGCGATGGCCAGGCGCTGCTTCTCGCCGCCCGAGAACCGGTAGCCGCGCTCGCCCACCAGGGTGTCGTAGCCGTCGGGCAGCGAGGCGATGTGGTCGTGGATGCGCGCCGCCCGCGCCGCCGCCTCCAGCTCCTCGTCGGTGGCCGACGGCCTGGCGAAGCGGAGGTTGTCGGCGATCGAGGCGTGGAAGAGGTACGTCTCCTGCGACACGACGCCGACCGCCTCGCTCAGCGTCTCGAACGTCAGCTCCCGCACGTCCACCCCGTCGATCGTGACCCGGCCGCCGGTGACGTCGTAGAGCCTGGGCAGCAGGTAGCTGAGCGTGGTCTTGCCCGATCCGGTCTCGCCCACGACGGCCAGGCTGGAGCCCGGGGGGACCGTGAGGTCCACGCCGGTGAGCGTGGGGGCCTCGCCGTACGAGAAGTCGACGTCCTCGAAGCGGACCTCGCCGCGCACCTCGCGCAGCTCCCGCGTGCCAGGGTGGATGTCGACCGGCAGGTCGAGGTACTCGAAGATCCGCGCGAACAGCGCCAGCGAGGTCTGCACGTCCACGCCCAGCCGCAGCAGCGACACCATCGGCCGGAACAGGCTGGTCTGCAACGTCGTGAACGCCACCAGCGTGCCGACCGAGATCGCGCCCGTGTAGCCGACGGCCCAGTAGATCAGCGCGGGCATCGCGGCCATGACGAGCTGGATCGACGACTGCCGCCAGCGTCCGGCCATGCTCACCCGCACGCCGACGTCGGCCAGCTCGCCGGAGGCCCGCCCGAAGCCCTCGGTCAGCTCGCCGGAGCGGCCCATGGTGCGGCCCAGCAGGATGCCGCTGATGGACAGCGACTCCTGGACCATGGACGCGATGCCGGCCAGCTTGCGCTGCTGCTCGGCGGTGATGCGCTTGCGTTCGCGGCCGACGTTGCGGCTGATCCACACGAACACCGGCATCAGCAGCAGCGAGATCACCGTCAGCCGCCACTCGAGCGCGACCATGGCGACGATGGTGGCGATCACCGTGGTGAGGTTGGAGACGAGGGAGGCGGCGGTCGTGGTGACGACCGACTGCATGCCGCCGATGTCGTTGGCGATGCGCGACTGCACCTCGCCGGTCCTGGTGCGGGTGAAGAACGCCAGCGACATGCGCTGCAGGTGACCGTAGACGGCGAGGCGCAGGTCGTGCATCACGCGCTGGCCCACGGTGGTGGAGATCAGCGTCTGCAGCACGTCGAACACGTTGGTGGTGACCGCCACCGCGATCATGCCCAGGGCCAGCAGCGTGAGCAGGGCGGCGTCCCTGGCCGGGATCGCCACGTCCAGCACCTCGCGCAGCAGGAACGGCGAGGCCAGCGCCACCAGTGACGACAGGAGGATGAGGACGCCCACCAGGGCCAGGCGGCCGCGGTAGGGGCGGAACAGCTTGATGATGCGCCCGAGAGGCGCGCGTGGTTCCTCCGCCAAGTGGTGCCTCCTTTCAGATGTCCACTAAAACAGAGGTTAACTCATATTTGTTCCGGCTAAACTTCGTGGGTATGGAAGAGAAGGAGCTCGCCGAGCTCTTGCACCTGGTGGGGCGGCGGTTGCGGCACGGGTACATCCATCGGCTGGGGCCGCTCGGGCTCAACCCCGGCCAGGCGCGCGCCCTGCGTGCGCTCGCCGACGCCGCGCAGCCGCTGCGCATGGTGCAGTTGGCCGACCAACTGCGGATCGTGCCCCGCTCGCTCACGCCGGTGGTGGACGCCCTTGAGTCGGCGGGGCTCGTACGCCGGGAGGTCGATCCCGCCAGCCGCCGCTCCACGCTGCTGCTGATCACCCCGGAGGGCCGCCGCCTCGCCGCCCGCGCCCGCGACGCCCGCCGCGAGGAGGGCCAGGAGCTCTTCGCCGTGCTGTCGGAGGAGCAACGCGACCAGCTCCGGGATTTGCTGAGCCTGGTGGAGGAGCAATTCCGCTGCGGGCGCCGACAACCACACCCGGATGCGCCACCAGCAGTGCGTGATGAGCGCCATGCTCACCCAGCTC
>NZ_JBFANV010000063.1:0-67408 GCF_040674955.1 Nonomuraea sp. NPDC049695 | reverse complement strand
GCCGTAACCATAAAGACACAGTCCACTATGGGCTGATAGATGCCATAAGTCTCTGATCAGGGCATACGCCCAAGAATTTGGTTTTAGAACAAGCTTATCCTCTGCTGCGATACTCCGAAAACCGGACTATGGTCCGAATATGGTCGCAAACTATCGGACTGCAGTCCGGTTAGTCAAGCCGCGATCCGTCGGCGAGGCAAGCGGAATGGTCATGAGCTAGAGGGCGTCGTCCCACCGGTCGGAGCGGACTCGTTGCAGGGAGTCAAATGGATTGGCGGGGAAGCGCGAGCGTCCTCGCGTTCTAAGCCGTTCGCCGCACAGGACCTCGCTCCAGCGGTCGAGCGCGCTGTCGACGAGGACCATCTCGTCGTCCCGGTGCGGCGTGGCGTGGACGAACAGCATGACGCCGAGTCGGCCGCGATCGAGCACCTGCAGTCCGGTGAGCAGGGGAGACCTGGTTGTTCCGCAGCGGCTCGGCGGCCCACCGACGGGAGACGGGCACTCCCCCACCCCAGGCGGCCTCGTCAGCATGGTCATGTAGTTTCCGCGGTTCAGTGCCAGGTGGCAACGTCTGGATCTGCGCTTGGCGAAGAGTCCGCGTGATCTGTCGAGCGTGCTTGTCCGCGTGGGTGTCGGTGCTACGGCGTCAGCTTTCGATACCGTGGGGTTTCGGCCACCGTCGCACCCGCTGGCCGAGCACAGTCAATCCTCACCTGTTGATCAACCAGATGAGCGCCCGCGACACCGGTCTCGTATCCAAGATCTATTTCGCTAAGAAGCTGCGCGGTCAGGCTGCGACGCTCGAACGCCTTCGCGTTGATCGGCAGCTCGAAGAAGCCCTCGCGCACGGCCCGGACCCGCTCCACCACCCCGTCCGACGAACCTTCAGTTCGCGTGAACTCTGGGATTTCCCGGCCTTGAGCAGCAACCGAACGACCAGTGGCGTTAGCGAGCCGTCGGGGCTCGGGTTACCGCTACTGGCCGTTCCGATGCGGTCGGGTCCAGGGTGCGGGTGTGGACCGGCAAGGTGTGATCCGCCGCGCTGGGCGCCCTGCGGGGCCGCGTCAGCGCACACGGCGCAGTGCCTCGGCGAGGATCGCCACGGCTTCGCCGATGGCGGTCGGGGTGCTCGCGGCGTAGCCGAGCACGAGCCCCGGGCGGCCGGGGCACTGCCGGTGCCACGAGAGCGGCTGCACCTTCACCCCGCGCGCGAGCGACTCGGCGGCGAGGTCAACGTCGCAGAATCCGGCGTCGAATGTGATCGTCAGGTGCAGGCCCGCTGCGGCGCCGTGCACCGTCGCGTCTGGTAGTTGGGCTCCGATCGCGTCGATCATGGCGTTTCGGCGACGGCGGTGGCGTCCGCGCAGCAGTCGCAGATGGCGTTCCATCTCCCCCGACTCCATCAGGCGGGCCAGTACCAGTTGCGGCAGCGTTGCGTTGCCGAGGTCGGCGAACCGCTTGGCGGCCACGACGGTGTCCTGGTACCGCGGCGGCACGAGGAACCATCCGATCCTCAGCGCTGGTGCCAGTAGCTTGGACACGCTCCCGGCGTAGAAGACACGCTCGCCGAGCGCCGACCGTAGCGCCGGAACCGGAGGCCGGTCATAACGGTGCTCGGCGTCGTAGTCGTCCTCGATGATCAGGCCGCCCTCATCGACCCACCGCATCAGCTCGCGGCGCCGATCGCCGCCGAGCACCACGCCTGTCGGGAACTGATGCGCCGGCGTGAGCAGGACAGCCCGTGCGCCTGTCGCGCGCAGCGCGCCGACATCTATTCCGTCGGCGTCGACCGGCACCGGCGGGGTGGCCAGCCGCCGGTTGTGCAGGTGCTGGCGGGCGCCCAGCGATCCGGGATCCTCCACCGCCACCTCGCGGATCCCGGCCTCGGCGAGCATCTCCGCGAGCAGTCCGAGCGCCTGGGCGGTGCCGGCGGTGATGACCACATCTGCCGGGTCGATGAGGATCCCGCGGTTGCGGGCCAGCCAGTTCGCCACGGCGACGCGCAACGCCGCAGATCCTCGCGGATCCCCGTATCCGAGGGCGGAGGATTCCAAGCCAGCGAGCAGCGAGCGTTCGGCACGCAGCCACGCGGCCCGCGGGAAGGCGGCCAGGTCGGGTACACCCGGTGACAGGTCGATCCGTGCCGCGGCCGCCCGCAGCGAGTCGAAGACCTCGACGCCGGGCGACGCCATGAACACCGCGTCTGTTGCCGTCGCGCCCACCGGAGCGGACAGCGGCCGCGCCGGGAACGTCCGGCCCGGAGCGCCGACGACGATCGTTCCGCGCCGGCCGCGCCCCGCGACGTAGCCTTCCTCGCTCAGACGCTGGTAGGCCTCGGTGACGACGCCGCGGGACACGCCCAGATCCCGCGCGAGCACCCTGCTGGCAGGCAACCTGCTTTCCACGGTCAGGCGTCCGTCGCAGATCGCCGACCGGAATCGGTCGGCGAGCCATTCGGACAGCCCACCGACGGGTGCGTCCTCGACGTTCAGCTGGAGGAAATCTGAGCCAGCCGTTATGGACCCCTCGAAGAGGTCTTCATTGGACCTGTTCACCAGGCCATTGTGGCGGCAGAGTTCCGGTCACGAGAACGGCCATCACCAAACCCATCAGGAGAGCCACCTTGAGCATCGCGTTCCTGGTCACCACGCTCATCGTGGTCGCCACGCCCGGCACCGGGGCGATCTACACACTGTCGGCGGGCCTATCGCACGGCCGCCGTGCGAGCGTCGTCGCCGCGATCGGATGCACGCTGGGCATCGTTCCCCACATGGTGGCGGCGATCACCGGCATGGCGGCGCTGCTGCACACCAGCGCGACGGCGTTCCAACTCGTCAAGTACCTGGGGGTGGCGTACCTGCTGTACATGGCGTGGGCCACGCTGAAGGACACGGATCCGATCGTCGCCGAGGAGGAAACCCCGCCGCGCCCGGCCGGACGCGTGATCGCCTCCGGCATCTTGATCAACCTTCTCAACCCGAAGCTGACGATCTTTTTCTTCGCCTTCCTGCCGCAGTTCGTCGACACCGGCGACCCGGACCGCGTGCTGCGGATGCTGGAACTCAGCGCCGTCTTCATGCTGGTCACACTCGCGGTCTTCGCCGCTTATGGCGTCTTCGCCGCCTCGGTACGGGACCACGTGACCGCGCGGCCGCGGCTGATGGCCTGGCTGCGCAGGGGCTTCGCCGGATCCTTCGTCGCCCTCGGCGCCAAGCTCGCGCTCACCGCCCGATGACCACCCACTCCACGACGGACCCGAACATGTACTTCCAGCACTCGGACGAGATCTGGTCCGAGCACCCCGAACTCGTCGCCGGCGTGCTCGTCGCCACGGGGATCACCGCCGACGCGGTCGTCGAGCCCCGGATCGAGGCGTTCAACAGGCTCGCCAAGGCGCGGCTCACAGCGGGCACGGAGGCCGACCTGCCCGAGATCCAGGCCTGGCGGCGTACCTTCTCGAAGATGGGGCTCAAGCCCACGCGGTATCGATGCGCCTCGGAATCACTGCTGCGACGCTTCCGCAAAGAAGGCGCCCTGCCGCGGATTCACCCGTTGGTCGACTTGTGCAACGCCATCTCGCTCGCCTTCGCGATTCCGGTGGCCGCGTTGGACGTCGCCAGGATCTTCGGGCACCTCGAAGTCCGGCGAGCGGCTGGCGACGAGAACTACCTGACACTGTCGGGAGAGCCAGAGAACCCAGAACCGGGAGAGGTGACCTTCGTCGACGCCGCCGGGCACGCGCACGCCCGGCGATGGACGAACCGGCAGAGCGGCCACTCGGCCGTTCGAAGCACGACCTCTACAGCCCTGATCATCGCGGAGGGAGTGCATGCCTCGGCAGCCACTGACGTCCCAGGCCTCATCGCCACAATGTCGGACGCGCTGAGCAGCGCCTGGCCGACCACGGTGCGGACCGCGACGTTGAGCCGCTCCGCGCCGCGCTTCGACTTCGCCGTCCAGCCAAGCAGGGCGAGAGACGAGACGCAACGCTGACCGGTCCGAACCGGCCCCGACATTGGACCTGCGGCCCGTCTTCTTCGGTGGGCGACCGAGCGCGTCGGCCGTGGTCCCGAAAACGGACGATGTGAGATCCGCTCCCCGCCTGCATGGCCGGACAGGAAAGCGGATTCATATGAGGCGGGGTTTGACCTGCTATCCGCCGATGTGCAGTGCGCGGGCGGCGGCTTGATCGTCACGACCAGGCGTCGATCTCGATCCACTCGTCAAAGAGGAACGACAGCGGATCCGTACCCGAAAGCCCTCCCGCCCATGGCGGTCGTCGAGCCCCGGATCGAGGCGTTCAACATGCTCGCCAAGGCGCGGCTCGCAGCGGGCACGGAGGCCGACCTGGCGCCAACCGCAACGATGTCACCCAGCTCATCCCGCTCCTGCAGGCCAGCCCCAAGGTGCGCGGCAAGCGTGGCCGTCCCCGCCGGCCCTTCGGCCAGGCGGTGGCGGCCGAGTGGTTTGAGGCCGGAGAGTCGACCAAGACATCCGTAGGTTCAGGCGTCTGCTCCATCCCCGAGGGTCGTTGGCATCAGGAAGATGACCGCGCCCGAGCCCTATGGGGCATGGTGGCGAGCGCCACGATCATGGCGGCCACGGCCGCCCCGGCACCGGCGGCATATGCCACATGAGTGGCCGAGGTGAAGACAGCGCGTGCGGCTTGGCCGCCGCCCATGACCAGTGTGGCCGGATCGGCCTCGGGGTGCGGCACGCGGTGCTCGAGCCCTGTACGGGTGAGGGTGGTGGTCAGCGAGCCCATGACGGCGACGCCGAGTACCGCGCCGAGCTGGCGGGACGCGCCGACCGCGGCGGAGGCGACTCCCGCCTGGTCGCGTGGCATGGTGTTGACCGCGACGCCGGTCAGGGGCGGGTTCAGAGATCCCCAGCCGACTCCGATCAGCAGGTACGCGATGATCAGGAAGGCGGGTGATGTCGAGGGCGTCGTCTCGGCGAGCAGAGCGAGCCCGCCGACGAGGAACACGGTCGCCGCGACGACCACCGGCCGGGGACCGTAACGCGCGGTTAACCTGCCGGCGAGGGGACTTGCCGCGGCAAGGGCGACCGACGTGGGCAGCAGCATTGCCCCGGCAGCCGGCGGGGACAGGCCGCGCACCTGCTGCAGGTACAGCGAGCTGAGGAACTGGGCGCCCATCACGGCCAGGTAGGTGAGGACCGCGATGCCGGCCGCCCCGGCGAAGGCCCGATCGCGGAAGTACCGCGGCTCGATCAGCGGACGGTCCGTCCGGAACTCCACGGCGACGAAGCACAGGGCGCCGAGTCCGGCGCCGGCGAGCAGCATGAGGGTCAGCGTCGAGGCCCAGCCCACACGCGGCGCCTCGATGAGCGCGTAACTGAGCGCGGCCAGTGAGCAGCCGAGGAATGCCTGTCCCGCGATGTCCAGGGAGCGCCGTTCGGCCGCGCGAGACTCGGTGACGTACAACCTGGTCAGCGTCAGGGCGAGGGCCCCGACCGGTACGTTGATCCAGAAGATGGCCTGCCAGCCGAGCGCGGATGTCAGCGCGCCTCCGATGAGTGGCCCGACGCCCGCGGCGACGCCGCCCGCGGCCATCCACGTGCCGATCGCCCGAGTACGGGCGGCGGGCGCGACGAACGTATTGGTGATGATCGACAGGGTGACCGGCATGAGCATGGACGCGCCGGCCGCCTGGACCATGCGGAACGCGATCAAGACGCCGAGAGTCGGCGCGAGACCGCATCCCAGGGACGCCAGGCTGAAGACGATGAGCCCGATCCGGTAGACGCGGCGCCGGCCGTACCGGTCGCCGATCCCGCCCCCGGACAAGCCGAGACAGGCGAGCACCAGCACGTAGGCGTCCACCACCCACTGCAGGTCGCTGATGCCGCCGCCGAGATCCTTGCCGATCGATGGCAGGGCCACGTTCACCGCAGTGGCGTCCAGCTGGGCCATGAACAGACTGAAGCAGCATGTCAGCAAGGTCAGGCGTGACTTGTTCCGCGGCCCGGGCACCGGCTGTGATGCCGCCGCCCGGCTCACGATGCCGTTGCTCATCGGCTGCGCGGTGCCGGCGCGGTCGCGTCGCCACGAACGCCGACGCCCGCCCCATAGACCAGGCGGCCGCCGAGCTCCCCGCCGACCGTGACGAGGGCGAGCGCGAGGACGCTCACCCCGGTGACGACGGCGGGTGTCGCATGGGCGTCGGCATAGACGTTCCGGCGCAAGGTGATCTCCAGTACGCAGACGACGGCCAGCGCGGTCATGAGCGCCGCGTGCACGTTGGCTCCCTGGCGTGGGCGAGAGGACGCCGCAGTGAACCGGCGCCGGTCGATCACGCCGGCGATGATCGCGAGAAACATCACCCCCATGCCGGTCATGAGGACATACGTGCCGGTGTGGAAGAGGTCCCGTGCCCACGGATGAGCCCCGCCATCGATCGCCGAGATCACATCGAGCACGGTGGCGATGAGGATGGCCCCGATCGGCGCGTGCGCCAGGGGCGGGTGCAACGGACGTGGTGTCGCGGACAGCTTGGAAACCATTGGAGCACCTCACTTGGTGTGCGAGCAGTAGCGGTCCTCACTTTGTGGGATGGGCATCGAAAAGTCCAAGATATGATCGATATCACGACTGATAAGGAAGGCTTATGGAACTACGGCAGCTCCGCTACCTGGTGGCGACGGCGGAGGAAGCGAGTTTCACGCGCGCCGCCGCCCGCGTCCACGTCGCCCAACCGGCGGTCAGTCAGCAGATCGCCCAGCTCGAGCGCGAGCTCGGTCAGCAGCTGTTCGACCGATCCGACCGGCGCATCCGGCTCACTCCGGCCGGTGAAGCCTTCCTCCCGTACGCGCAGGCCGCGCTGGAAGCCGCCGCCGCCGGACGGGACGCGGTGGACTCGCTGCGCGGGATCCTCGCCGGCAAGCTGGCGATCGGAGCCGTCCAGTCACCGCCCGAACCCCTTATCGGACTGCTGGGCGACTTTCAGCGGCGGCATCCGAGAGTGGACATCACCCTGCGTATCGGCCACCCCAAGGATCTGGCGGCCGACGTCGCGGGCGGGACCGTGGACGCCGCGTTCATCGGCATCGCCGGACAGCAGCTACCCGCCGTACTGGCGACCCGCGAGCTCTACACCGAGCCGCTCGTCGTCGCCATCGCCGATGACCACCCCATCGCCCGGCACGCGGACACGACGCTGAACGCTCTCAGGGACGAGCCGATCGTCACGCTCACCCACGGCAGTGGGCTGCGGAACCTGCTCGACACCGCATGTGCCAGGGCCGGATTCGCTCCACGCATCCGCGCCGAGACCGACGATGTCGCCCTCCTGGCCGACCTCGTCCACCATGGACTCGGCATCGCACTGCTGCCCAGTTCGGTCGCCGAACGTTCCGCGCGGCAACTGACGACGGTCGCACTCCGCTCACCGGCCCTGCAGCGACGGATCGCCCTCGCCTGGCACCGGCACCGCAGCACCGCACCCGGGCGTGCCTTCCTCGAATTCGCCGAGACGTCGAGCCGGTTGGGAACCATCACGCAGTTGAAGTGATCTTCCAACCCCTCACACCGTCTGGTCGTCGTCCTCGCCGAACAGTGAGGCGTCTCACCGGAGCGGAGGTCGCCAGGCGCAGGGGGAGATCGCGCAGCAGGAGTCGAGAAGGTGCGCGGAATCTGCCGGCGCGCGTTGCGGCGGCGATGCGCTGCCTCTTGCTCGCTTCCTCTGGCGACGGGTTGAAGTAGCGGCGGACGTTCTCCGGCTTCTTGTGCCGCGACTTCGCCATGAGCATCGGCAGGCCGGCCCCGGCCTCTCGCATGCTTGACGGGTCCGGGATGCCGTGGCCGACCAGTTCATGACCACGCTGGAAACGATCTCGGTGTACGAGTCGTACTTCGGCTAGGAGCTGCGTGACCACCTGGCGCGGCGGCGTGCGGAAATCGGCGCGGCGCGGCTGGGGAGCATCCGGGCCGAGTGGCTGGAACTGGTGCGGGAGATCCGGCGCCATCTGCCGGCCGGCACACCCGTCGAGGATCCGCAGGTGCGGGACCTGAGCATGCGCCGGCAGGCGATGACGGCCGGGCTGCAGAGCGGCGACGCGCAGATCGACGGCGCGTCAGCGCGGCGAGGGCGGCGCTGCGGCGTGCCATCGGATCCACGTCAGGAAAGTGACATGCGCTGTCCCGAGACGCCGCTCGACGGTGGCAGCCCAGTAGGTCTCAAGTGAGATCCAAGTGGCCGCTCCTAGCGTTCCTCGAGTCACATTCGAACGGGCCGCCGTACGGGGGCCGGAAGGAACGACCATGTCGAAGATCACGATTGACGACCTGCCCTTCGGGGGCAAGGAGCTGACGGACGCCGAGCTCGGTGAGGTGGCCGGCGGCCGGCGCTGGGAGGCCAGTGCCTGGACCCTCGATGACGTGCCCTACGAGTGGTGGCTGGTCTGACGAACGGCCTGTGTGGTGGGACGCCCGCGCGGCGTCCCACCACGCTTTTCCGAGACGGGGCGACAGTGATACTGATCATGAGCAGCCGCGGGGACGGCGCCGCCGAGCGGGTGATGACCGCGCTGCGGCGGCGCGGCGCGTACCTGGCGGGCTCCGGCGAACACGGCGACACGCCCGTGTTGTGGTGGGACAACGGCGACTATCCCGCGCGGAGCCGCATCACGGCGTCCTTCGCTGGTGGCCGGCGCCGGCTGCTCCTGGACACCGGAACGGACACGTACGACCTGTCGCAGGTGACGGCGGTGTGGCGGAGCCGGCCGAGCGGTCCGGAGGCGGCCGGCAGCGTGACGGACGCGAGCCAGCGGGCGCACGTCCGGCTCCAGTCCGAGGTCATGCTCGACGGCGTGTGGAGCCTGCTGGAGGCGCGCTGGCTACCCGGGCGGCGCGCCGACGAGCTGCGGGCGCACAACAAGATCTTCCACTTGGCCCGCGCGATCGAGCTCGGCTTCAGCGTGCCCGACACCACGTACACGAACGACCCCGCCGAGCTCGCCGGCGCATACGAGGCGGCCGAAGGGCGGCTGGTCGCCAAGCAGATCGCCGCCGAGCGGTTCCGGGTGGATGGGGCGCCGCATCGCGCGTACACGACCGTCGTCACCCGCCGCCATCTGACGTCCAGGCACCGCGTCCAGCACGAGCCCGTCATCCTGCAGCCGTACGTGGACAAGCACGTCGAACTGCGCGTCATCGTCGTCGGGGAGCGGGCGTTCGCGGCGGAGATCGACGCCTCGGCCTCCACCGCGGCCAGGGACGACTGGCGCCACTACGACAACGACCGCGTCAGGTACGGCCCGCACGAGCTGCCCGCCGAGGTGGCGTGGCGCTGCGCCCGGCTGGTCGCCGACGTCGGCCTCACCTACGCGGCCCTGGACCTCATCGTCACGCCCGGCGGCGAGTACGTGTTCCTGGAGCTCAATTCCAATGGCGCGTGGGGGTTCGTCGAACTGTGGGCCGGGCTGCCCGTCAGCGACGCGATCGCGGGCTGGCTCATGGACGGAGGAAACCCGTGACCGGCTTCGCCGCGTCTGATTTCGCCAGGGCTCTGGAATCCGGGGCTGACCTGCTGCGCTCGTTGCCACGCCGCCGCGCCGGGGTCCCGGAGGCGCGGCAGGCGGCCGCGCGGTGGGCCGAGCTGCATCCGGTGGTACGGGCCCAGCTCGTCGTGGACCAGCGGCCGGGAACGCCCGTGGTGGACTACGACCTGATCCTCGACCACCCGGACGGGGGCACGGTGGCGTTGAGCGCGCCGCCGGAGGACGGGGTGCCGTGGCTGATCGACCACTCGACGCACTGGGCGGCCGGGCATCTGGTCAGCGTGGACGACGTGCACGTGTCGCTGCCCCAGGCGCTCACCATGGTGCGGTCGTTGTCGCGGCGGGACGCCTCGCCGTACCAGGAGATCGTCGATCAGTGCCTGCTGGCCGCGGCCGGGGACTCCGGCGCGCCGGTGGAGGCGGCCGACCTGCAGGCGACGGCGGACGAGTTCCGGCGTGGCCGGGGGCTGCGCGATCGCGCGGCGACGCTGGCCTGGATGGCGGCGGCGGGCATGTCGGGCGAGCAGTTCGAGGCGTACATCGCGGGGATCGCACGGCGGCGGCGGTTCCGGCTGGACAAGGAGACGGAGCTGGCGGGCGCGTACCTGGCCGCGCATCAGGAGGACTTCGCGCGGGTCAAGGCGGTGTGGGCCACCGGGCCCGAGAAGGTGGCCGCAGGGGATCTGTTCGACGTCAGCGCTCACGGGGAGGCGGTGGTCACCGTCACCACCCGCTGGGAGGGCGAGCTGCCCGGCATGTTGCGCGGTACGCCGGTCGGGCGGGTCGTCGGTCCCGAGGAGGCGCCCGGGGGCGGGTTCCTGACCGGGGCCGTGCTGTCCAGGAGCCCGGTCGTGGAGGACGCCGAGACGCTGGCGGCCGCTGGACGGGCGGCGTTCGCCGGGTGGCTGGCGGAGCGGCGCGCCGCGGCCAAGGTCGAATGGCACTGGTCATGACCGGCGCCCACCGCGGATCCGGACCCGGACCCGGACCCGACGTGTACGCGCATGCTGCCGCCGTGCCCGACGCCTTCGCCCGCACGCAGCCGCTCCGCCGGCCTCAGCCCGGAGCGGCACCGGAAGCGGCGGCGGCGCTGCCTGGGAAGGGCATTTACCGGGAGGAGGCGATGCGGAGCCGGGCACGGGCCCGGGAAGCCGGGCGGATGCCGCTGGTGATCAGCAGCCCGTCGTTCCTCCTGCTCTGGATCGCGATCCTGGTCGTCCTGGCCATCGGGATCGCACTGACCGCCGTGGCCCTGGAGGCGGCCCGATGATACGCCGCACCCCGGTGATGCTGCAGAGCTCCGACACCGAGTGCGGAGCCGCCTGCCTGGCCATGGTGCTGTGCCACCACGGCCACCGCACCACCCTGCACCAGGTGTCGGAACGACTCCAGGTCGGCAGGGACGGCCTGAGCGCCAAGGCCATCGTGGACGGCGCCCGCGAGCACGGGCTCAAGGCACGGGCCTTCTCCCTGGCGCCCGAGGACCTGGCGCGCGTGCCGCTGCCTGCGGTGGCGCACTGGGAGTTCAACCATTTCGTGGTGGTCGAGCGCTGGTCGCCGGACCGGGTGGACGTCGTGGACCCGGGGCAGGGCCGGCGCAGACTCACCGCGGAGGAGTTCAGTGCCGGGTTCACCGGCGTGTTGCTGGTGTTCGAGCCGGACGAGGGTTTCCACCGCGGCACGACCTCGATGGCCGCCGCGTGGCGGCGGGAGTTCGTCCGCACGTTGTTCAGGCGGCGGCGCGGGCTGCTCGCGCAGATCATCGCCGCCTCGCTGCTGCTGCAACTGCTCGGACTGGCGTTGCCGCTCTTCTCCGAGCTGCTGATCGACACGATCGTCCCGGCACAGGGCTCGGAGGTGCTGTCCCTGCTCGGCGGGTCCGTGCTGCTGGCGGGCGCGGCCCAGT
Organism: Nonomuraea sp. NPDC049695; assembly: GCF_040674955.1. Taxonomy (NCBI): domain Bacteria; kingdom Bacillati; phylum Actinomycetota; class Actinomycetes; order Streptosporangiales; family Streptosporangiaceae; genus Nonomuraea; species Nonomuraea sp. NPDC049695. Next base: position 55,983 of record NZ_JBFANV010000063.1, on the reverse strand, counting down.
TCGTGATCGGCTACCTGCGGGCGGCGCTGCTGGTCGCGGTGCGGGCCCAGGCCGACCAGGAGCTGACCGAGGGCGTGGTGGGCCATCTGGTGGCCCTGCCGTACCGGTATTTCGCCCGGCGCGGCAAGGGCGATCTGGTGACGCGCGCGGCCAGCGTCTCGACGCTCGGCGACATCCTCACCGGGCAGGTCGTGGCGGCGCTGCTGGACGGGCCGCTCGCCGCCGGCTACCTGGTGCTGGTCTACGTGTGGGATCCCGTCTTCGGCCTGGCGCTGACCGGGGTCGCGGCGCTGCAGGCGATCCTGCTGCTGGGCACCACGCGCAGAATCGCCACGCTCACCCAGCAGGAGCTGACCGCGCTGTCCGCGTCGCAGGGCAGCCTCATCCAGACGATCACCGGCATCGAGACGCTGAAGGCGTCGGGCTCCGAGCGGCGGGCCGTGGAGCAGTGGTCGGCGCACTTCACCAAGCACCTGAACGCCGACGTGCGTACCGGCCTCACCAAGGGGCTGCTGGAGTCGGCGCTGTCGGCCATCCGCGTGGTGGCCCCGCTCGGGCTGCTGTGGCTGGGCGCCTGGCGGGTGCTGGACGGCCAGCTCACGATCGGCACGTTGATCGCGCTCAACGCCATCGCACTCGGCGCGCTCACCCCGCTGAGCTCGCTGATGACGGGACTGCAGAGCCTGCAGCAGGCAGGCGCGCATTTCGACCGGCTGTCGGACATCCTCGCCTCCGAGCCGGAGCCGAGCGACGGCATCGAGGTGCTGCGCCTGCGCGGCGCGGTCGAGCTGCGCAATGTGAGCTTCCGGCATGACCCGCGCAGCCCGTGGACCGTACGCGACGTCTCCGTCTCCATCCGGCCCGGGCAGAAGGTCGCGCTGGTGGGCGCGTCCGGCTCGGGCAAGAGCACGCTCGCCAGGCTGCTGCTCGCGTTGCACACCCCGGTCGAGGGCGAGATCAGGTACGACGGCGTCCCGGCCGGCGAGCTGAACCTGCGTACGCTGCGCCGCCAGTTCGGCGTGGTCACTCAGGACCCGTCGCTGTTCAACGGCTCGATCAGGGAGAACATCGCGCTCAACGACCCCAGCGCTTCCCTGGAGCGGGTGGCCGCCGCAGCCCGGCTGGCGGCACTGCACGACGAGGTCATGGCGATGCCGATGGCGTACGAGACGATGCTGACCGACGGCACCGGCCTGTCCGGCGGCCAGCGGCAGCGCCTCGCCCTGGCCCGCGCCGTCCTGTCACGGCCGAAGGTCCTGCTGCTCGACGAGGCCACCAGCAACCTCGACAGCGCCACCGAGGCGGTCATCGAGGCGAACCTCGCCGAGCTCGTGCAGACCAGGATCGTGATCGCGCACCGGCTGAGCACCGTCAGGGACGCCGACCTGATCCTGGTGGTCGAATCCGGCCGGATCGTGCAGCGCGGCACCCACGACGAGCTGATGGCCATGGGCGGCAAGTACGCCGAGCTCGTCGCCGCCCAGACCATCCCGGCCCGCGACATCGCCTGCTGACACTGCTGTCGGGATGCTCGCGGACCAGGACCGCGCAAGGGGCGGCGACGCTCAGCCCGCCGGCGGCTCCGGCGTACCAGAAGCAGGCCGCCGTGATCCCCAGTGAGGGCACCTGTACGGCCTGCGGTCGTTCCGTGTTGGCGAGCACCCGCACCCACCCCGGATCGGCGGCCACCCGAGCAGCTCCCGTCCGGCTCCACCGAGACGTCCAAGAGCCGGCAGACGAAGATCTACCGTCGTGAGCCACATGCGTGCACGGGAACCCAAAGGACCATCGAAGATTGTGGTGATCAATCCGTCTACCAGGGTTCTGCTACGTCATCAGGCGAACGCCCGACCCGCGATCATGTCGTGATCAGCATCCGCGGCCGGAGGATGAAAAGGCGTCACGGAATGTCGTGTTCCCCTCCCGGTGCGCCAAGCCGGGATTCGAGTGCGCCGAGAGCGGCCTCGGCGGTGAGCATGATACGTGTCGTGACATAGCCCAGTTGATGGTTGACGCGCGTCATGTAGTCGTTGCCCGCGTCCACGTTCGTGACCACCAGGCTGATCTCCGGTCGCTCGGCCAGCAGCCGGCGCATCATGGCGGCTTTCACGGTGCGGCCCAGCCCGCGGCCCCGGTGCCCGGGCATCACGGCCGTGTCCTGCTGGAAAGCCGTGTCCTGCATGCCGGGGAAGACCTCCAGCTCTGTCAGGGCGACCACGGCATCGCTCGCCTCGTGCACGACCACGACGGTCCGGTGTTCGACGCCGCGTCGGCGCGCGTCATCCTCAGCCTGCCGGACGCGGGGGACGGACCAGTGCGGGTGACGGTAGCTGGAGTCGCCGGTAGGGGCGTCGTGGATGGCGCCGCGCGCTCGCGCGTAGGACTCCACGAGGGTGTCGGGGGCGACTCCCGTCCATCGCTCCAGACGGTGACCGGGAGGCACGGGGACCTCCCAGAGTGCCGGGTCCGCCTCAGGAACCCTGAGCACCTGCAGGGCCACCCGTTGCACGACGGTGAACCCCAGTGCGCGGATCCACTGCTCGCCGTCGCCACCGGCGGTCACACCTCTTCCAACGACGAGCTCACGGCCTGCGGCCGGCGATTCGCTGAGCGCTCGGCGCAGCAGCGCCGTCCCGATCCCCTGCCGGCGCAGCTCAGGAAGGACGCGAACGTCGACGACCACGCTGTTGTCGTTCTCCGACCGCGACACCTGCGTGATACCCACCATGCGACCTCGCCGGCGCGCCACCCAGAACCGCTGCCTGCTCACGCCTGGAGGAATGGCACGCAACCGGCCCACGAACGTGTCGTAGTCAGGCTTCGGCGCGTCGGGCCGATCCACCGCGAACGCGGCGACCGCCAGGTCGTACTGGCCTCGGAGATCCGCCTCAGAAGCTTCGTCCAGATCGAGGGAAGAGATGTCGACAGCCATCATACTCTCAGTTTCCCCTGCGAGGGATATTCGGCTGGCATCGCAGGCATGGTGCCTCGCAGGTGCGTCTCGGTGTTCGGCCGAACTCTCGATCCGGAGTGGTCGATATCGGAGGAGCGGGGTCGGTGGGCCGGGGAAACCGGCTGATCGCGAGGTCAACACCGGGCCCTGGCCTGACCCGACAACGGCGTTGATTTTGTTGCGGGACAGATCCGGAACGCTGGCCGGCTTGCCGATCCGAGGCGCCCGAACGCCTATGCGTGTCGCGGTCGGGGGGGTAAGGATGGCGCGCAGCCCGGCACGTTCAGCCACGGTGACCGAGTGGCGCACCCCGCTCGCGAGGCCGGCTGTCTTGTCCGGGCGAACGGGCGTCTATGTGTCCAGGAAGTCGGCCAGTTCGTGCACGGCCGTCTCCAGTGCGGTGTGGACGCCATGTTCCAGCATGTTCTGGTAGGCCGGGTCTCCTGCTGCCGCGATGCGTCGGATGCCTTCCGCCGAGGCGCTCACCCGCTAGCGGACGATGTCGATGAACTGCCCGACCGGTCCGTTCCAGCCGTAGGTGTCGAGAAACAGCCGCAGTCTTCGGGGTCTGTCGGCGAACGCGGTGAAGCCTTCCGCCGTCACGACGTCGCGGGCGTGCAGCGGCACCCAGGCGAAGGCGGTGAAGGCAAGGTCCCACTCCGGTGTGACAGGAGCGGCGAAGTCCCAGTCGAAGAAGCCGACGAGGCGTCCATCGGTCCAGGCCGCGTTGTAGGGGGCGGCGTCGTTGTGGCCGACGATCATACCGGGTTGCCAGGTCCCTCCCTCGCGCCAGACCGCGTCCGCAGGAGGGACGAAGGTGGTCACGGCGGCATGGAAGTCGCGAAGCCAACGACCCACCTGGCAGAGCGCGTCCTCGCTGTGCACCCAGCTGGGCCACGGCCGTGCGGTCCCGACCGTTTCGCCGGGTACGAAGGAGAGCACTTCCCGGCCTTGATCGTCGAATCCCAGTGCCCGTGGAGCTCCATCGAACCCGACAGCTTCCAGGTGCCGGAGTAGTGCGTGCACGGAGGGCGTCCATGGACCGGGGACACGGCGGACGGTGTCACCGATCCGAACCGCTCCGCCGGCGTTCCCTCCGGGAAGGCGTTGTTCTTCGATCATGCTTCCATCCTGGCGTACGGCGTGAACGGGTTTCAGTCAGGCAACCCTCACCGGACCAGACGAGAATTCGCCGATCCGGGGTCGAGGCACGACGGGACAGCCATTAGCGGTACGGGATGTTCGAGCATGTCAGGACGGGTGCGCACGACCAACGGCGTTGAGTCGGCGTCGGCCCGAACGTGGCGGGAAGTCTGGCGCGATAACGCGACCTTGAGTGTTTTCCCAGGTCGCGGTGACCATCTGCAGCATGAACCATCTCGCCGCTAATGGCTGTCCTCTCGTTCCTCGACCCCGCATACGACCACCGCCGAGATAATCGCGATTCGATCACTTTTCCACACGCCATCCACGAACCACGTTCCAATAGTGCTATGACGATCGGAAAGCCCGGCCGAGGCTACGACATTGCGCTTGGGGTTATCGTCCTCTCAACACTGATAGTGACCATAGCGATCTTCTACGCCGTGTCAGCCGGTTACCTCGCCACCCCTTGGATACTGTTGGCGCTGTTCTGCGTGTTTGCCAGCATCATGGCTGCGGCGCTGCTCATGGTGGAACGCGGACGTCAACAGACAATCAAAGAAGCAGCCGAGGTCCCCGGCGAACGACTTCGCCGCCGGCTCCGAGCTGTCAACGCCGCGTTCTCTGAAGCCGCGCTCGTGATGGACGAGCTCCAACGTGACCTCGAAGCTCAACAGGCCACGCGCGAAGCCCTCATGCGCGAAGCCGAACGCCAGCAGCGACTGCTTGAAGTCAACAAGGACGAAGCCGAGAAGATCCGGCAGATCCTGGTCGGCGAGACCAAGGAAACCATCCGAGCCCAGCGACGCCGCGAATTGGCCATCTTCGTCGCAGGCATACTCATATCTGCCGCTCTGTCCGTCCCTATCGGAATCTGGGTGAACAGCATCAGCTAAAACGGGACACTAGTCCGCCGCGCGGGCCGGCCTCTGGTTGCCGCCCCGCAGCCGCAGCAAGGCACCCGCCTCCACCAGCAGCCGATGCACGAACCCGTACGAACGGCCCGTCGCCACCGACAGCTGACGAATCGACTCGCCCGCCACATACCGGCGCTTTAGGACCGCCTTCAACGACTCACGCTCCGCGCGCGACATCCGCGCACACCTCTTCGACTCCGTCACAGCCACCCCTGTCTGTCTCTGTTCACGCAGCCGCCGCCAGCCGAGCCCGCAACGCATCCCGGCCCTCCGGCGTCAAAGGAACCTCGTCCCCCCGCCAGATGCAGCCCTCGATCGTCGCCAAATCAGCGAAGTCGTACACAACCTCACGACCCGCCCGGCCCAGGACACGCGCCGAGTACCGTCGCGCCCACTGCCGGATCGTCACCGCCTCCCGGCCCAGCCGGACAGCAGCAACCTTCGCCGTCACAGGGGACACCAACACCCCCCGAATAGCGGAAAGCCCCCGAACCATGATCGATCCGAGGGCACACGTCTCTCCGTCGCCCGGAAGTGCTACACAGCCACCCCGCCCGGTGCAAGCCGAGAGCGGAACCGCAATCAACGCGGCTCCTCCTCACCTCCCACCCGCGCCCGGCCCGGGAGCATGACCATTAACATCGCCGCACCATCGCACGATATTCAGTTATGACCGTGCGACGACACCCGCGCTCTTCCTCATCCCGCATGCTCCCGCCCGGTCCCTCCGCTCGCACCACGAAGGTGATCGCCGCACGCCAACGCCTCAAGCCACGCCCACGCCGCAAGCTCCGCGATGTCCGCTGGAACGTCCAATGGTGGGCAGCCCTCACCAGCGTCATCGCCGGCCTCATGTCCATCCCGGCACTGGTCATCTCCTTGAACGCGCTCTCACTAAGCGAGCAACAACGCACCGATGCAATCACACAACGAGTCGAAGACCAGAAGGAGCGAGCAGCGGCTAAGGCGCAGGCTGACTATGAGTCCAAGGCGGCCTTCGCGCGGAGAGTTACAGCATGGGCATCGGACCGCAACTTGATGGAAGCCAGTATGCGCAACGCCAACTCCTCTTGGGCCTGGGTGTGGGTCACCGCTGCCGACGAGGCATCTACCTCGTACGCAGTGCGAGTGCCGCCCTGCACAGAGATGACCGTACGGCCACGCATAAAAGGAGGCGTCGGCCCTGGCCTCGACGAAGCGGATTTCTACGATCTGCGCTTCTACACGGAGAACCTATACACCCTCACTGAGAACGCCGTCGATGGGCAATTCTGGAGCGTCTCGGCATTCGGACACCTCAACACTCCGGCAAACGCACAAACAGCCGACAAGCTCAGACGTTCCAACCCTCTGGACGAGCCCATCGACACCATAGAGAAGCGCACTATCAGCCCCTGCATCTGATCAGGCACCAGCTTCGTCGGCAACTAGCCGACGCTCCTCCACGGCGTTCACATGATTCCCGCACACCGAGCACATGAAGTACCCCACCCGCGCATCCCACCGCAGGTTCCGCTCCCCGCACCGGCACCGCGCCGGCGTCCACCCCGGCTCCTCCCCCAGCCGCCGCTCCCATCCGAGCACGACCTCCACCAGGCTGGTCAATTCTCCTACTGCGAGCACGCTCTCCAGGTGCTCGACCAAGAACGCCACCGCCCGGCCGCGCGCGTCAGCACCACGAGAAACACTGACCGGCGCAGGCCAACCCCGGGCCTCCAGGTACCGGGCCTCGAAGTCGAGCAGGTCCTTCGTCAGGTCATGCAGCAGGTCGCCCACCGGCGACGGCGACCCCTTCGGGCGCGTCCCCGACACCCTCAACCAGCGAGACGCCGCCCGCAGACCGTCCGCGTCCGCCGCCGCCTCGGCCGCGAGCCTCCTCACTTCAAGCAGAGCCCGCCGAGTCGTCGCCACACATCGGCCGCACACCAGCGGCTCCCCCGACCGCCACCGAACCTCCGGAACCTCCGGCTCCACCGGCGGCTCCCCCACCTCACCCCGGCGCGCCCACTCGTCCACCAGATCCGCATGCTCCTCACGAGCCGCCTCGAAAGCAGCCCACGCCCGCCGCGACCTCGCATTACACGGCCCCAAGCACGCGCCCGACACCACCGACACCCCAGACGCAAGACCAGACACGGCACCCCCAGACCCGAGACGAAACGCCCACAAGGCTACAAGATCAAATTCTTCTCGCAGGTACCAAGCCGAATGCAGCACTGGCCGGCCCCGAACCGGGGTACCCCCGGGGGGTGCGCGAAAGCGCCGGACCGGTCGAACGGTCCGGCGCTGGTCGGCGCGGCGGCGCTAGACGCGAACGCCTACGCGCGCCGCAAGCTTTCGCGCGCGGTCGGCAAGCTGCGGCAAGTCGCCCCACTTCTGCGAGCTGCACGCGCCGCGCAACACCTGCAACAGCCAGAGTCGGGGTCGAGGAACGACGGGACAGCCATTAGCGGTACGGATGTTCGAGCATGTCAGGACGGGTGTGCACGACCAACGGCGTTGAGTCGGTGTCGGCCCGAACGTGGCGGGAAAGTCTGGCGCGATAACGCGACCTTGAGTGTTTTCCCAGGTCGCGGTGACCATCTGCAGCATGATCCATCTCGCCGCTAATGGCTGTCCTCTCGTTCCTCGACCCCGGAGACCACGCCGGCGAGGGCGGCCTGTCGGGCTGATCTGCGGCAGGTGGCGGTCATCGCGCACCACGCGGTGCAGGCGGGGCCGGCGGCATACGGGGAAGCGGTGCGCTGGGCGGTGGCCGCAGCCGACCAGGCCGAGTTGCGCCAGTCGTACCTCGAGGCAGCCAGCTGGCTGGAACACGCCGTCACCGCGCACGACGCCTCCGGCGGCGACCCGGCCGAGCAGGTGGAGCTGCTGCTGCGGCAGGTGCGCGCGCTGCTGGAGGCGGGCGACCCGATCGGCGCCCGGCAGGCCCGGGCGGCGGCCATCCGCGCGGCCGACCGCGTGGGCGAGCGAGAACTGCCGGTGCGCGCGCTCACCGCGCTGGACGCCCCCGTCCTGTGCCTGCTGCGCGACCCGTACAGGGAAGTGGACCTGCGCTTAGTGCATCGCATCGAGACGGCGCTGCGCGCTCTGCCTCCCATTGACAGTCCCGAACGCGTGCTCCTGCTGGCGGGAGTGGCCCAGGAGCTGTACGACGGCACCGCCGACCCCCGCTGCGACACGCTGTCCCGCCGAAGCCGTCGCCATGGCCCGCCGCCTGGGTGAGCCCCGCTTGCGGACGTGCACACTCAACGCCCGCCACCTCGCGCTGCCCCAGCCGCTCCTCCTTCCGGAGCTGACACGGATCGCCGGCGAGTTGCGCGAGCTGGCGGCCGACTCACCCGAGTTCGAGCTGCTGGCCTGCATGATGGACACCCACAATCTGCTGGAGACGTTCGACGTGCCGGGTGCCGACGCGGCCGCGGCCCGCTGCGGCGCCCTTCTGGCTCGCCATCCGCTGCCTTGGCCGCGTTTCCAGCACACGTTGTGGCGGGCCGCCCGGCTGACGCTCCAGGGCGCCTTCGCCGAGGCCGACGACGCCTACGACGAGGCCGAGCAGCAAGCCGGGCGCCTGGCCACGTGGTATGCCGTGCCGGCGGTGAACGCCGGCCGCCTCGTCCTGCCACTCGACGAGGCGGACGCCCTCGAATCGGAAGACCACGACAGGCGTCTTCGACAGTTCGGGTGGAGTCCACTGCGGGTCGTAGAGAAACTCCAGCTCCAACGTCGGTGGTCTGCCGGGCTCATAGGTCAGGCGCCGGAAGTCGGTGTCGTGGAGGTAGATGTGGGCACCCCCATCGGTCCAGAACTCGTACAGTCCTCCCCTGGAAGTGATGCCACGATCTTTGTCCTTGGTCACGCCGGCGAACTCGGTCACTGACATGAGGGCATGCTCTTATAGATCGAAACGATCTGGTGGATTCGGTGGCGTGGTGACAGCAGCGCTGACAGCAAGATCCCCGCACGCGGGCTCACCCGAACCACCGTCCACCACCCTCTAACCGCGGGTCTCCGCTACCCGACCAGGATGGTTGGTCCGCCTGAGAAGCGGACGCTCGCCGGCTTTCCTATGACGCCTGCGCTGCCAAGCGGACGCAGGTGGGGCATGCCCGAGCTGCCCGTGGTGAGAATGGCAACGACCAGCCGCAGATCGGTAGTGGATGTGCGGGCTTGCCGCAGAGGCTTTTCCTGTTGTCACCTTGTACGGCATGTTGCACGGCGTCTCGTTCGAGATCGGATAGTCCCAGTCGGTAGCCGTCTTCAAAGTGCACCGGCCCAGCGTCCACCGTGTACACCAGCAGGTCATCCCAGTGGATGGGCCAGCGTCGTACTCCGCCGAGCAGTTCATTTGGCTCACCGTCGAGTTTCACGAGTGCCAGCGTGCCGTTACGCAGGATGTTCACTACCGTGCCGCGTTGCCCTATAAGCCAGGATGCGAAGGCTCGCGTCGTGGCCGGGCTATGGAGCATGTCCACGATCTTGACTCGACTGCCGATGCTCCTCTCAGCCGTAGTCACGGCAGGTCTTCCGCTGGCGAGGCGCCGGGAGCCAGGCCCCTGATCATCGGGGAGAGCGGGTGGCCGGCACGTATATCGGCATACCGGAAGGCGACGCGCCGGGCGGCACGCCCAGGTTCGATGGCTGGATGCCAGGCGTAGACAGCGCGCTTGCGGTCGGGATCCCAGCCGGTGCGCCACCAGAACCGGTAGCCGTCGCACCACACGATCAGCCCCACCCAGACCGACACCAGCGCGAGCCCGTAGCCAGCGTGAACGTCTGCGGCAATGCCCCGCTGTGCGAGGGCCTGCTGCAGGAGTTCGGCGTGGAGCCGTTGCGCGGTGTCCTCCGCTGGATCGGTTCGCGTCGGAACTCGTGAAGGATTCATCACGTCAAGCAAAGCGACCCCGCGTTCACCGGGCACGATGACAATAGGAGACAGCCGAGGACATGGCGTGTCCGCGAATATCCGGAGGTGGACGATGGGCACCCCAGGAACACCGCCCGCCTGGGCCGTACAGCTTCGGAGCGATCGCAAAGCCGAGGTAGGCACCGTCGCGGACATGGCCAGAAGACTCAAGGCGGTGGCGGACGGCCCATTGCCCACGGTGACGGACCTGACGCGGATGATCCGAGGGTGGGAGCGGGGCGATCACTACCCCAGCGAGCGCTACCGCCTCCTGTACGCTCGCGCGCTGAACACGACAGAAGCGCACCTGTTCAACCTGGACGAGCGGCCCAGCGTTCCCGTCCCAGCCTTGCCCTTGGAGAGGCTTGCCCCTGACGCGGATCTCTATGAGCGCATCACGCGCACGCTCCAAGATCCTCGCCGTGTCGATCTGAGCACTGTGGAGTGGCTTGCCACCTGCCTCGCCGAACATCGCAAGGTTGAGGACACCATCGGCTCTCGTCCCCTCTTGGGAGTCGTCCGGCAGCAACTCGGCATCGTGGTCGAACTGGCTCAGAGCGCGCGAGGTCCCATTGCCGATACCGTGGTGGATCTGGCCGCGCAGTACGCCCAGTTCATAGCGTGGATGTCACTCGATATCGACGACCAGGCCGCCGCGCTCGCCTGGTACGACCGCGCCCACGACTGGGCGTTGGAGACCGGGGACGTCAACATGGCCACCACCACGCTCAGCATGAAGGCCCACCAGGCGTGGAGCGCCGGCAACGCTCGCAGGACCGTCCGGCTGGCCGAAGCTGCACGCTGGCACGACGGGCGGGTAACTCCCGGTGTGCGCGGTATGGCCACTCAGATGGCGGCCCGAGGGCACGCGCTCGCGGGAGAGGCCCGTCCGGCCCGCACGCTTCTGGACGAAGCGGAAGCCCTCATCCGCCAGGCTGCCGAGCACGCCGACGACGAGCCCGCGTGGATGTACTTCTACGACGAGACGTGGTTCCACCTCCAGCGCGGCATGACGGAGCTGTATCTGTCGAACTGGCCCAAGACCATCGACCTGCTCACGCCTGGACTTGCGAGTCTGCCCGAGTCCTACAAGCGGGACCGCGCGTGGTACGGCTCGTGCCTGGCCAAGGCTCACGCCCAGGCGGGAGATGCGGAGACGGCACTCCGAGTCAGTCTGCCCATCGTCGCCGATGCCATCATCCTGAACCGCCACGCCCATAAGGAACTGATTGATGTCGCAGCCCTGTTGACTCAACACACGTCGCGCCAGGCCGCCGCTTTGCGGGATGCTCTCACTGACGCCAGCCGTACGGATAGTTGAGATTGGACGGCTGGATTGCTGACGTATGAGCACATCGCTGATCGCCTTGTACAGGAGGTACCCGAGTTCAGCTCGGTGCTGCACGGGCATGTCACCGACTACCACGAAGTCCTGCCGCACGTCCTCTTCGGAGATCTCACCAGGTTCGTCCTTCACGCCCACCAGCAGGGCGATGAAGAATTGGTCGGGCGCTGCCTGACATTCCTAGCAATAGCGATGAAATCCGCCGATACCCGCGTTCGCGAGCTCGTCGCCGTCTCATTCGTCGAGAACGTCGGCCCCTGGGATCCGGCGACTGCGGACTTCATCGCCTCCTGGCCAGATGCACTGCGCGATGAGGCAACCGAGCAAGGCCGGCGGAGCTCTGATCAAGACTCCGGGTGGCCAACTGAGTGAGAACGACAACGGATCGCGCCGTACTCCGGTGGACGAGAGCGGACCGTTAGCCCAGGTCGAGGTGGGAATCTCCATGATCCCGCCCCTCCGTGATGTGCTTGGGGGCCAAGGGATCGCAGGTTCAAATCCTGTCGTCCCAGCTGGCCACAAGGGGTGCCAGAGATCGTCTGGTACCCCTTTTCTCTTTCGGGAGCCAAACGGAGAGCCGCTGCTCTACCCGGCTCGCGACTTGAAGATCTCGTCCATGACGACCGCGCCCTCTGAGGCGCGCGATCTCTTCGATCGCCACCCCGTCGTTGGTTCGGCGGGGCTTTTGGATCTCGTTTGACGGCCACAGCAATCGTGATCGCATCCTGATGGCGGGCGAGCCGGCCCACCTGACGGTGACCAAACCCGCCTCGTTCACGCCTCCTGCCACCGGAGCTGTCTCGCCCGGCGTCGCAGGAGCCCAGCACGGCGAACCTGTACCGCCCTTCGGGGCTCTGCTTGAGCCGTGTGCCGCGAGGAGTGGCACGCACGGTTCTGAGGGGGCCTCGGTGCAGCAGCACCGGGGCTACCCGGCGAGCGGAGGGCCTGGCTCGGCGCCCTCCTCAGGAACGTAGCCTCACCCCACGACTTCCGACAACGCACACGCAGGGGTGAAACCCCAGCTCAGCACTTCTTGAGAACAGATCCGCGCGTTGCATCGTGGCAGGGACACGTTCGGGAGGAGCGCGCCTGTACGTTCGTCCTGTTCGATGTCTCCACCACGAGCGAGGACCCGTCATGCAAGCCATCACCGTTCGAGACCGCGCCGCCGGTCTGGCCGGGCTTTCCCTGACGGAAGAGCCATACCCGCACGCCGCCGAGAACGACGTCGTCGTCCGGGTGCATGCCGCGGGGTTCACCCCCGGAGAGCTCGACTGGCCGGGAACGTGGGCCGATCGTGCCGGCCACGACCGGACGCCCAGTGTGCCCGGGCATGAGGTGTCGGGTATCGTCGCCGAGCTGGGATACGGAACAACCGGCCTGACCGTCGGCCAGCGGGTGTTCGGGCTGACCGACTGGAGCCGCAACGGCTCGCTGGCTGAGTACGTGGCGGTGGAGGCCCGCAACCTCGCGCCGCTGCCGGCCGATGTCGACCACACCGTGGCCGCCGCACTGCCGATCTCAGGGCTGACCGCGTGGCAGGGCCTGTTCGACCACGGCCGCCTGGCTGCCGGCCAGACCGTCCTGATCCACGGCAGCGCGGGCGGTGTCGGTTCTATCGCGGTGCAGCTCGCACGTGAGGCAGGAGCCCGAGTGATCGGCACCGGCAGGGCCGGCGACAGGGACACGGCACTCGGCCTCGGCGTGGATGCCTTCCTGGACCTGCAGGCCGATCACCTTGAAGATGCCGGTCAGGTCGACGTGGTGTTCGACGTGATCGGCGGCGACGTCCTGGACCGCTCGGCCGCGCTGGTGCGCGCCGGCGGCACGCTCGTCACCATCGTCTCGCCACCCACGGTTCGGCCCCGTGACGGGCAGGCAATCTTCTTCGTCGTCGAGTCCGATCGTGCCCGGCTCGCGGACCTGGCACAGCGGGTCCGGGACGGACGGCTCCGCCCGATCGTCGGAGCCGTGCGGACACTCGCCGAGGCGCTCTCCGCGTTCGCGCCCGCCCAGCGCACCCCCGGCAAGACGATCATCCGGGTCACGGAGGGCGAATAGCCCGCAGGCCGGCTCAGGTGTCGGCGACGTTGTATCGGCTCGGCTGCATTTGAGCAGAGCATCACCAAGGCTTGTATCCGCCCGTGGTTAGGCTCCTGAATGCCTGGACAGCATAATCATCACTCCTCCTGACCGAGACCATCCCAGGACGCCTTGCGATCACCCGGTGCGCCTGAAAGGTGCAAGCAGGATAGGAGAGCCGTCATGATCCGAGTACGGTTTGCCGGTGGCCTGCTGGCTGCCGGCATGGTGGCCGCGTCCGCCGCATGCGCGCCCACAGCAGAGCGTGCGATCGGCCAGGTGCCGGTGGCCGCCACGGTTTCGCAGCCACCGTCCGAGACGCTGTCGACTCTCTTGGAACAGGCGCTGCCAAATGTCAAGGGCAAGACGTTCACCTCGACGATCGTGAACTTCCCGCCCGCCGCACGCGCGGTGCCGCATCGGCATGGCAAGGCTTTCGTCTACGCCTACGTACTCGAGGGCACCGTACGCAGCCAGCTCGGTGGCCAGCCGGTGCGTACGTACCGTAAAGGCGAGAACTGGGTCGAGCAGCCGGGCGCCCACCATGTGCTCACCGAGAACACCAGCCGGACGCAACCGGCGACGCTGCTGGTCATCTTCGTCTCCAACACGGGAGACAAGCTCAAGGTCGACGATCCGCCAAGGTAGGGCTATCGGCTGGGCGCAACAGCGCGGGTTTGATCAGCGCGCCCCCGCATCGGGTATCACCGCCGGCATGCGGCCAAGGTCGGACATCGAGACCTCACGACCAGACGAAAGCTGAAACCATGTTTCCGGAAAGTCCCGCCGCCGCGGCGGCGCTGTCGGTGGCCACCCGTTTCTACTCGCCCGCCCTGTTCAACCACTGCGTCCGCTCCTACCTGTGGGGAGGGGTGTACGGCACAGCGCACGGGATCGCCTTCGATGACGAGCTCTACTACGTCTCGGCGCTGCTCCACGACATCGGGCTGACGGAGGCTTTCGACAGCCATCGGTTGCCGTTCGAGGAGGCGGGAGGACAGCTGGCCTGGGTCTTCGGCGTGGCGGCCGGCTGGCCCGCGGAGCGGGCCGCCAGGGTCAATGAGATCATCACGCTGCACATGCGCGGCGACGTGTCCCCCGCCGCCGACCCCGAGTCCCACCTGCTGCAGGTCGCCACCAGCTGGGAGGTGGTCGGACGGCGGCCGGAGGAGTTCTCGCCGGACGCCAGGGCAGAGATGCTCGCCCGCTATCCTCGGCTGGGATTCGGCGCGGAGTTCCTGGCGTGCTTCGAGGACCAGGCGAAGCGCAAGCCGGACAGCGCCGCCGCATCGGTCAGGAACGACGTCGCGGGACGGATCGCCGCCAACCCTCTCGAAAACCGCCCACCCGTCTGACCTCCCATGCCGCGAACGTCCACACGAATCCGCCGGCCAGCACTCGGCCAGGCCGCGCCGGGGCCCGTGTCCAGGGGGACTCTGACGTGCTGAACTCACGGCGGACGGCGCGGTTCGCCGGTCGATGGGCACTGGGTCCCGTGTCGTCTGGCCCTGGCTATGGCTGCTTCTCGGTCAGCAGCAGTACCGCGCCGATCAGCATGAGTACGGCGGCGCTGACATGGATGGTGAGGGCCTGCACGAGCGTGCCGCCGTGGGTGAACACCGCGTACGCGTCACCGAGCGGCATCAACGTCGCGATCAGGATGGCGATGCCCAGGGTGCGGCGGTGGCCGCGCAGCAGGAGGGTCAGGGCGGTGAGTGCCACCGTCAGGTCACGGACGCCTTTGACGATGAAGTAGCCCTCGGCGCCGCCCTGGGGCCAGGGGGTGATGCCGAAGCCTGAGGCGGCGCCGGGCCCGTTGAACAAGAAGTTGATTCCGAAGACGAACGGCGCGAGGACGACGAGGAGGGCCATCGCGGTGCCGATGTGCTTTCTGAGCATGAGGGGTGTCTCCCACTGGGACTAGCGCTGCTAGATATGCGAGCGAGACTATCGCCACTGTGGTCATTTGTCTAGCGCCGCTAGGATCACTGTCGTGGCTATAAAGGGGCAGGAGCGGGGCGCGCGCCACCCTGACGAACTGGTCGCCGCGCTCGAACCGGCGGCCGGCGGGCGGGATGTGATGACGCTCGCCGAGGCCTTCTGGAGCGCGCCGCACTGCCAGGCCGCATCTTCAACTCGAGTCGTGCGCCGGCTTCCGATGCCGCCGGCCGGCTGCCGGGGATCTTCGAGGACCATGACCTGGTCGGTCCGGAAGACGACTCGCTTCAGGAGATGGCCCGCTCGACGCGGCAGAACGGCACTCGTGGCCCGTCGGACCCGTGCAGCCTCACATCCGGGATCTCAGCACGTCGATCTCACAGCCTGGCAAGGACGGGTCGAAGCCGTGCTCGACCAGCCAGCGGATCGCCAGCAGGCTTCGCAGCGACCACCACGCGCGGATCACGTCGAGGTCGACGTCCGTGCCGTAGCCGGCGAGGACGTCGCCAAGGTGCTCCTCGTGTCCGAGCGTCAAGATGGCGAGGTCGAACAGGGCATCGCCCTGGCTCGCCTCGGACCAGTCGATCACGCCGGTGATCTCGTCACCGTCGACGAACACATGGGAGATCTGCAGGTCGCCGTGCGTGAACACCGGTGTCCACGGCCGGAGCGCAGCCTCGGCAATCCGGCGATTGCGCGTGACCAGGTCGGCGGGAAGGACGCCGTTCGTGACGAGCCACTCGCATTCGCCGTCGAGGCGCGATGCGATCTCGTCGAGGCTCCGGCCGGGCCATGGCGGCAGTGGCGCGTCGTGCAGCATCCGTGCGGCGGCACCCGCCGCGGCCCACGCCGCCGACGACGCGGTCGACGGCTCGCCGAGGCGGCCGAGTGCTGTGCCTGGGAGGGCGGCGAGCGCGAGCACGGGCGGCTTGCGCCACAGGACCTCCGGAGTCGGGATCGGCGCCATAGCCATCGCCTCGACCTCGATATCGGTGTTCCTCTGATCAGAGTCGATCTTCAGGAACACGTCACCGACGCGCAGAGTCGCGCGCGCCTGATGGGCGACGACAACCTCGACCTCTTCCACGTCGGCCATTATCGCGGGGATGATCATCGACGTCACCGGGTTTATCGCGTGCGACTGCGCGGCTGACCGCGTCCCGCTGCCGGGCGTGCTCGTCGCCGTGCATCCCCATATCGGTAGTGATATCACCGTTCGTCAAGCGCATCCTGGGACTGTCGATACTAGGGAGACCGCTCCGCTCCTCAGCCGTCGAAGCCGCAGGCATGGTGGAGGTGCGGCCGTCCACGGCCCATCTGAGCGAGGAAGAGCGGTGATCACGCGATGAAGGCGGTGCGGTTCCACGAGTACGGCGGGATCGATGTCCTGCGGGTGGAGGAGGTGGAACGTCCGGCGCCGGGCCCCGGGCAGGTGCTGGTCGAGGTCCGCGCGGCCGGGATCCAGCCCGGCGAGGTGATGATCCGGGAGGGCGCGCGGCATGACCGCTGGCCGGCGACGTTCCCCTCCGGGCAGGGCAGCGATCTGGCCGGCGTCGTGGTGGAGGTCGGTCCGCAGGTGCGCGGCTTCTCGGTGGGCGACGAGGTCCTCGGCTTCACCCACAACAGGGCGAGCCACGCGGAGTTCGTCGTGGTCGACGACGTGAATCTGACCACGCGTCCGGAGGGGCTGTCCTGGGACGTGGCCGGGTCGTTGTACGTGGCGGGCACGACCGCGTACGCCACCGTGTTCGCGGTCGACCCCGGACCGGCCGACACGGTCGTCGTGTCCGGTGCGGCGGGCGGCGTGGGGTCCCTCGCCGTGCAACTCGCGCGGCGGCGCGGCGCCACGGTGATCGGGCTGGCGAGCGAGCCGAACCACGCCTGGTTGAAGGATCACGGCGTCGTCCCGGTCGAGTACGGGCAGGGTGTGGCCGAGCGGATCCGGCAGGCCGGCGGCGGGAACGTCGACGCGTTCATCGACACGTTCGGCGACGGCTACGTGGAGACGGCAGTGGAGCTGGGCGTGCGGCCCGAGCGGATCGACACGATCCGCGACTGGCAGGCCGCGGCCAAGTTCGGTGCGCGGACCTACGGAGAAGGCGCGGCGGCGTGCGCGGTCGTGCTCGGGGAACTGGCCCGGCTCGCCGCACGCGGGGAGCTCGAGGTGCCGATCGCCCGCACCTACCCGCTGGAGCGGGTGCGGGACGCCTTCCGCGAGCTGGAGCGGGGACACACCCACGGCAAGATCGTGCTCCGGCCCTAGCTCCAAAAATTCGTCGAATAAATGCTTATGTCCCCTCTAGGGTCGAAGCTCGTGACGAACGACTACTCCGAGGTGTTCCGGCGGTTCGGGATCGAGCCGCAGGAGTCGATATATCCCTACGCACCCGTATTCCGTGGTGTGATCGGCGGAGTGGCCGTCGCCGTCAAGCGCACCCACTCGGCCGAGGCCATGGGCAAGTGGGTACGGCACCTTGCGGGCGCGGGCGTGTCAGTGGTGACGCCGCTGGCCGGGCCACGTCAGATCGGCGGGTACGACTGGGTCGCCTATCCGTGGATCGACGGGCGCACCTACGACGGCTCTCCGGCGGACATACGCGCCGCCGGCGACCTGCTGGGGCGCCTGCACGTAGCCGGTGACGCCGAAGTCTCAACCGGTCTGCCCGGCTTCGAGTGGCCCGATCACGACGAGGAGTCGGTCACGGACGACGTGACGGGCCTCGACAAGGTACTCAAGGCCTACAGGCCGGACCTGCACGGGGAGGTGCTCGGTCGGTTCGAGCCGCTGCTGCGGTCGTTCATGGCGACCACGCTTCCTGCCATCCGCGACGCCGACCTGCCGGTGGCCGATGTGACCATGGACTTCAAGGCCGTCAACCTCGTGTACGGCCAGGCCGGACCCGTACTGGTCGACCCCGACAACGGGGAACGGGCGCCGAGGCTGCTCGACCTGGCCCTGGCCGTGCTGCTGTTCCACAACGACCTGCCAGATCGTCCGGCGCGGCTGTTCGACGAGTGGGAATGGGCCGCCTTCCGCGATGCCTACCTTGGGCATGTGCGGTTGACGGTGCGAGAGCGGGAACTGTGGCCGACCGCTCTCACGTACATGCTGCTGGAGTGGGGAGTGTGGACGGCCGTCAACGGGGGCGAGGTCGGCGACTGGGACGATCCGCGGCAAGCGGCCTTCCTCGCGGATCTCCTCACCGTGGACATCACGCGTTACCCGTTGTGACACCTGCGGCGGGTCACTCCTTCTTGGCGCGGGCCTCCGCCTCCGCCGCGTCCATGGCCGCCGCCTCCTCCGGTGTCGGGGCCGTGCCGCCCAGGTGGGCGGGCTGCCACCAGACGCCCGGCGGGATCTCCGGGTACGTGCGCTGCGCCCGGTCCACCAGCCCCGACAGCCGCGTGTGCAGGTCGGCCGCGTGGTCGTTGACGTTCTCGCCGCGCTTGGGGTGCATGGGCTCCCCCACCAGGATGGTGAGCGGGATGTGCCGTTGTGTGAGCTTGCGCGGCCGGCCCTTGGTCCAGAGGCGCTGGCTGCCCCAGAGCGCGACCGGG
Organism: Nonomuraea sp. NPDC049695; assembly: GCF_040674955.1. Lineage (NCBI taxonomy): Bacteria > Bacillati > Actinomycetota > Actinomycetes > Streptosporangiales > Streptosporangiaceae > Nonomuraea > Nonomuraea sp. NPDC049695. The sequence goes on along the minus strand of NZ_JBFANV010000063.1, from coordinate 37,141 downwards.
ATGACGGGCGTGCCCGTGGCTTGGGCCATGCGGATGGCGCCGCTCTTGATCTCCTTGACGGTGAAGGACCGGCTGATGGTGGCCTCCGCGAAGACGCCCACGACCTCCCCGGCCTTGAGCATGCGCAGGGCCGTGGCGTACGAGCCCGCACCCGCCCCGCGGTCGACGGGGATGTGGTGCATGCCGCGCATCAGCGGCCCCGAGATCCGGTGGTCGAACACGTCCTGCTTGGCCATGAACCGCACCAGCCGGCGAGAGGGCAGGGCGGCGAACCCGGCGAAGATGAAGTCGAGGTAGCTGATGTGGTTGCTGACCAGCACCGCTCCCCCGGTCCTCGGCACGTGTTCCGTACCCTCCATGTGGAAGCGGACGTCGAGCACGCGAAACAGGGTCCGCGCGGCGGCGATCACCGGCGGGTACACGATCTCAGCCATGACAGGAAGGTAGCCTACTCAGGCAGGTGTCACGGCCGTCAGGAGCCTGATCATCCTCCGGACGTTGCCGTGCGAGGTGCGCCGGATGCCGTCCTGGTCGATCTCGTACGAAGGGGAGACGGTTCTCGTCAGCTCCTCCAGCACCACCCTCGCCTCGAGCCGGGCCAGCGGGCCTCCGCCCACTCCCTGACGGCCCCGCCGAAGGCGGCGGCGCGCTGGCCGGGGTTGCGCCACGCCCAGTACCAGGCCGCGCTGAGCAGGTGGGTGGTGGTCTCCGAGCCCGCCCCGATCAGCAGGAACAGGAACGCTACGATCCCCTCGACGCTCAGCCCGCCGTCGGCGACGAGCGCCGAGACGAGGTCGTCGCGCGGGGGGCCCGGCGGTCGGCGACGATCGAGGCGTAGTAGTCGCCGAGGGACAGAATGGTCCTGAGTCCCTCCTCCGCCAGCTTCCCGTCCGGGTCGTAGTGGACCAGCGCGTCGGACCTGCGGCGTACGTCGGCCCGGTCGGACCGCGGCACGCCCAGAAGCTCGGAGATCACGTCGAGGGGCAGCCTGGCCGCGAAGTCACGGGCGAAGTCGAACGTCCCGCGCTCGAGACCCTCCGCGATGTAGCCGCGGGCGATCTGCCGGATCATGGGCTCGAGCGCGGCCACCCGGCGCGGGGTGAAGGCCCGCGAGACGATGGCCCGCATGCGGGTGTGCTCCGGCGGGTCCATGGCCACGAACGACAGGTACGACATCCACCCCGACCACGCTACGACGCTTGCGCCCTCGTGAAAATGGGCAGATCTTCTCACCATGAAGAAGCTCATCAACACGGCCGACTCCGTCGTTGACGACGCACTGAACGGCATGGCCGCGGCCCATCCCTCGCTGCGGGTGCGCGACCGGGTGGTCTACCGGGCCGAGGGCCCCCGGGCCGGGAAGGTCGGCCTGGTCTCGGGCGGGGGCTCGGGGCACGAACCGCTGCACGCCGGTTTCGTCGGGTACGGCATGCTCGACGCCGCCTGCCCGGGTGAGATCTTCACCTCGCCGGTCCCCGACCAGATCATCGACGCGACCAGGGCGGTCGACGGCGGTGCGGGGGTCCTGCACATCGTCAAGAACTACACCGGCGACGTGCTGAACTTCGAGATGGCCGCCGAGCTCGTCGAGGACGTCGAGGTGGCGAGCGTGCTGGTCGACGACGACGTGGCCGTGCAGGACTCCCTCTACACGGCGGGCCGCCGCGGCACCGGGGCGACGGTGTTCGTGGAGAAGATGGCGGGCGCGCTGGCCGAGCAGGGCGCGCCGCTGGCCCAGGTCGCGCTGGTGGCGGGCGAGGTCGACGAGCGCAGCAGGTCGTTCGGCATCGCGCTGACCTCGTGCACGACGCCGCACGCGGGCAAGCCGACGTTCGACCTGCCGGAGACGGACGTGGAGCTGGGCATCGGCATCCACGGCGAGCCGGGCCGGGCCCGGGTGCCGATGGTGTCGGCGCGCGAGCTGGCCGGGATCGCCATGGAGGCGATCCACGGCGACCTGCCGCTCCGCGGCGACCTGCTGGTCATGGTGAACGGCATGGGCTCAACCCCCCTCATGGAGCTGTACGTGGTCTTCGCGGAGGTGGCGGCGTTCGTCAAGGGGAAGGGGGCCCGGGTGTCGCGCTCGCTGGTGGGCAACTACGTGACGAGTCTGGACATGCAAGGCTTCTCCGTGTCGATCTGCCTGCTCGACGACACGCTGACCCGCCTGTGGGACGCGCCGGTCGAGACGCCGGGGCTGCGCTGGGGGCGCTGATGAACGCCGACGTGTTCGTGGCCTGGTTCGAGGAGGCGGCCAGGCTGGTCCGCAGGGACCGCGACCGGCTCACCCGGCTGGACGCGGCGATCGGCGACGCCGACCACGGCACCAACCTCGACCGCGGCCTCACCGAGGTCCGCGCCGCGCTGGCCGGGTCGCCGCCCGAGACTCCCGCGCAGGTGCTGGCCCTGGCGGGCGCGACGCTGATCCGCCGCGTCGGGGGCGCTTCCGGTCCGCTGTACGGGTCGGTGTTCCGGCAGATGGGCAAGTCGCTGGAGTCGCCGGTGACGCTGGCCGGGTTCGCGGCGGCCTTCGAGTCCGGGGTGGTGGCGCTCGAACGGCTGGGCAAGGCCGCGCTGGGCGACAAGACCATGGTGGACGCGCTGGTTCCGGCCTCGCGGGCGCTCGCCCTGGCCGTACGCGACGGGGTGGGGGTACGGGAGGCGTTCGAGCAGGCGGCCAAGGCGGCCGAGGAGGGCGCGAAGGCCACGATCCCGATGCAGGCGCGCAAGGGTCGGGCCAGCTACCTGGGCGAGCGCAGCATCGGGCACGAGGATCCCGGGGCGGCGTCGGCGGCCCTGTTCATGGCGGCCCTGGCCGCCGTGGTCACGTGATGGCGGCTGGAGGCGGGTGATGGTGGGCTTGGTGCTCGTCGCGCACAGTGCCGGGCTGGCGGCCGAGGCGGCGGCGCTGGCTCGCGGCATCGCCGGCGCGGACACGCCGGTGGCGGCCGCCGGCGGCACCGAGGACGGCGGGCTGGGCACGAGCGTGGACCTCATCGAAGCGGCGCTGCGCAGCGTCGACCAGGGGGACGGCGTGGTGCTGATCCCCGACCTGGGCAGCTCGGTGCTGACCGCCCGCCTGCTGGAGGAGGAGGGACGGGTGGTGGTGGCGGACGTGCCGTTCGTGGAGGGGGCCATCGCGGCGGCGGTGGCGGCGGGCGCGGGCGTGCCGCTCTCCGACGTGCTGGAGGCGGCCGAGGAGGCCCGCGCCTACCGCAAGCTCTGACCTCTGGAATGGCGGCTGAGGTCAGTGGCCCTTGAAGGCCTCCTCGAGCCACCAGGAGCCGTGCTCCCCCGTGACCTTGGCGTGCACCATGAGCGGCCGGTCGCGCGGCCCGTTCAGCCATTCGGCCACGCCCGCCAGGTCGGACGGCTCGGTGACCGTCACGGCGGCGAGGCCGTGGCCCCGTGCGATGGCGGCGAGGTCGGCGGGCGGGAACGTGACCGTGCCGAGCGGGTGCCCGTGCGGCCCGAAATGGTGGACTTCCGCCCCGTACGCCTCGTCGTCGTAGACCACGATCACCATCGGGAGGCCGAGCCTGACGACGGTCTCCAGCTCCGCGATGCCCATGAGGGCGCCGCCGTCGCCGAGCGCGGCCACCGGCAGCCGGTCCGGCCGGGCCAGCGCGGCGCCGATCGCCGTCGCCAGCCCCAGCCCGATCGACTGGAACGCCTGGGTGAAGCAGAACCCACCTTCATCCGGGACATCCATCAACATCGACGGATATCCCATGAAATTTCCGGAATCGACGGCGATGATGCGCTCCCGCGGCAGGAGGTCGTCCAGCCCGATGGTGAGTGTCCTGGGGTCGATCCGCCCGCCGCCGCTCTCGTCCTCGTACGGCACGTCCCGCCAGCGCCCCTCGGCCCGGACGCGCCGCGCGATCTCGTCCGACCGGTACCCCTGGCGCGGGGTGAGACGGGCGGCCAGCGCCTCGGCGACGGCGGCCACGTCGCCCTCCACGCCCAGGTCGGCAGGCACATGGGCGTTGAAGGCCGCCGGGTCGAGATCCACCTTGACCACCTTGGCGCCGGGCCGGATCAGCGTGCCGTGGCGGGTGGTCCACATGTTCAGGGCGCATCCCCAGGCGACGACCAGGTCGGCGTCGCGGATCAGCTCGGCGGCGAGGGGCGTCGCGAAGCCGCCGCTCACGTCGAGATCCCACGGGCTGCCGCGGAACAGGCCCTTCGCGACCGCCGAGGTGGCCAGCAGCGCGCCCGCGCGGCCGGCGAGCTCCTCCAGCTCCCGCCGCGCGTGCCGGGCGCCGCGCCCGGCGATGAACACCGGCCGCCGGGCCTCGCCGAGCAGCCGCGCCAGCTCCGCCGGCCCGCCCGCCCACACCGGCCCACCGCCCGACGCCGGGGCGCCTCCGGGCGAGGGCACGGTGCCGGCCGCTCCAGGAGGAGGCGACGGGACGGCGGCAGACCCGGGCTCCACGGGGCCGTCGAAGGGGGCGGCCTGGACGTCGAGCGGGAGGTTCAGCAGGACCGTACGCCGCTCCTCCACAGCCACCCGGTACGCCTCCGCCGCCCGCGACACCGCCTCCCCCGGCGAGGTGACCCGCATCGGCACCGCCCCCACCGCCGTGGCCAGCGCCGCCTGGTCGATGTGGAAGTTGGACTGCACCTCCGTGGCCTCTCCGGCGAGCACGATCAGCGGCGTGCGGCTCTTGGCGGCCTCGGTGAGCCCGGTCAAGGCGTTCGTGAGCCCCGGCCCCTGGTGCACCGACACGACGCCGACCCGGCCGCTCATGCGCGCGTACGCGTCGGCCATCGTGGCGGCCCCGCCCTCGTGGCGGGCGGCGACAAAGCGCACGCCGCCGGCCACGAGGGCGTTGGTGACGTGGAAGTTGCCGCTGCCGACCACCCCGAAGGCGGTCTCGACGCCGCAGGCGGCCAGGGCCCGGCCCACGGCCTCCGCGACGATCAACGCTCGACCAGGGCCAGCACGCGTACGGGGCTGCCGGAGCCGCCCACGATGGGCAGCGGCGGAGCGATCACGACGGCGCCGGTCACGGGGAGCAGGTCGAGGTTGCGCAGCTGGGTGAGGCCGTACTTGTCCGCCCCCAGCAGGTAGGAGTGGCACGGGAAGGGAGGGTCGAAGGAGTGGGCGGCGCCCGCGTCGGTGCCGACGGTCTCGACGCCGATGCCGGCGATGGGCGTGGCGGAGGCCAGCCACGAGGCGCACTCCGCGGAGATGCCGGGCGTGTGGGGGCCGGTGGCGTCGGCGTTCAGGAAGGCGGCCTGGTCGCCGGACCGGGCGTCCCAGCCGGTCCGGTAGAGCAGCCAGCCGCCGTCGGGCAGCGGCCCGTTGGCGCGTTCCCACTCCTTGACGTGGTCGATCTGGAGGAGGAAGTCGGGGTCCTTGGCCGCCTCGGCGGCGAAGTCGAGCACGACGGCGGGCGCGATGAGGCTGCGCGCGGGGACCTGGGAGACGTCCTGGCCGTCGCGGCCGGTGACCCAGTGGATGGGGGCGTCGAAGTGGGTGCCGGTGTGCTCATTGGTGTGGATGTCGTTCCAGTACCAGGCGGGGCCGCGGTCGTCGTACCGGCTGATCTCCTCCAGCCGGAACGGGCTCGCGTTGGCGAACGGCTCGGGCAACTGGAGGACCGGTGTCTCGGACGAGAGGGGCGCGGTGAGGTCGATCACCTCAATCGCTCCGCTGCGCACGCTGTCCACGAACCTCTGCAACACCGACATGGCGTCCTCCTTGGTGGGCTGTGCGCATACTCCTCTCCGGCGCTCAGCCCTTCAACCCGCTGAAGCTCATCGTGGCCACGAAATGACGCTGCGCCAGCACGAACGCGGCCACCAGCGGCAGCACGGCGACCACGTTCCCGGCCATCAGCGCCGACCACTCGGTGTGCCGGGCGCCGGCGAACGTGGCGAGCCCGAGCTGGAGGGTGTAGCGCGACTCGGAGGAGATCGCGATGAGCGGCCAGATGAGGTCGTTCCAGGCGCCGAGCAGCGTGAAGACCACGAGCGTGGCCAGCGCGGGCCGGGCCAGCGGGAGCACCACCCGGAAGAACACCCCCAGCCGGGAGCAGCCGTCGATGACGGCGGCCTCCTCCAGCTCCTTGGGCAGCGACAGGAAGAACTGCCGCATGAGGAACACCCCGAACGCCGACGCCAGCCACGGCACGATGGCCGCGCCCAGCGTGTCGATCAACTCCATGTTCTTGAACAGCAGGAACGTCGGGATCATCAGCACCTGGGCCGGCACCATGATGGTCGCCATGACGGCGGCGAAGGCGAGCCCGCGGCCGCGGAACTCGATCCGGGCGAAGCCGTAGCCGGCCAGGGAGCAGAGCACCACGTGCCCGAGCACCGCCGATCCGGCCACGACGACCGTGTTGGCCAGCCAGAGCGGGTACTCGTCATCGGTGAGGATGCGCTCGAACCCGGCCAGCGTGAAGTGCTCGGGCCAGAGCTTGGGCGGGTAGGTGTTGATGTCGGCGTCCGGCATGAACGCGGTCAGCACCATCCACACCAGCGGCGCCACGAACAGCAGCGCGAGCGGCATCAGGAAGAGATGGGCGAGGCTGCGGCGCTTCATCGCGCACCCCTCCACAGGACGGCGCCCGACACGGCGAGCGTCACGAGGAACAGGACGTAGGCGATGGCCGTGCCGTAGCCGGAGTGGAAGAGCTGGAACGCCTGCCGGTAGAGGTAGAACACGATCGTCGTCGTGGAGTCGAGCGGCTGGCCCTTCGTGGTGGTGTAGACGAGGTCGAACAGCTGCAGCGCGGTGATCGTCTGCCAGATCACCAGGAAGACCGTGGCGGGCCGCAGCTGCGGCAGCACGACGTGGCGCAGGACATGCCGCCCGGAACCGCCGTCCACCCTGGCCGCCTCGATCAGCTCGCGCGGGATGTCCTGCAGGGCGGCCAGGTAGACCACGGCGGGCATGCCCACGCCGCCCCAGAGCGAGATCACGACCAGCGTGAGCATCGCCTGGCCGGGGTCCTGGAGGAACGCCATCGGGGCCAGCCCGAGCGCCTTCAGCCCGGCGTTGACGATGCCGAAGTCCGGGTCGAAGACGAAGTTCGCGAGGATGCCCGTGGCCGCGGCCGAGACGACGTACGGGACGAAGAAGCACGTGCGGTAGAACCCGATGAGGCGGATCTTGAGGTTCAGCGCCAGCGCGAGAGCGAGGCCGAGCACCACCGAGCCGGGCACGAACAGCACGGTGTAGACCAGCGTGTGCCCGGCCGCGGCGGCCAGCTCGGCGTCGCCCAGCATGTCGCGGTAGTTCTGGAGCCCGACGTACTCGCCGCCGGTGAGCAGGTCGCCGTCGCGCAGCGAGAGCAGCAGCGCCCACACCGCGGGGAACAGGCTGAGCCCGACGATCACCAGCGTCGCGGGGAGCACGAATCCCCATCCGGTCAGCTGGGGCGCCCACCGGCGGCGCCGCGCCTGATGCGTGCCTCCCCAGGCCGCGAGCGCGGTCATCGCGAGCGCCCCAGCACCGTGTCGGCCTCGGTGGCCGCCTTGGCGAGGGCATCCCGCGCGGGCGTGCCGCCGACCATGGCCTGGGCGATCGCGTTGCCCACCTTCTCGGAGAACTCCGGGTACGCGGGCAGCTGCGGCCTGGCCTGCTTGGCGTTGTCGAGGTTCGCGGTGAAGACGTCGATGTCGGGGAAGTCCTTGACGAACTTCCGGTACGCCGGCAGCGCGGTCGTGGCCTTGCGGATGGGCAGGTTGCCCAGGCCGAGCGACCACCGGGCGTCCTGCTCAGGCCGGGTGAGCCAGGCGAGGAAGTCGGCGGCGGCCTTGGCCCGGCGCGAGCCGTTGTCGAACACGACCCAGTTGTCGGGACCCGCGATGGTCTCGTGGTTGCCGTTGTAGCCGGGCAGCACCTGCACCCCGTACGGGATCTTGTGGCCGATGATGTCCAGCAGCGTATACGGCCCCGCGACGATCATCCCGATCTTGCCGCTCTGGAAGAGCGGCACGAACTTCTCCCCGTTCTGATCGAGATATACGGACTTGTCCTGGCGGGCCATGGCGCTCCACAGGTCGAGCGCCTGCACCGCCTGCGGCGTGTCGAACGCCGACTTCTTGCCGTCCGGCGCCGCGATCGAGCCGCCCTGCTGCCAGATCATCGGCCAGAACCGCCACACGGTGTCCTCGGCGCCGGTCACGGGGTACGCGGTGCCGTACACGCCGCCGCCGGTCAGCTTCTTCGCCGCGACGCGGAAGTCGTCCCAGGTCCAGTCCTTGGTGGGGTACGCCAGCCCGGCCGCGTCGAACAGCTTCTTGTTGTAGATGACGGCCAGGTTGTCGACCAGGGCCGGGACGCCGATGACCTTGCCGTTCACCTCGGACACGGCCCGCTCCGCCGGCCAAAAGTCGTCCCAGCCGAATCCGGGGGCCTTCACGGTGGCGGTCAGGTCGTACACCTTGGGGGTGCGCGCCAGGTGCGGCATCCACGTGCCGTACATGTACGCGATGTCGGGCGCCTTGCCGCCGGCCAGGACCGCCTGGACCTTCTGCAGCATCTCGTCCACGTTCGTGGAGCCGACGGCAGGCGTGATCTTCACGTCCGGGTGGGCCTTGCCGTACTCGGCGGCCAGCTCCTCGATGACCTTGGCCTGCAGCTCCGTCTGGCCGTGCCACCAGGTGATCTCTACCGGGCCGCCGGCCTCCTCGGACGAGGAGCCGCAGCCCGTCAGCAGCCCGGCGACCAGGACGAGCGCCGCCACGCCCTTCATGACCCACTCCTGAGGGACTCCGGCATGAGGTCGCCGTGGGCCTCGATGAGCGCGTCGCACAGCGAGTCGATCTGCTCGACGGTGAGCGTGGCGGCCGTGTTCGGGTCCGCCATCATGGCGTGCCGGACGTGCTCGGGCCGCCCTTCGGTGACGGCGCGTACGGTCAGCTCGTTGACGTTGACGTACGCGCGGTTGAGTGCCGCGCACTGCGCGGGCAGGTCGCCGACGGCGACCGGGTGGACGCCGAGCGCGTCGGCCACGCACGGCACCTCCACCACGCATCCGCCGGGCAGGTTTCCGACCAGGCCCCTGTTCTGGACGTTCCCGTAGACGACCCGGCTCGTGCCGGTGGCGATGCTGTGGATGATCTGCGGGGCGTACTCCATGGTCCCCTCCGCGCTGATCGGCCGGCCCGCTCGCAGCGCGTCGCGGGTGGCCTCGTACTGGCGCACGTTCTCCTCGCTGATGCCGAGGTACGCGCCCACGGGGATCCGCAGGCGCTCGACCTCGGCCTCGTCGTGCAGGTACCAGGGCACGTACTCGGCCGAGTGCTCGCTGGTCTCGGTCGGGTAGTAGCCGAGCCTGCGGTACATGTCCACGCGGACCCGGCGTAACAGGCCGGGATCGCGGGCGATGGCCTCGTCCAGCCGCGGGTACAGGTCCTCTCCCCCGCTCTCGAACCGCAGCATCCACGACTGGTGGTTGACGCCCGCCGCCAGGTACGACACCTCCTCGTACGGCACCCCGACGAGCTCCGCCAGGTCGTGGGCGGTCCAGTAGATGGAGTGGCAGAGCCCCACCACGTTGCGCACGGGGGTGGCGGCGGCCAGGTACCACACGTTCATGGCCATCGGGTTGGTGTAGTTGAGCAGCCACGCGTCCGGGCACACCTCGGCCATGGCCCGCCCGATCCTGTCCAGCGCCGGGAAGGTGCGCAGGGCCCGGAAGATGCCGCCCACGCCGATGGTGTCGGCGATGGTCTGGCGCAGCCCGTACCGTGCGGGCAGCTCGAAGTCGACGCGGGTGGCGTCGATCATGCCGACCTGGATCATGTTGATCGCGAAGTCGGCCCCTTCGAGCGCCTGCCGCAGGTCGAGGTGCGCGGAGATCTTGACGGCCCGCCCGGCGGCGATGAGGCGCGCGGCGGCCTCCGCGGTCTCCAGCCGCTCGGGGTGGATGTCGTGCAGCGCCACCTCGAACTCCCCCATATCGGGGAGGGCCACCAGGTCCGCGAGCAGACCCTGGGTGAACTCGACGCTTCCCGCGCCGAGAAAGACGATCTTCACAGCTCCTCCCAGGTGGGCTGGGCCGCGGTGCCACCGGCGGCTCGGGTCGAAAGGGAACCGCAGGTCACGGCCGCCTCCAGGCATTTGCGCAGGCTCATCCCGCGCAGCATGGCGGCGATGAACCCGGCGTCGAAGCTGTCACCGGCGCCGACGGTGTCCACCGGCTCGACGGGCACGGCGGCGACCCGGGCCAGCTCGCCCGACCGCCACACCAGCGCGCCGTCGCCGCCGTCCTTGACGGCCACGGCGGGTCCCAGCGCGCCCAGCCGCGCCGCGGCGGCCTCGAGGCTCTCCTGACCGGCGCCGAACAACCGGCCGGCGACGGCCCGGGCCTCGGAGGCGTTCGGGAGGAAGACATCCACCTCGGGCAGCACGTCCTCGAGCCCGTTCCACGTTCCGGCGGGATCGTCGTTGGTGTCCAGCGAGGTGGTCGCGCCGCCCCGCCGCTCCTCCGCCAGGAAGCCCGGTAACCCGGACGCAAGCCCCGGTTGCAGGAAATATGACGACACGTGGACATGCCTGGCGACGCCGCGCGGCACGTCGTCCACCGTCAGGTACGGCAGGCAGCCCGGCGCGGTGAGGATGGCCCGGTCCGCCCCGTCGGCCAGCACCACGGTCATGGCCGTGGACCGGGAGTCGATCACGCAGTGCGAGACGTCCACGCCTCGCTCTGCCAGGGCGCCGAGCACGAAGCGCCCGGCCGCGTCGTCGCCCACGCGCCCGGCGAACGCGGTCCGCAGGCCCAGCCGGGCCGCCCCGCACGCGGTGATCGCGCCGGACCCGCCGAGCACCAGGTCGCCGCCGGAGACGAGCTGTTCACGCTGGCCGTACGCCAACCCGCGCGGCGCTCCGGAGAGCACCACGTCGGGGTTGGCGTCACCGACGACCAGCAGATCGAAGTCACGCGCCACGACAGGCCACGCGGTAGGCGTCGAGCTCGTACTTCTTCTTCAGCGAGTTGAAGTTCTGGGCGTTGGACTTGGCGCAGAACTTCGAGGTGGGCAGGTTGTACTCGACGTTGAACACGGCCTTGCCCGCCTTGACGAACTGGTCGTAGCCGTAGTCGCCGTTCTGGGCGGTGGTGCACTCGGTCTGCTCCCAGCACTCCTCGTTCAGCGCCCAGTCGAAGTACGGCAGCAGCTGCGGGATCTGCTCCACGTCGTTCTTGAGCCCGACCGACATGCCCCGCCTGTGGGCCTCGTTGGCGAACCAGCTGTTGTAGGCGAGCTGGTCGGCCGCCTTGAGCGGGAAGCCGCTGTCGTTGCTGTAGCCGTCGACGTTGTCGGGCTCCACGGCGTCGAACCCGGCCGCCTTGCACATGTCGAGCCGGGCCTTCATGATCTCGCCGAGCTTGCCGGTGTACGCGCGGATGTCGAGCCAGCGCTCGCCCGGCCAGTCCTCCAGCGGCTTGCCGAGCACCCCTGCGGGGAACTGGCCGGCGTCCGGGCGCCAGTCCTCGTACGTGCCCGCGCTGATGTAGCAGACGACACCGCGGCCCGGTTTGTCGGCCTTGAGCGACTTGACGATCGCGCCGTCCTTGGCGGCGAAGCCATCGATGTCGTACATCTGCACGTTCGGGTACGGCTTCTGCGGCAGGGACGAGAGCTGCCACTGCCAGGACGTGTTCAGGGCGGGCTTCCAGCAGTCGGCGCAGGCCGCAGGAGCGGGCAGGGCGGCGGTGGCGGCGAGCTGGGCGACGGCGGACTGGGCGGGGACGAGCACGGTGGCGGCGGCGAGCGCGGCCAGGGAGACGAGAGCGGATGGTCGCATGTCACTCCTCGCGAACGGTCATGGTTCGGGATTAGTGGCGATGCGCGCTGTTCCGCACTCTCCGCACCGCGTCCGTGCCAGGGACGCCGGAGTGGCGTGGTCCATAACCGCAGGACTCACGCCAGCACGCCGGAGCGTGTCTCCTTCCTCGTTTGCCGCACAGAATTGCGCATTCCTGCTCTCTTGTCCAGAGTTTGGCGCACAAAAGCGTCAGGCTTTGATCCACTCCGCGCATCCGCCGGACACGAACGCCTTGTCCGTGGCCTCGATGGTGACGCTGGCCGGCCCCTTCGGCATGCCGGTCGCGGCGATGTCGCCGGTCGCGCTGCGCAGCCTGGCCCAGTAGCACATGGCGCCCCCAGCGAGCGGGCCGGTCGTGCGGTAGGTGCCCGGCTGGATGTCCTTGCCCACGATGAGCGTGCGCACAGAGGCGGGGTTGACGGCCGGGTTGACGGCAGGGCCGCTGCTGGTCCCGGCGCTGGGCGCGCCCGTCTGCCCCGGCTGAGGCTGACCGGGCTGACTCGGGCCGGGTTGCGTCTGCCCCGGCTGTGGCTGGTCGGGCAGGGTCTGGCCGGGCAGGGTCTGGTCGGTCTGGGACGGCGACGACCCGGTGGAGGACGTGGCCTCGGGGTCCACGGGCGGGCTGTCCTCGACGGTGACCGTGACGCGGGCGTCGGGCTCCTCGGACGAGGACGACGTCTCAGAAGACGCGCCGAACCCCACGAACACCCCCAGCAGGAACCCGAGCAGCGCGGCGAGCCCGGCGACCAGCACGATGATCGGCGGACTGCTCGTCGCGCGCGGATATTCAGGAGGAGGAGGCCCGTACATCACGGACCAAGCGTGCCATCCCTGTCAACGGTGGAGATAGTCGACGAGCGACGCCTTCTCCGTCTCCAACTCCTCGATCGCGCTCTTCACCACGTCGCCGATGCTCACGATGCCCACGAGCCGGCCGTTCTCGACCACGGGCATGTGCCTGAACCGATGCGTGGTCATGATCTGCCGCAGCGAGTCGACGTTCTCGCCGGGCCCCACCGTGCGCACCTCTGTCGTCATGATCGCCGACACCGGGCCGTCCAGGATCGCGGAACCGCGATCCTGGAGGCGACGTACGACGTCGCGCTCGGACACGATGCCCTCGATGGTGGAGCCGTCCGTGGAGACCACCACGGCTCCGATATTGCGCTCCGCAAGCGTGGCCAGCAACTCGCGCACCGTGGCACCTGGTGTCACGGTCGCCACGTCACTGCCCTTGGCGCGGAGGATCGTCCCGATCAGCATCTGCACCACCTCTGCCCTCAGTCTTCCAAGCTTGCGTCCAGGCAAACAACCCCACAGGGGCGGAGTCAAGAGGATGCGGGTGTAACGGGCCGGTCACGTTTCGTACTTGGCTGACAAGATGTGACCTGCGTCTCATACCTTTCGCGCAAATTCCCACGAAGTCATCGACTCCCAGATAACCCCTCAGTAGGGTTGCGACTCATCCGTAGGCGGCGGAGGTGGTCATGGCGGTAATGCGCGCGCGGACGGGCGGCCGATGACCCTGTCCGGATACGTCGGACGCCGGGCCGGGTCGGCGCTCGGCCAGATCGGCGAGCTGTTCGTCATCGTCCTGGAGGGGTTACGCAGGACCTGGGACGTCAGGCGCTGGTGGTGGGAGTTCGTCGAGCAGTGCTGGTTCCTCGCCCGCGTCACCAGCGTGCCCGTGCTGCTCGTGGCCCTGCCGCTGGGCGCCACCGTGGCGCTGCAGGTGGGCGAGCTGGCCAGGCAGCTCGGCGCGAGCTCCGCCACGGGCAGCGCGGTCTTCGTCGGGCTCATCCGCGAGGTGGCGCCTCTGGCCAGCGCGCTGTTGATCTCCGGGGCCGGCGGCAGCGCGATGACCTCCGACATCGGCGCGCGCCACATCCGCGACGAGCTGAGCGCGATGGAGGTCATGTCGGTCAACCCGATCCACCGCCTGGTCACGCCGCGCATGTGGGCGGCCAGCACGATCGCGGTGTGCCTGTGCCCGCTGGTCATCCTGGCCGGCGCGGCCGGCGGCTACTTCTTCAACGTGGTCGTGCAGGGCGTCACCCCCGGCGCGTACTTCGACGGCGCGTTCTCCCTGGTCGTCGCGTCCGACCTGTACGTGACGCTGTTCAAGGCGTGGATCTTCGGGTTCATCGCGGCGGCGGTCGCCTGCTACAAGGGCATGACCTGCGCGACCAGCCCGGTCGGCGTGGGACGGGCGGTCAACCAGGCGACCGTGGTCACGTTCATGCTGGTGTTCGCGTTCAACTACGTGATCTCGGCCGTCTACTTCCTGGCCTACCCGCCGAGGTCCCTCTGATGGTGACGCGGACGGCGGGTCTCAGGATCGCCCTGCGGGGGCGGGACGTCGCGGAGCGGTTCGCGACGCTGGCCGACTGGCCGCTGTTCGTGTGGAAGGTGCTGTTCTACTGCGTACGCGACGTCGTCCTGCGGCTCAAGTACGTCAAGGTCGTCCTCAGGCAGGTCAGCGACGTCGTGGTGGGCGTCGGGGCGACCGTCATCGGCGGCGGCATGGTCTTCGTGGTGTTCACGATGGCGTTCGTCGTGGGCGCGACCGTGGGCCTGCAGGGCTACCAGGGGCTGCAGGCGATCGGCGCGGAGTCGTTCATGGGCCTGGTGGGCAGCTTCGCGAACGTCCGGGAGATCACCCCGATCATCGCGGCCACGGCGCTGGCGGCGCAGGTCGGCTCGTCGTTCACGGCGGAGCTGGGCGCGATGCGGATCTCGGAGGAGATCGACGCGCTGGAGGTGATGGGCATCAACGCCTTCACCTACCTGGTCTGCACCCGGGTCGTGGCCGCGCTGCTGGCGCTGGTCCCCATCTACCTGATCGCACTCTTCGCCAGCTTCTTCGCCACCCGGCTGATGTGCACAGTCCTGTTCGGCCTGGCGCCCGGGGTCTATGACTACTACTTCTACCTGTACCTGCCGGTCACCGACATCGTGTTCAGCGTCTCCAAGGTCGCCGTCTTCGCCTTCGCGGTCATCGTCATCCACTGCTATCACGGCTTCCACGCCAGCGGCGGCCCGGTGGGCGTGGGCGTGGCGGCGGGCCGCGCCATCCGCCAGTCGATCGTCACGATCGTGCTGCTCAACCTGCTGCTGTCGTACCTGTTCTGGGGCAGCGGCGGCAACATACCGCTGACGGGGTGAGCCGGTGACCCGATTCCAACTTTCCCTCGCCGCCCGGGTGGGCATCGCGTTCGCCGTGCTCGTGGTCCTGGCCGCGGCCACCCTGTACGTGGTCCGCACCGCCACCGAGATCAGCGGGACCAGGATCGACGCCGTGTTCACCCGCGCCGGGCAGGGCATGGACCCCGGCTCCCCCGTCAAGATCCGCGGCATCACGGTCGGCGAGGTGACCGGCGTGTCGCTCGACGCCAAGGGCAAGGCCGTGGTCACCATGCACGTCGACCCCGGCGTCAGGGTGCCGCAGTCCACGGTCGCGGTGGTCGAGCCGGCGTCGGTGTTCGGCCCCAAGTTCCTCAACCTCAAGCCCGGCTCCGGTGAGACCACCGGCCCCTACCTGTCCAGCGGCGCCGTCATCACCGCCACCGAGGGCCCGCTGGACCTGTCCGACACCCTCGGCGACGCCTACCGCGGCCTGGACGCCGTCGATCCGAGCGAGGTCACGGTCATCGTGCACACCCTGGCCAAGGGCCTGGACGGCGAGGGCGGGAACCTGCGCGAGCTGATCGGCGACGCCGGCACGCTCGTCGGCGTCGCGCACCGGCAGCGCGGGCGGGCCAGGCAGTTCCTGCACGACGCCGCCCTGCTCGGCACGGCGCTGCAGGACAAGGGCGACGACCTCGTCGCGATCTCCTCCGACGTCAACGTCATCACCCCCGACCTGCTCGCGCGGGCCGACAAGGTACGCGCCCTGCTCCAGGAGGTCACCTCGATCTCCGAGCTCGGCGCGCACGGGCTGGCCAAGCACCGGCAGGACCTGCGGGCCGGCGTGCACTCCGGCGAGCGGGTGGCCGCGCTCATCTACGCCCAGCTCGGCCTGGCCGGCGACGGCGTGCGCGGTCTGAACCGGCTGGTGGACCTGCTCAACGAGCTGATCGAGGCGCCGGGCCCGGGCAACAGCCGCCAGCTGCAGGTGGAGGCGTTCGTCGCGACCGACCTCTGCGAGCTGGTCGTCGGCGCGTGCGGCCCGACCGACGGGAGGCGCTGATGCGGCGCGCCTGGACGTTCGCCCGGTTCCTGCTCTTCGTCGGCCTGTGCGTGACGCTGATCGTGGTGATCGCCATCCAGATCGCCCGGGTGAACACGGACGGCGGCTACCGCCTGATCGCCGTGTTCGACGACGTGTCGGGGCTGGTCGAGGGCGACCAGGTGAAGATCGCCGGAGCGCCTGTCGGCCAGGTGGACACGATCAAGGTGGTGGACGGCCGGGCCGAGGTGACCATGGAGGTGCAGCAGGGGGTCACCGTCCCGGCGGACACCGAGGCCGCCATCCGCTGGCGCAACGCCGTCGGCCAGCGCGTGGTCTACCTGATGCCCGGCACCGCGCCCGCCAGGCTCCTGCCCGGCTCGCGCATCACCCGTACCTCCTCCGTCGTGGACATCGGCCAGCTGGTCAGCGACCTCGGCCCGCTCACCCGCAGCCTCGACCCCGACCAGATCAACCAGCTCCTCACCGCCGCCGCCAAGTCGCTCAAGGGCAACGAGCAGAACATCCCGAGGCTGTTCGACAACGTCAACGCCATCACGACCACGGTCAACGAGCGCAAGAAGACCATCGAGCAGCTGCTGAAGGACTACGCCACCGTCACCGGCGTGGTCGCCCGGCGCGACAAGCAGATCGAGCAGCTCGTCGACAACCTCGTCACGCTCTCCGAGGCGTTCGCCGACAACCGGGAGCTGATCGACCAGGCGCTGGTGGAGCTGTCGACGACCGTCCACACCTCCAACGAGGTGCTCGGCAAGAACGCCGACGAGCTCGGCCGCCTGGTCGACAACCTGTCCGGGCTGACCGGCGGCATCAGGCGGCACGTGGGCGAGATCGACAAGACGGTCAGCACGTTCCAGCCGCTGTTCGCGCGGGCGTACCAGACCGTGGACCGCGGCCACTACTTCGTCACCGCGGTCCCGTGCGTGGCGCTGAACGCCGCGCCCTGCCCGTACGGGATGCAGACGCCGCCGCCGCTGCGCAACACCAGGATCCAGAGCACGAAGGACCTGCAGAAACTCATGGTGGGCGAGTGATGGCGCTCAAATCCTTCCGTGACCGCAACAGGATCGCCGTGGGCCTGGTGTCGCTGGCCACGCTGGCCGCGATCCTCGTCGCCACGTTCCTGGTCGGCAACCTAGGGCTGCTGGAGGGCGGCTACTTCATGTCCGGCGTGTTCGTGGACTCCGGCGGGCTGCGCACGGGCAACGACGTCAGGGTCGCCGGGGTGCGCGTCGGCAAGGTCACCGAGGTGCGCGCCGACTACACGCGGGGGAACGTGATCGTCACCTGGAAGGTGGACGACGGCGTGCGGCTCGGCCGCGGCACCCGGGCCGACATCGCCCTGTCGAACCTGCTCGGCGGCCGGTACGTCAAGCTCACCGGCGCCGTCTCGGCCCCGTACATGGACCAGCTGCCCGAGGGCGAGCGGCGCATCCCCGTGACGCGGACCGGCGTGCCCACCCTCATCAACGACGCCATCAAGGACGCGACCCGGCTGGTCGAGCGCCTGGACACCGACGCCGTGGACGACCTGCTCACTGAGCTCGACAAGGTGGATCTCGGCAAGCGCGGCCGCATCACCCGCCTGCTGCGCAACATCGGCGACCTGTCGGACACGATCAGCAAGAGCCAGCCGCAGCTGCAGCGGCTCGTCGACAACGGCACCAGGATCATGAACGTCCTGGAGAAGAAGGACAGGCAGCTCGGGCGGCTCATCGACGCCATCGAGGTCATGCTGGCCGAGCTGCGCGCGCGCCGCAACGAGCTGCGCACGCTGCTGGGCGACGGCAGCGACCTCGTACGCAGCACGACCCGGCTGATCAACGAGCACGAGAAGACCCTCGTCCAGGTGCTCGACGACAACGCGGCCATCACGACGCGGCTGAGCGGCAGCAACAAGCAGCTCAACTCGCTCCTCGCGTGGGCCGGCCCGACGTTCTCCGGGCTGTCCACGATGGGCGGCCAGGGCCCGTGGCTCGAGGCCATAGCCGCGGGCCTCGGCCCCATCAACCCGGAGGTGCTCGGCGTCATCAAGAAGGACAGGAAGAGCGCCAGATGAGACGACTGATGGCGGTGCTGCTGCTCGGGGCGTTCCTGACGTCGGGGTGCACGGTGCTGGGCGATGAGCCGTACCGGCTGGTGGCGATCTTCCGCAAGGCGCCCTCCCTGTACGAGCAGGCGCGGGTGAAGGTGATGGGCCTCGACGCCGGATATGTCGACAAAATCAGCATTGATGGGGATAAGGTGCGCGTTGACCTGCTGGTCGATCGGCAGGTGCCGCTCCCGGCCGGCGTGAAGGCCGTGGTCGCGCCCCAGAACACCCTCGGCGAGCGGAACGTCGTCCTCTATCCCCCGTGGAAGCCCGGCGACCAGAAGGTCACCCCCGGGACCACGATCCCGCTGGAGCGCACCGATCTGCCGGTGGAGATCGACGACGCGCTCGACGCGTTCACCAAGCTCACCGACGCGCTCGACGACAAGAAGCTCGGCTCCGTGGCGAGCACCCTGGCCGACGGGGTCAGGGGGCGCGGCAAGACCATCAACAACGCCATCGCCGACACCTCCGAGCTGACCGGCACCCTGGCCAGGCAGGACCAGCAGCTCGTCGATCTGGCCAAGGGGCTGAACCGGCTGGCCACCGGCCTCAACAAGCGGGAGAGCCAGGTGACGGGGGCGATCGACTCCTTCGCCGAGGCCGGCTCGATCCTGGCGGAGGAGCGGCAGCGGCTGCGGACGTTCGTCTCGGGCATGGCGACCTTCGTGCGGCGCGGTGACGTGATCATCGAGCAGTACTCCGAACGGCTCCCGCAGGCCGCGAGCACGCTGGCCGAGCTGGTGCTGACGGTGCGGGCCAACAGCGCGTCCATGGCGCGGGCGGTCAAGGGCGCGGCCGACTTCGCCGACGTGCTCATCGACTCCTGGGACAGGAAGCAGCACGTACTGAAGATCCGCGTGGTGCTCAACGCGATGACCAGGGCGTGGCTGACGCCGCTGTTCGACGCGCTGAACCTGGGCGACGTGCCCTGCCTGCCGGCCAAGCTGAGCAACTGCCCCTTCGAGCGGCAGGGGAGGCAGCGATGAGGACCCGCCTGCTGGCCGCCGTCCTGGCCCTCGCCCTGACCGCGTCGTGCTCGCTGCAGACGCTCGGCGCGACCACCGGGGACATGACCCTGTACGCGGTCTTCGACGACGTGCAGAGCCTGGTGGCCGGGCACAGCGTGCAGATCTCCGACGTACGGGTGGGCACGGTCACCGGCATCCGCCTGGACGGCTACCGGGCCAGGGTGACGATGTCGGTCCAGTCCGCCCACCGGGTGCCCCAGGGCAGCACCGCCACCGTGGCCAAGACGTCGGTGCTGGGCGAGAACTACGTCCTGCTCACGCCGCCCGCGGGCAAGGACCTGGCCACGGGGCCGTACCTGAAGGACGGCGCCACCATCGCCGAGACGTCGGTCGAGCCGGACATCGAGCAGGTCACCGCGAAGGCGGGGCCGCTCATCGAGGCGCTCGGTGCCCAGGACGTGAACGCGATCCTCGACGCCGCCTCCACCGGGTTCGGCGGGCGGGGCGAGGACGTCAACAAGCTGATCGAGCAGACGGCCGAGGTGACCGACGCCTACGCCGCGGCCCGCAGGGACATCGGCACCAGCATCGACGCGCTGGCCAGGCTGGGCGACGACCTCGCCAAGGGCAGCGGCGAGCTGGACCGGCTGCCGGGGACGCTGGCCTCGGCCACCGCTCGCATCGCGCACGGGCGCAAGCACGTGAAGAAGGCGATCGTCGCGCTGACGAAGCTGGCCAAGGAGGCGAACCTCACCGTCTACCCGCGGCACGCCGCCCGGCTCAGGAAGCTGCTCCTGGAGCTGGAGGCCATCTCGTCGGCCATGCAGCGCGGCAAGGAAGACCTGAAGACGCTGGTGGCGCGGCTCCAGAAGTTCATCGACGCGCCGCCGATCACGGTCAACGGGCAGGTGCTGATCTATCTCTGGCTGAAGGGCGTGCTGATGCCCAAGAAATCGTCCGGGAACGACCGGGCGCTGCCGAACCGGGTCGAGGACTTCCGCCTGCTGCTGGAGCCGCCGCGATGAGGAACCGGATTTATCTGAATTTAGGGTTCTTTGTCGCCCTGGGGATCGTCATGACCGTCTGGGCGTTCAGCACGATCATCCGGCTCGACGCCATCGAGCGGCCGTACCGGGTGTCGGCCGAGTTCGTCTCGTCGCCCGGCCTCATCCGGGGGTTCGACGTCGCCTACCTGGGGGTCCGGGTCGGCAAGATCGGCGACGTGCGGCTGGCGCCCGGCAGGATCGTCGTGGGTCTCGACATCGACAGGGGTGTCCGGCTGCCGAAGGGCGCCACGGCGGAGGTGCGGCGCAAGTCGGCCATCGGGGAGCCGTACGTGGAGCTCTCGCCCCCCGCCACCGGCGTGAACGGGCCCACGCTCGCCGCCGGCGACACGATCCCGCTGGCCAGGACGTCGGTGCCGCTCGACTACAAGAAGCTGTTCGAGGGCGTGGGCAAGCTGCTGAACGCGGTGCCGCCGCGGGACGCCAAGACGATCACCCATGAGCTGGCCGTGGCCCTGGACGGGCGCGCCCCCGCGATCAGGAACATCATCGACGACGCCCACTCGCTGACCGGCACGCTGGCGGACAACGCCGACGTGCTCGACTCCCTGTCGGTGCAGCTCACCCACCTCACCCACACGCTCGCCGGGAAGCGGGGCGAGCTGGCCTCCGGCATCACGGACCTCCGCACGGTCACGGGGACGCTGCGCGACTCCCGCGCCGACCTGAACACCTTCCTCGACCGGGGGCCGGGGGTCTTCGCCCGCCTCGACACGGCGATCAAGAAGTCGCGGCCGGGGTTCTCGTGCCTGCTGACGGCGGCGGGGCTGCCGCACCAGCCGGTGTTCTCGCCGGCGACCGAGCGGAACGTGCACCACCTGCTCAGCATCATGCCCACCGCGCTCAGCCTGGCGAACGACATCAGCGACCAGACCGGCGACACCGTCTACGGGCGGGCGGCGTTCATCTTCAGCGTGCCGGGCGGGCCGACCCCTGCCGAGGAGTACGCGAGCGCCGTCGGGCCGCCCGCCGTGCCCGCGCTGCGCTCCTGCCCCGCACCCTCCCGTTCCGGGGACTCCGGCGATTCCGAAGACCCGGACGATTCCCGTACGCATGACCGCCAGGATGCCGCCGCACCGGCGGACACCCCCTCATCCGCCGCCTCCGCTCGCCCGGTGGCGAAGGACACCGAGAAACCGGACAAGAGCCCGGAGGCCACCGCGTCGCCCAGCGGCGTGGCCGCCACCGGCCCCGCATCCCCCGTCCCGCTGAACACCGCCCCGCTGGTTGCCGGGATATTCCTCGCAGTGGTGGCCATCGGTGGGATTGTGGGCTGGATCGCGACGGGCCGGGCCGCCCGCCGCCGTGAGGAGTCACGATGACCACCAAGCAGGACCTCGCCGAGGAGACCCGCACCGAGGAGGCCCAGCCCGAGGAATCCGCCGACACGGCTCGCGACGAGAGTACGTCCGACGAAGGGGCGGGCGACGAAGGGGCGGGCGGCGTCAAGGGCGGGCAGCGTGTCACGCGGGCCAGGATCCTCGGAACGCTGGCGGCGATGCTGGTGGCCGCGCTCGCCGCCACCGCCGTCCTGCAGTGGATCTCCGCCTCCCAGGCCGAGGACGCGCGGGCCAGGCTCGAGGCCGAGCGGGCGCTGCGGCTGGAGGTGTCCGGAGCGGCGAACGCGTTCAGCAAGGCCCTGCTCAGCTACGACTACCGCAACCTCCAGAGCACCCGATCCACCCTCGCCGCCCAGGCCACGGGCGACTTCCTGGCCACGTACGACGCGGCGTTCGGCGGCGCGATGGCGCAGGTGATCGTGAAGCTCAAGGCCACCTCGCAGGCCACGGTACGCGAGACCTACCTGGCCGACGTGGACGAGGCCACCGCGCACGCCATCGTCGTCGTCGACCAGCAGGTGAACACTTCCGAGGCGATCCGCTCCGTCAAGGACTCGCACCTTAAGATCAGCCTTGTGAAGGAGAAGGGGATCTGGAAGATCCATGACGTGACCGTGCTCGGCGCGGCCTCGGAGGACCAGTACAGCCTCACCGGCGGCAAGAAGAAGGACTGACCATCGGCCCCTTAGCGATGGGCGGCCGCCCCGACGAGGTGCGCGCCCCGGAGGACTGGCTCACCGAGGTGGAGAGGGAACGGGCCGGGCGGTTCCGGTTCGAGGCGGATCGCGCGAGTTACGTTGCCGCCCACCTTCTCGTACGGCTCTGCGCCGCCGCCGCGCTCGGCACCGAGCCGTACGAGCTGACCCTGCGGCAGCGCTGCGAGCTGCACGGCCTCGGGCACGGCAAGCCGTACATCGAGGAGGCGCCCGAGCTCGGCGTGAGCTTCAGCCACACGCGCGGCTACGTGTGCGCGGGGGCCGGCCCCGGCAAGGTCGGCGTGGACGCCGAGCACGTGCCGCCCGGGCCGCTCGACCTGGCCCTCGCCGAACGGGTCTGCACCCCGCGCGAGCTCGCGCTGGTCGCCGGCAACGACGAGCTCATCAGGCACTGGACCCGCAAGGAGGCGCTGATCAAGCGCGGCGAGCTGACGCTCGACAAGCTCCACACGGGCGGCGACGACCTGGCGGGCCGCCACCTGCTGGAGTGGAGCGCCGGTCCTGACATCCGGGTGGCCGTGATCACGGA
The DNA here is from genome assembly GCF_040674955.1 of Nonomuraea sp. NPDC049695. NCBI lineage: Bacteria > Bacillati > Actinomycetota > Actinomycetes > Streptosporangiales > Streptosporangiaceae > Nonomuraea > Nonomuraea sp. NPDC049695. The sequence goes on along the minus strand of NZ_JBFANV010000063.1, from coordinate 14,449 downwards.
CTCCCCTGCCAGAAGGGTGCCGATCCCCTGACGCGCAGCGCTCTGGCCACAAGAAGATGGCGGCCGATGCCCACGGGCCTGAACGGCGTCAGCGGCGGCGGGTCGGGGTGGGGTCGAGGAAGACCTGGCTGACCCCAGGAAAGCGCTCCCGCAGCCGCTGTTCCACCTCGTCGCAGGCGATCTCCACACCCGCCGCGCTCGCCTCGTCCCGGAAGTCGACCTTCGCGGCCACCAGGATGGAGCCCGGCCCGATCATCATGGTGAGCAGCTCGACCACGTCCTCCACCTCGGGCTGGGACAGCAGCACGGCCCGGATGCCGGTCTCGATCCTCGGGGGCGCGGCCTGGCCGATGAGCAGCGACAGGTTCGAGCGGATCAGGGTGACCGCCACCACCACCAGGAGCAGGCCGATCGCGATCGACGCCGCGCCGTCCCAGAGCGCCGAGCCCGTCATCTGCGACCCGGCCAGCCCCGCGGCCGCGATGACCAGGCCCACCAGGGCGGCCGCGTCCTCGAACAGCACGGCCTTCAACGCGGTGTCCGAGGTCATCCGCACGAGCCGTACCGGATGGACCCGGTAGCGCTCGGCCTGGCCGCGCAGCTGCGAGTACGCCTTGGCGAACGAGACGGCCTCCATGCCGAAGGCGACGGCCAGCACGATGTACGAGGGGAGAAGGTTCGACAGCTCCTCGCCATGGCTGATCTCGTGCAGGCCGTGCGTGATCGAGAACCCGGCGCCGCCCACCAGCGTCGCCACGGCCGCCGTCATCGCCCAGACGAACCCCGCCTTGCCGTGGCCGAACGGATGCCGCCGGTCGGCGGGCCGCTCCGCGCCGCGCACCGCCACCAGCAGCAGGAGCTCTGTCACGGTGTCGGCGGCCGAGTGCGCCGCCTCCGACAGCATGGCCGCCGAACCGCCGATCAGGCCCGCGACGAGCTTGGCCAGCGCGATCGTCAAATTGGCCGCGCCCGCGACCAGGACGGTCCTCAGGCTCTCCCCCGACTCCCGCTGCTCCATAGGGGATTACTTTACGTGCGCTACATTGGAGATCATGAGGGGGCCTCGCTGGCTTTCACCCGCCGAACAGCGTGCCTGGCGCACGCATCTGGCGCTGCACAAGCTGCTCATGCACCGGCTCGACCGCGAGCTGCAGGTGCACCAACTCTCGTTGAACGACTACGAGATCCTCGTCAACCTCTCCGAGAGCCAGGACCGGCGCATGCGGATGAGCGACCTGGCGGACGCGACGATCCAGTCGCGCAGCCGGCTGTCGCACCAGATCTCCCGCATGGAGGCCAAGGGCCTGGTGACGAGGGAGGACTGCCGCGACGACCGGCGGGGCACGTTCGCGGTGCTGACCGACGAGGGCTGGGACACGATCCAGAAGGTCGCGCCGGACCACGTGGCGAGCGTGCGCGAGCACTTCGTCGACCGCCTCAGCGACGAGCAGCTCAAAGCGCTCGAGGCGGCCTACGAGCCGATCGTGGAGCATCTGAAGAAGCTGCGCTGACACCCAACCGATATCCGCGACGGCTCACGGACGTTCCCAAGCGCTCGCTACGATCCGCTCATGGTCCGAAAGCTTCTGATCGTGGCGGTGCTCGCGCTGGTCTCGGCATGCTCGTCGGGCGGCGGCGACGCGCTGCCCGCCGGTCCCGACCTGATGAAGAAGGCCGCCGAGGCCATGAAGGGGGTCAAGTCGGCCAGCTTCTCGATCGCGACGGAGGGCAAGCCGAAGGTGCCGGTCAAGAAGGCCGACGGCAGGCTCACGGCCGCCGGTGACGCCGACGGAACGATCACGATCGACGTGCTGGGGTCCCTGCAGGAGATCAGTTTCGCCCTGATCGGGGACACCGTGCACTTCAAGGGGCCGACGGGCGGCTTCCAGAAGATGACGCGGCAGCAGCTCGCGCAGTTCTACGACCCCTCGGTGATCCTCGAGCCGACCAAGGGCATCGCCCAACTGCTCGCCTCGGCCACCGATCCCAAGGTGGAGGCGTTGGAGGGTGACTCGTACCGGGTGGCCACGACGTTCCCCGGGCAGGTTCTCGGCCAGATCGTCCCCGGCGTCACGCAGGGTGTCAACGGCAAGGTCTGGCTCGACAAGGCCAGCAGCCGGCTCACCAAGGCCAGCCTGCCGTTGCAGGACGGCACGGTGACGGTGTCGTTCAGCGACTACGACGCGCCGGTCACCATCACGCCGCCCGCCGCCGGATGAGAGGCGCCCGCCGGGTCGTGCTCGGCGCCGGGGGCGCGGTGGTGCTGCTGGCCGCGCTCGACGCGTACGTGGTGGTGACGATCCTCATCGACCTCGCCGAGGACGTGGGCATCCCGCTGAACCACCTGGAGCGGGCCACGCCGATCGTCACGGGGTTCCTGCTCGGGTACGTCGCCGCGATGCCCCTGCTCGGCCAGCTCTCCGACCGGTACGGCCGGCGGCCGCTGATCCACGCCTGCCTGGCCGCCTTCGCGCTCGGCTCGGTGCTGACGGCCCTGGCCGCCGGCGAGGTGATGGTGGTGGCCGGGCGTACCGTCCAGGGGGTGGCCGGCGGGGCGCTGCTGCCGATCACGATGGCCCTCATCGGCGACCTGTGGGACGAGCACGAGCGGCCGGTGGCGCTGGGCGCCGTGGGTGCGGCGCAGGAGCTCGGCAGCGCCCTCGGGCCCCTGTACGGCGGGCTGCTGGCGGGGCTCCCGGCCATCGCGGTGGCGGGGGTGGAGCTGGGCGGCTGGCACGCCATCTTCTGGATCAACGTCCCGCTCGCCGCCCTGGCCGCCGTCGCGGTGCACTTCACGGTCCCGTCCGGTACGGCGGGCCGTACGGACTCCGCGAATGACCACCCGACCGACGCCACCCACCCCTGGACCGCGTCCACCAGCGCCGCAGAGCGCATCGGCGCCCACGGTGCCGCTGACGGGACGGCATCCGAGGGCGGGAACACGGAGACGGCAGCGCGGACGGCGGGTCCCACAGGCGGGGCGGACGGGCACGAGGGCGGCCGCACAAGCGTGGGGCGTGGGGCGAGGAGCGAGGGCGCGTCCAAGCCGCCGGTGCGGCGGGTCGACGTGGTCGGCGGGGCGCTGCTGGCCTTGGCGCTCGGCCTGCTGGTCGTGGGCCTCTACAACCCCGACCCGGCCAGAGCCGTGCTGCCGCCGTGGGGCCTCGTCGTCATCCCGGCCGGGGCGGTGGCGGCCGGGGTCTTCGTGTGGTGGGAGATCCGCTCCCCCGTACGCCTCCTCGATCTCTCCGCCACCCGCAAGCGCCCCCTGCTCGCCACCCTGGCCGTGAGCTTCCTGGCCGGGGCCGCGCTCCTGGTGACCATGGTGTTCGTCCAGCTCACCGCCCAGACCCTGCTCGGGTTGGACGCGCTGGACGCGGCGCTGGTCCTCGCCAGGTTCCTGGCGGCGCTCACCGTCGGCGCCCTGCTGGGCGGCCTGCTGGGCCGCAGGCTGGGCGAGCGGGCCGTGGCCGTGGCGGGCATGGCGCTGGGGGCGGCGGGCTACTGGCTGATGAGCCGGTGGCCGCTCGACCTGGCGAGCGCGGGCCTCGTCGTGGACATCGACCTGGTGGTGGCCGGTCTGGGCCTGGGCCTGGTCATCGCCCCGGTCTCGTCGGCGGTGCTGCGCGTGAGCCCGGCGGCCCAGCACGGCGTGGCGTCGGCGGCGGTCGTGGTGGCCCGGATGATGGGCATGCTGATCGGCATCGCGGCGGTGTCGGCGTGGGGGTTCTACCGGTTCCAGTCGCTCACCGCCCACCTGGACACGCCGCTCCCGTTCGGCGTGGACGCGGTGACGTACCAGCGGCGGCTGGCCGAGTACACCGCGAAGGTGCAGGCGGCGCTGCACACCGAGTACACGGAGATGTTCCTGGTCACGGCGTTCGTCTGCCTGCTCGGCGCGGCCGTCGCGCTGCTGCTGCCCCGCCCCCGGCGCTCCCAGGGTGGTTCTCGCAGACCCAGGTAAGCCCGTGCCCTGGGTAACCGTCGCGGGGTCCGGCAGCATCCTTGCCATGAAACTTGGAACGACGGACATGGACATCAGCCGCACCGGCTTCGGCTCGTGGGGCATCTCGGGCGCCAACTGGCGGTGGAGCTGGGGCGGCCAGGACGACGCCGACTCGATCGCGGCCATCAGGCACGCCGCCGAGCAGGGCGTCAACTGGATCGACACCGCCGCCGTCTACGGCTACGGCCACTCGGAGGAGGTCGTCGGCAAGGCGGTCGCGGGGCTCTCCGAGCGGCCGTACCTCTTCACCAAGGCCGGTCTGGTGTGGGATCCCGCCGACCCGGACGCGACGCCACGCCGCATCATGTCGCAGGTACGCCGGGAGGTGGAGGACTCGCTGCGGCGGCTCGGCGTGGAGGCGATCGACCTGTACCAGGTGCACTGGCCGGACACCGGCGAGTCCCTGGACTGGGACAGCCTCGGCGCCGGCGGCCCCTCGCCGAACGCCACTCCGCTGGAGGAGTACTGGCAGACGATGGCGGATCTCAAGGCCGAGGGCAAGGTACGGGCCATCGGCCTGTCGAACCACTCGGTCGCCGAACTGGAGATCGCCGAGCGGGTGGCCCACGTGGACGCCATCCAGCCGCCGTTCTCGGCCCTGAACCGGTCGGCGGCGCCGGAGATCGCCTGGGCGGCGGAGCACGGGACAGGCGTGATCGTCTACTCGCCGATGGAGTCGGGCCTGCTGGCGGGCCGCTTCTCCGCCGAACGGGTGGCCTCCCTGCCGGACGGCGACTGGCGCAAGACCCACCCGAGCTTCACCACGGGCCTGGCCGCCCGCCTGGCGGTGACGGACGCGCTCCGGCCCGTCGCCGCACGGCACGGCGTGTCAGTAGCGGCGGTCGCGGTGGCCTGGACGCTGGCCTGGCCGGGCATCACGGGCGCCATCGTGGGCGCCAGGGACGCGAGCCAGGTGGACGGCTGGCTCCCGGCCGGGCGCCTCACGCTCACGGCCGAGGATCTGGCGGAGATCACGACCGCCATCCAGGCCTCCGCCACCGAAGGCCCGGTGACGCCATAGCGCGGGACACACGGCGGGCGCGCCGCGTTCCGTGGCCATCCGGTTCACGGGCCGGCGCGCCGGGTGATCGCCAGGATCGCCATGTCATCGTCGCGCGGCCCGCCGGTCCAGCGCTCGACGTCACGTACCAGGGCCTCGACCACCTCGTCCGGCTGCCGGAACGGGCCCTGGCCGCCGAGCCGGCTCGCCGGTTCGTAGAAGGTCCCGGCACGGTCCCGGGCCTCCGTCACACCGTCGGTGACCAGCAGGAGCGTGCTCCCGGCCGGGAACGGCCAGCTCTCGGGCCCTGCCCGCGGGCCGCCCAGGCTGCCCATGCCCAGGGGAAGACCCGGCTCGCCCGGATCGAGCGAGGACACCGTGTCGCCCTCGAGGAGATACGGCGAGGGATGGCCGCGGTTCAGCAGCCGCACGCGCTCCGCGCCCGGTGCGATCTCACCGAGCACCGCCGTGACGAACCCCTCCATCCGGATGTCCTCCTCGCGCGAGGAGGCCGCCTTGACCAGGGCGCGCTCCATCCGGTCGGCCAGCACCGCAAGGTCGGGCGTCTGGTCGGCCGCCTCCCGGAATGCTCCCAGCAGCACGGACACCGTGCCGACCGCGCCCAGGCCTTTGCCCCGCACGTCTGCGATGAGCAGCCTGGTGCCGTACGGCGTGTCCTGCACGGCGTACGCGTCTCCGCCGATCAACGCCTCGATCTGCGCGGTCTTGTAGACGGCGGCGATGGCCAGCGGGCCGACACAGACCGGCGGTGCGGGCAGCACGGCGTGCTGGGCCGCCTCCGCGACGGAACGCACCGCTTCCAGCCGGCGCCCGTGGCGGGCGACCACGCGGTTCACCCCGAGGCCGACGAGAGCGGTGAACACCGCGTTGATCAGCGAGAACGTGCCGGGAGCATGACCGAAATAACCATCCTTGACCAGCAGTGCCAGCTCGGCCAGGACCAGGGCCGCGGCGACCGCGATCGTGTGCCGTAGCGAGAGCAGTGCTCCGGCCAGCACGACCGCGGCCCCCAGCTGGTAGTCCCCCCAATAGTCACGCGGAGACAGCAGGTTGACGAAGATCCCGCTGACAATCAGGGCGGCCGGGATGAAGGAGGCGTACCAGGGCCATCTGGTGGAGAGTCGGTTCATCCGCGCCCCGATTCCACGTCGTTCCCTCAGGCCCTGGCTCTGCTCCTTTCTATTGAACCCTCCCCCAGCTGAAGCAGGGAGATTCCTGGCTCAGGAAGCCCCGCAGGTCAGCGACCAGCAAGGTCTTACTCCATCAACACCAGCCGGGACGGAACCTGCCCGGTTTGGCACGGCAAGCTTGGAGACGCATGTGCTGTCTTGGCTTTCGATCAGCACGCGCGGGAGGCTTGGTTCTCGCAACCCGCGGACGCGACTCTACCGGACGCTGATCCGCTCTGGGGGGCGCATCAGCTGTTCCTGCCCTGCTCCGCAGGAGTCCAATTCCTTCCCGGCCTGAAGGCCGGGGCATCCTCGGAGGTATGCGGTGAATGGCCGAATCGCGTGTCGAGGCGACACTCCTAGGGCCTATGGCGAAAGGCGGTGCAGGTCGCGCGGGAAGGCGGTGGTCTGGCGGATGTTGGCGGCGCCCGTCAGCCGGGCCGTCCACCGTTCCAGCCCCAGCGCGAACCCGCCATGCGGCGGCATCCCGTACCGGAAGGCCTGCAAGTACCCTTCGTACGCCTCCGGCCCCTCCCCACGGGCGGCCAGCGCCGCCAGGTAGTCCGCGTGCAGGTGCAGCCGCTGACCGCCCGTCACCAGCTCCAGCCCCCGGAACAGCAGGTCGAACCCGTTGGAGTAGCCGGGCCGCGCCGGGTCGGGATGGGTGTAGAAGGGCCGCTTGGACATCGGGTAGCCGGTGACGAACAGGAACTCCGACCCGTGCTCCCGCATCGCCCACTCACACAGCCACCGCTCCTGCGCGGGCGACAGGTCTGGCTCCGCCGAGCCCGTCAGCTCCTGCGCCTCGGTGAAGTGGATGGCCGGGATCTCGGCGGGCACCTCTGGCAGCACGGCCCCGAGGAGCTCGACGGCGGCGCGGGCGCGCAGCCGTACCGACTCCAGCATGCCGGCCACCGCCTCCCGCAGCACCGCCATCACGTCCCGGTGGTCCCGGATGAAGGCCAGTTCGGCGTCGAGGCTGGTGTACTGGGCGAGGTGGCGTACGGTGTCGTGCGGCTCGGCGCGGAAGACCGGGCCGACCTCGTACACCCGCTCGAACACCCCCGTCATCGCCTGCTTGTAGAACTGCGGCGACTGCGCGAGGTAGGCGGGCCTGCCGAAGTAGTCGATGCCGAAGACGTTCGCGCCCGACTCGGTGGCCGAGGCGACGATCTTCGGGGTGTGGATCTCGGTGAACCCGAGCCCGTCGAGCGCCTCCCGGAAGCCCGCCACGCTCGCCGCCGAGATCTCCAGCGGCGCTTTGAGCAGCGGGTGCCGCAGCGCGACGGGCGCGTGGTCGAGGATCGTCGGCAGCCCGGCGGACACGACGGGCCGGTACAGGTCGAACGGCGGCGCCGCGCACGGCTCCGACACCACCGTGATCTCCGGCTCCACCAGCTCGACGCCGCCGGGCGCCTGCGGGCCGGCCTGGACGGTGCCGGTGACCTCGACGACGCTCTCCTCGCCAGGGAGCTCGCGCGCGGCCACCACCTGGGACAGGCCGGTACGGTCCCTGACGACGAGGAAGGACACGGATTTCAGCTGCCGGCGGCGATGGACCCAGCCGGCGATCGTCACTCGTTGGCCGGCGTGCTCAGCGAGCTCCGCCGACATGACACGAGAGATCATTACAGCTCCTCATGAGGAAGTGCATGACCCCTTGGGAGTGCGGGGGAGAAGGGAGCTCCCGGTGCCACCGCACTTTCGCCGCCTCGAGAAGAGACGGCCTCCACGACCCGATGACGGGGGTCAGACCGGCGGGGCATTTCCTCCCCGCACTCAGGAGTGTCTTCACCAGCGGGGCACGGGACCGCCTTCGCAGCTACCGGCGGCTCTCTGGACCCCTGCGGGCCCGCTGGTTACTCGTCTCCGTCAACGCGTTGCCGTAGATCCTACGATCCCGCCCAGGCGACCGGCAAAGCCATTACTTGTCCTTCTTGGCCCGCTTTTCCCGGATCTTCATCGTGACCTCGATCGGCGACCCCGCGAACCCGAACTCCTCGCGGATCCGCCGCTCGATGAAGCGCCGATAGGTGTCCTCGAGCCATCCGGAGGTGAACAGCACGAACTTCGGCGGCTCGACCGAGGCCTGCGTGGCGAAGAGGATCTTGGGCTGCTTCCCGCCCCGCACCGGCGGCGGCGTCTGCTGCACCAGCTCCGTCAGGAACGCGTTGAGCCGCGCCGTCGGGACCCGGGTGGACCACGAGTCGAGCGCCTTCTCCAGAGCGGGCACCAGCCGGTCGACGTGCCGCCCGGTCTTGGCGGAGATGTTGACCCGCAGCGCCCACGGGGTGCGGACGAGCTGCCGGTCGATCTCCTTCTCCAGGTAGTAGCGGCGGTCCTCGTCGACGAGGTCCCACTTGTTGAACGCCACCACCATCGCCCGCCCCGACTCGATGACCAGGCCGATGATGCGCAGGTCCTGCTCGGTGAGCTGGTCGCTGGCGTCGATGAGCACGATGGCGACCTCGGTGCGCTCCAGCGCCGCCCGGGTGCGCATGGCCGCGTAGTAGTCGGCCCCCTGCAGCTCGCGGTCGCGCCGCCGGATGCCGGCCGTGTCGACGAAGCGCCACGTGCGCCCGCCCAGCTCGATCAGCTCGTCCACGGGGTCGCGGGTGGTGCCGGCCATGGGGTCGACCAGCACCCGCTCCTCCCCGGCGAGCTTGTTGAGCAGCGAGGACTTGCCGACGTTGGGCTTGCCGAGCAGCGCGACGCGGGCCGGGCCGCGCTCGCCCTCGAAGGTGAGCGCGGGCGTCTCGGGCAGCGCGTCGAGCACCACGTCGAGCAGGTCGCCGCTGGAGCGCCCGTGCAGGGCCGAGACGGGGTACGGCTCGCCGAGCCCGAGCGACCACAGCGCGGCGGCCTCCAGCTCGAGCTGCTGGTTGTCGACCTTGTTGGCGGTCAGGATGACCGGCTTGCCGGACTGCCGCAGCACCGAGCCCACGATCTCGTCGGCGTCGGTCGCGCCCACGGTGGCGTCCACGACGAACACGATCACGTCGGCCAGCTCGACGGCGACCTGGGCCTGCTCGGCGATGCGCAGGTTCATCCCGGTGGCGTCCGGGTCCCATCCGCCGGTGTCGACGACGGTGAAGCGGCGGCCGCGCCAGTTGGCGTCGTAGGTGACCCGGTCGCGGGTGACGCCGGGGACGTCCTCCACGACGGCCTCGCGGCGGCCGATGATGCGGTTGACGAGCGTGGACTTGCCGACGTTCGGCCGCCCCACGATGGCGACGACCGGCAGCGGCGCGGTGTCGCCGTGCTCGGTGATCTCAAAGTCGTCGAGGTCGGCCTCGACCCAGTCCCCCGTTGTCACGATTGGATTCCTTAATGTGAGTACCGCACCTGAAATCCTCAGGTGCGCTCTTTGACCAGCCTCAACACCTCGCCGATCACCTCTTCGAGTGAGAGCGGGGTGGTGTCGAGCTCGACGGCGCCATCCGCCATCGAGAGTGGGTCCGTCTTACGTGTCGAGTCCAGGGTGTCACGCCTGGCCATGGCCTCCTGCTGCGCCTCCACCGTCGAGCCGGCCAGCTCGGCGCTGCGCCGCCTGGCACGGGCCTCGGGGCTGGCCGTCAGGTAGACCTTGACGGCCGCTTCTGGCCAGACGGCCGTGCCGATGTCGCGGCCCTCGACCACGATGTCACCGGCGCCGATGATCTCCCGCTGGAGCGCGACCAGGCGCGCCCGGACCTCGGGAACGGCGGCCACGGCGGAGACCGAGCCCGTGACCTCGGCCTCCCTGATCGGCCCCGCCACGTCGACGCCGTCGACGTGGATCGTGGGGCCGTCAGGATCGGTGCCGGCCTCGATGCGCGGCTCGCCGCAGCGGGCCGCCACGGCGGCGGGATCGGCGAGGTCGACGCCCTGCTGGAGCATCCACCAGGTCATCGCGCGGTACATCGCCCCGGTGTCGAGATAGCGCAGGCCCAGCGCCCTGGCGGCGCCGCGCGAGACACTCGACTTACCCGACCCCGAAGGGCCGTCCATGGCGACGACCAGACCGGTCACGGCCTCTCCCTCTTCACGAGCCTGCCAGCGGACACCAGGTCCTCGCCGTACGGATGGACCAGGCCGGATGCGGCGATCCCGTCATCGCATCACCAAGAGAGAGTACCGTGTCCGGCTCAATGTCCGGCTCAATCGGCGATCCAGCTGCCGTGGAAGCCGAGCGGCACCCTGGCGGGCAGGTGCACGGTGGCGACCGGCTCGCCCGTGAAGTCCTGCGCCGACAGGATCACCAGGTCGGCCGCTCCCCTGGCCTCGTTGTTGACGAAGGCGAGCACGTACCCGTCGTCCTCGGCCTCCCCCGAGGCCACGAACACCGGCTCGCCCACGTACGCGCCGCGCCCGAACTGCCGCGACTGCGCCGTCCCCCGCTCCAGGTCGTGCTTGATGAGCGTGTTGTCGAACGCCTCGTCGGGCAGGTCCTCCAGCTCGGTGTCGGTCCGCCTGAGCACGTCGTCGAGGTCGACGGCGGCCGCGGTGTAGCCGTAGCGGTACGGCCGGCCGGTGCGGCGCTCGTCCATGCGCGGGAACTCCTGCGACCGGTCGTCCAGCCGCGTCTCGCGTACCTTGCCGGCGACCGGGTCGATCCGCCACCGGTCGAGCGTCGGCAGGCCGCCCTGGTCGAGCCGGGCGTCCACGAACCGCTTGGGGTAGCGGACCACGTCCACGACCACCTCGTCGCCGTCGTCGTAGGCGTTCAGGGTGTGGAAGACCCAGCACGGATCGACGTCCACCCACCGCACGTCGCCGCTCTCGCGCGACATGAGCCCGAGCCGGGCGCCGTGGGCGTCGTTCCAGGCGTACGGCAGCCGCACGCCCCGCTCCGCGTGGGCCATGCTGAACGTGACCGGCAGGTCGTAGATCACCACGTACCGCTCGGTGAGGGCGAAGTCGTGCAGCATCGGGGCGTCGGCGATCGGGATGTTCCTGACCTGTGTGACCGTGCCCTCGGGGTTGATCACGATGTGCTGGTGGTGGTCCCAGCCGAAGAAGTAGGCCAGCGCGTGCAGCTCGCCGCTGACCGGGTCGAGGTGGGTGTGCGCGGCGTACCCGCCGGGCAGACCGCCGTCGAAGTCGCACCTGCCGATCGTGTCGAGCTCGTAGCTCAGCTCGTACGGCAGGGCGCCCGCCTCGACGAGCGCGAACGTGCGCCCGGCCAGCCCGATGACGTGGGTGTTGGCGGCGAAGTCCATGCCCTCGTGCACAGGTCCGGGCCTGGGCGGCTCGCCGAGGCGCTCGGCCACGCGGCCGCCGCGTACCCAGCGGTTGCGGTACCACTCGGCGCGGCCGTCGCGCAGCCGCACGCCGTGCACCATGCCCTCGCCGAGGAAGAGGTGACTCGCGCTCGGGTCGTCGAGGCTGAGCGGGTTGGGGCCGTTACGCAGGTAGCGGCCGTTGAGCTCGGCCGGGATGCGTCCGGTGACCTCTAAGTCAAAGGCGGTGATCTCCTCGGTCACGGGGGTGAATCCGCCGGTGTACGGGGTGGTCATGGTGCGTTCCTCTCGTCGTGCCTCTCATCGGGCCTGCTATCGGGCCTGTTGTCGGGGGCCAGGAAGGGGGCGAGCACCGAGTCGCAGAGCAGCGGGTAGCGCCGCGCCGCCGTGGGTTCGTCGAAATGGCCGAGGATCTCCAGGCTCACGGCGCCGTGGATGGCCATCCACAGCACGTCGGCGATCTCCCCGGCCTCTCCCCCGCGCAGCGCGCCCGTCTCCAGGCACTTCCCCACGGCCTGCATGAGCAGGCCGAACGTGCGCTTCGCCGACTCCACGGCCTCGTCGCCCGGCGTGAACCCGGCCATGGCCCCCAGGAACATGACCCGGTAGTAGTCGGGCTCGGCCAGCGCGTAGGCCCGGTAGGCGTCCAGGCCCCTGCGCAGCCTGGCCAGGGCATCGCTCCCGTCGCCTACACCGCCCTCCTCGAGCAGCCACCGCTCGAACCTCGCGAACCCCTCAAGCCAGAGCGCCTCGCTGAGCCCGTCCTTGCCGCCGAAGAGGGTGTAGATCACCTTGGTCGAGCAGCCGACCTCGCCGGCGATCCGCCGCACGGTCAGCGCCGCCGGCCCCTCGGTGACGAGCAGATGCGTGGCGGCGTCGAGGATGGCGGCCCTGACGACGTGCTGCCCTTCCTGCTGGGCCTGCTGGTACGCGCTGGTCACGGTAACGCCGTTTCTTCTCGGTAACATTGTTACCCACCCTTTGTACGCCCGTCCGGGAGGAGGCGTCAAGGACTAAGAGGGACCCTCGCGGTAAGTGGCTCCATGTGAATGAAGCGCGTGTCACCGTCGTGGTGGCCAGCAAGGACCGGCTGCGTGCGCTGACCCGTACGCTTCCCATGCACCCGCGCCCGGTGATCCTCGTCGACAACGGCTCGACCGACGGGACCGCGGGGTTCGTACGGCGCCACTTCCCGGACGTCCACCTGGTCGAGGCGGGCACGAACCTGGGGGCGCCCGCCCGCAACATCGGCGTCCGGCTGGCCGGGACGCCCTACGTGGCCTTCGCCGACGACGACTCCTGGTGGGCTTCGAAAGCGCTGGAGCGGGCCGCCGACGTGCTGGACGCCCATCCGCGCCTGGCCGTCCTGGGCGCGCGCGTGCTGGTGGGCCCCGAGGAGCGGCTGGACCCGGTGTCGGAGCTGATGCGCGACTCGCCGCTCGGCACGGAGCCGGACCTGCCGGGGCCGAGCGTGCTGGGGTTCCTGGCGTGCGGGGCGGTGGTGCGCAAGGAGGCGTTCCTGGAGGCGGGAGGGTTCGACGACGTGATCTTCTTCTTCGGCGAGGAGGAGCGGCTGGCCGTGGACCTGGCCGCGCGGGGGTGGGGGCTGGCGTACGTGGACGACGTCGTGGCCCACCACCACCCCTCGCCCGCCAGGGACCCGCGTGGGAGGCAGGTGCTGGCCGCACGCAACGCCGTGCTGACCGCGGTGCTGCGCCGCCCGTGGCGGGTGGTGGCGCGGCGGTCGTTCGACGCGCTGCGGGGCGGGCCCGCGGGCTGGGAGGGGCTGCGCAGCGCCGTACCGAGGCTGCCGCGGGCGCTGGCCGAGCGGCGGGAGCTGCCGCTCGCGGTGGAGACGGCGCGGCGGAGGCTGGAGCGCTCCGATGGCTGATCCGCGGGTGGGCACCGTCGTGATCACCTGGAACCGGCGCGAAGAGGCGCTGACCTCGGTGGGCAGGCTCCTCGCCCTGCCGGAACGGCCGCACGTGGTGCTGGTGGACAACGGCTCGGACGACGGCACCGCGCAGGCCGTGGCCCGTGCCCACCCCGAGGTGGACGTGGTCGCGCTCGAGGAGAACCTGGGAGCCGTCGGCCGCAACGTGGGCGTGGCCCGGCTGCGCACGCCGTACGTGGCCTTCACCGACGACGACACCTGGTGGGAGCCGGGATCGTTGTCGCGGGCGGCCGACGTACTGGACGCGCATCCGCGCCTCGCCGTGGTGACGGCCCGCATCCTGGCCGAGCCGGGAGGCCGCGACGACCCGATCGTGGCCGAGCTGCGGGACTCCCCCGTACGCGGCCCGTCGTGGCTCCCCGGGCCCGCGCTCGGCAGCTTCCTGGCGGGGGCGTCGGTGCTGCGGCGCGAGGCGTTCCTGGAGTGCGGGGGCTTCAACCGGCGGCTCTGGCTCGGCGGCGAGGAGGAGCTGCTGGCCGTGGACCTGGCCACGGCGGGGTGGGAGCTCTGCTACCTGGAGGAGCTGACCGTGCACCACCAGGCGTCGCGGCTGCGCGACCCGCACGCCAGGCGCCGGGTGGGGCTGCGTAACACGCTCTGGTTCACGTGGCTGCGGCGCCCGCTCGGGGCGGCGCTGCGACGCACCGCGCACCTGGCGAGGACCGTGCCGCACGACCGCGTCTCGGCGCTCGCGGCCCTGGACGCGCTGTGCGGCCTGCCGTGGGTGCTGGCCGAACGGCGACGTGTCCCGCCGCAGGTCGAGGCGCGACTGGCGAGCCTGGAGGCATCTCAAGAGAACTCGCGCGCCCGACGTTACGTCTCGTAATCGTAGGGAAGCAGAGAGTTATGAAGACAACAATCAACCCGATCGAGCTGCAGAAGCACCTCGGTGGCGTCGACTACCCGGCCAGCAAGCAGGAGCTCGTCAGAGCGGCCCGCGAGCACAACGCGAGCCAGGAGATCATCAAGGCTCTGGAATCCATGCCCGACCGCGAGTACGACGGCCCTAACGCCGTCAGCGAGGCGGTCACCAAGCGCTGACCGTGGGGAGTGCGCCGGGCGGGGCCTCATCGGCCC
>NZ_JBFANV010000062.1:0-69321 GCF_040674955.1 Nonomuraea sp. NPDC049695 | reverse complement strand
CTTGCCGGAGAAGGCGCCGCCACCGTGGCGGGCCATGCCGCCGTAGGTGTCGATGATGATCTTGCGGCCGGTCAGGCCGGCGTCGCCCATGGGACCGCCGATCTCGAAGCGGCCGGTCGGGTTGACGAGCAGGCGGTAGCCCTCGGTGTCGAGCTCGAGGCCGGCCAGCACGGGGTCGACCACGTGCTCCTTGATGTCCGGCGTCAGCATCTCCTTGAGGTCGATCTCCGCCGCGTGCTGCGTGGAGACCACCACCGTGTCCAGGCGGACCGGCGTGTCACCCTCGTACTCGATGGTCACCTGGGTCTTGCCGTCGGGACGGAGGTAGGGCACCACACCCGTCTTGCGCACCTCCGACAGCCGCTGCGCCAGCCGGTGGGCCAGGGTGATCGGGAGCGGCATCAGCTCGGGGGTCTCGCGGCAGGCGTAGCCGAACATGAGCCCCTGGTCACCCGCGCCCTGGCGGTCCAGCTCGTCGGCGTCGGTGCCGCCGCTGACCCGGTGCTCGTACGCGTCGTCGACACCCTGGGCGATGTCGGGGGACTGCGCGCCGATCGAGACCGACACACCGCAGGAGGCGCCGTCGAAGCCCTTGTGCGAGGCGTCGTAGCCGATCTCCAGGATCTTCTCCCGGATGAGGGCCGGGATGTCGACGTAGGTCTCAGTCGTGACCTCGCCTGCGACATGGACCTGGCCGGTAGTGATCAGCGTCTCGACCGCGACCCGGCTCCTGGGGTCGTCCTTGAGCATGGCGTCGAGAATCGCGTCACTGATCTGGTCAGCGATCTTGTCCGGGTGGCCCTCGGTGACCGACTCGGAGGTGAACAGGCGACGTGACAACTCAGTGGCTCCTCATGCAGCGGCTGCTGACGGATGTAAGGCCCAGGACGCATGGGCACGCCTGAGCCTCGCCGAAGTCTAGCCCTACCCGGCGCCGGGGCGCGAAACCGTCCACTATCTGGCTCCCGTCACAGCTCAGGCAGAGGGTCGGGTGGCAGGGTCTCCGGCGCGAAGACCTCCGCGTCGGCGGCCGCCACCACGGCGGCGTACTCCTCGTCGAACTCGAATGTCATCGAGTTTAGCTCGATGATCGGTCCAGGCAGGATAGGGCCGAGCCTGGTGTGTCGCGGGAAAGCCGCGAGCACCGCGACCGGCCGGTCACTCCTGAGCGTCCTGGTCGCCAGCACCGAGATAGCCGAGCCGGTGACCACGATCAGGAAGTTCCCCGTCCCCGTCGGCACCGTGGACACCGCGGGAAAGACGTAGTGGATCTCCCCCTGGTCGCCGAGCAATGTTCTACAACGATCCCTGACAGCAGAACCCACCGGCATTCCATCCCCCCTTGGCCCAAGTATCCGCAGGCGCGCGAGGATGTAGCAATAGTCGATCAGGTAATCGGTCTTACGCCATTTGGGCGTTCGCGTCCCTTTTGTAATGCGCACGCGGCGGACGCCGTGATCCGGGGCCCCACGAGGTCAGGAGAGGCGGGCCGCGACCAGGTCCCACACGGCGTCGGCGACGTCCTCCTTGGGCCCGAACGGCACCTCGACCGGCTCACCGCCCGCGACGAGCACGGTGGCCGCGTTGTCGGGGGTCCCGAAGGCGAGGCCCTCCCCCACCTGGTTGACGACCAGCAGATCACAGCCCTTGCGGGCGAGCTTGGCCTGCCCGTTGGCGAGCACGTCGTCCGTCTCGGCCGCGAACCCGACGATCACTTCCGGGTACGCCCTGAGCGCTCGGCGCGACGCGGCGTCAAGCCCGCCGCCACCCGGCCTCGAGTCGCCCGGTTCCGGCGACATGACTCCGGAGGGCGACGGCTGTGCGGTCGCGGCACCGGACGGGTGCGGCATCGCAACTCCGAGGCTCGCGGCTTCCGGAGGCGACGACTGCGACGTCGCGGCTCCCGTGCCGGCCACTCCCGTGCCGGCCACTCCCGTGTCGGCTGCTTCCGTGCGCGCTGCTCCCGTGGGCGCGCCTTCCAGGGGCGCGGATCCCGTGCTCTCGGCTCCCGGAGGTAGCGACTGCGAGGGCGAGAGGGGCGGCGTTCCACCGCCGGAACGCGCTTGCGCCGTGCGGGCGTCGCGGCGGAGTGTGCCGAGCTCGGCGAGGATGTCAGGATTCTTCGTCAGAAAGATCGGCTCAGGCTCGCCGTCCGTCTTCTTGATCTTCGTGTCGTGCCGCGTCGCAGGCCGGAAGTCGGCCACGGCGGCGGCCATGACGACCACGTCGGCGTCGGCGGCGGCGGCGAGCACCGCCTCGCGCATCCCGGCCGCCGACTCCACCCGGACGACCTTGGCCCCGGCGGGGTCGGGCAGGGCCACGTTCGCCGCCACCAGGGTCACCTCGGCGCCCCGGGCGGCGGCCGTACGGGCCAGCGCGTACCCCTGCAGCCCCGAGGAGCGGTTGCCGATATAGCGGACGGGGTCGATCGCCTCACGGGTGCCGCCGGCGGAGATGACGACCTTGCGCCCGGCCAGGTCGAGAGGGCGGCCGCGCAGCACGCGCAGACAGATCTGGAAGATCTCGGCCGGGTCGGGCAGACGGCCGGGGCCGGTGTCGGCGCCGGTGAGGCGGCCCACGGCGGGGTCGATCACGACGGCGCCCCGCTCGCGCAGCGTCGCGACATTGGCGCGGGTGGCGGGGTGCTGCCACATCTCCGTGTGCATCGCCGGCGCGAACACGACGGGGCACGTGGCCGTCAGCAGTGTGTTGGTGAGCAGATCGCCGGCCAGCCCGTGGGCCGCTCTCGCGAGCACGTCGGCGGTCGCGGGCGCCACCACGACGAGGTCGGCCTGCTTGCCGATCCGCACGTGGGGCACCTCGTGAACGTCGTCCCACACCTCTGCCGACACGGGGTTGCCCGACAGGGCGGCCCAGGTGGGCGCGCCCACGAACTTGAGCGCCTCGCGGGTCGGGACGACCCGCACCTCGTGCCCGGACTCGGTGAACAGGCGCAGCAGCTCGCAGGCCTTGTACGCGGCGATGCCGCCGCTGACGCCCAGGACGACCTTCATCGAAGGGGTCAGACCGCGCCTTCGATCGGCTCGGCGTTGAGGAGACCCTCGGAGACCTCGCGCAGCGCGATGGACAGCGGCTTCTCCTGCGCGTGCGTCTCGACCAGCGGCCCGACGTACTCCAGCAGGCCCTCGCCGAGCTGGGAGTAGTAGGCGTTGATCTGGCGGGCGCGCTTGGCACCCATGATCACCAGGGAGTATTTGCTGTCGACGATGTCGAGCAGCGCGTCGATCGGCGGGTTGGTGATGCCCTCCGCGGCCGGGGTGGTGCCTGCCACGATGTCAGACCTCTCGGTTGGTGGTTGTCGTGACCCCCTGAGGGTCAGTCATCAAGGCTATCAGCCGAGAGCACACGTCTTGGACGTTCGTGTTCACGAGGCTCAGGTCGAACTCCGGCTCCGCCGCCATCTCGATCCGCCCCGCGTCGAGGCGGCGCGCGATGACGTCCTCCGGCTCGGTGCCTCGACCGCGCAGCCGCTTCTCCAGCTCCTCCCACGAGGGCGGGGCCAGGAATACCAGCAGCGCCTCAGGCATGCTCCTGCGCACCTGCCTGGCGCCTTCGAGGTCGATCTCGAGCAGCGTCGGTACGCCGTCGGCGAGCTTCTTCAGCACCGGCTCGCGCGGCGTGCCGTAGCGGTTTCCCGCGAACTCCGCCCACTCGAGCAGCTCTCCGGCCGCCACGAGCCGGTCGAACTCCTCGCCGTCGACGAAGAAGTAGTGGACCCCGTTCACCTCACCGGGCCGGGGCCTCCTGGTGGTCACCGAGACCGACAGCCACACCTCGGGGTGTGCCTGCCGGAGCTCGGCGACGACCGTGGACTTGCCGACGCCCGACGGCCCTGAAAGGACCGTCAGCCGCCGTTCGCTCAAGGGCAAGAATCCGACCTCCGCTCCGGGCCCGAATGCCTCGTAGGCACTGACTTCGCCGGACCAGGACCTGTCGGTCACTTCCTACCCCCCGTTGAACCTGCGCTTTCTTGTGGAACAGAGATTAGCTCTCGTTGCCACCGAACTCGCGCTCGAGGGATGCCCTCTGGTTCGCGCCGAGACCCCGCACGCGGCGGGACTCGGCGATGGCAAGCCGCTCCATGAGCTGCTTGGCGCGGACCTTGCCCACGCCGGGGAGCGATTCCAACAGGGCCGAGACCTTCATCTTTCCGATGACGTCATCGGTCTGCCCATCCTTGAGCACCTCAGCCAGAGAAACCGCGCCATGCTTGAGCCGGTTCTTGACCTCGGCACGCTCTTTACGGGCCTTGGCAGCCTTCTCCAGGGCTGCGGCGCGCTGCTCAGGGGTCAGTGGAGGAAGAGCCACGCCGGGTCACCTCGAATTTCTGTCGATGTACTCGGACGGGAAGGGAAACTAGCTGGTCATCGCCCCCTAAGCAACGTCAAGAGCCGTTTCTCTCCGCACAAAATCCACTTCATCACTGTCCGTGTCTGTAAAATTACATTCCGCTGATCAAATCGCCCCCACTTCCCGCTTCTCGCGTCGCCTCACGACGGTGTCGCGAAACGCAACGATGATCGCATTCCAGTCGCCAACAGATGTCCGAAACCCCGTCCACACCAGGCCCGAAACCAGAACGAAGATCGCGCACAAGTGCCCCCGCGCATGCATTACGATCTTGTGATGGCACCCGCAGAACCATGATCCGAAGGCCCGCCCGACGGACCCTCCGTACGACGGTTCAGGGGGACCCGGGAGCGAATGACCGGCACACGCGTTTCACAGCGCGCAAATAGGCCTCAGAACGGCGGTGGAGGCCCCGGCCGACGATTCGCCACGGTGGCCGGTCAAGAATGCGCGTCGTCACGGCGAGCGACCCGTGAGCCTTCACGACCGGCCATGACAGAAGGCAAGGGACGTCGGCGCGTGCGGCCCACCGGGCGCAGCCGTACAAGATGAATGTTTTGACGGGCGCGCGGCCCACCGGGCGCAGCCGGACAAGATTGAAGAAAAGCGCGAGTCAGGCGCGCCGGGCGGGGGTCACGACGCGCGCCGGAGGGATGCCGCGATGGAGGCGGCGGCCGCGCCCGGATCCGGGGAGGCGGTGATGGGCCGGCCGATGACCAGGAGGTCGGCGCCGTCGGCGAGTGCCTGTTCGGGCGTGGCCACCCGCGCCTGGTCCTGCGTGTCGGCCCCGGCGGGCCGCACTCCGGGCGTGATGAGCGTGATCCCCTCCCCCACCTCCGCCCGCACCGCCGACACCTCGTTGGGCGAGCACACCAGTGCCGTGGCCCCCGACTCCACCGACAGCGCGGCCAGGCGGCGTACGGCGTCGTCGGCGGGCCCCACGAGCCCGATGCGGCCCAGGTCCTCCTCGCTCAGCGAGGTCAGGATCGTCACCGCGGCGATCCTGGTGTGCGGGTCGGCGGCCTCCACGGCGGCGCGGATCATGGCCGGGCCGCCTGCGGCGTGCACGGTGAGGATCGCCGGGCGCAGCCGGGACACGGCGCGGGAGGCGCCGGCGACGGTGTTCGGGATGTCGTGGAGCTTGAGGTCGAGGAACACCTGTACGCCGCTGGCCCCCCGGACGGACGCGATCACGTCGGGACCGTAGCGGAGGTAGAGCTCCAGACCCACCTTGACCGTGCTGACGTGCGGTGTCACCAGCGCCGCCCACCGGGCGGCGGTCTCCAGGTCAGGGGCGTCCAGGGCGACGGCGATGGGCGCGGGAGTCAGGAGAGGCGCGGGGGTCAAGAGGTGCTCTCCTCGCAGGCGATGGGTGCGGCGGTCAAGAGGTGCTCTCCTCGGTTTCATGACGGATCATGGCGTGCTCTCTTCGGAGTCGACGAGCAGGTGGCGGGGGGCGCTCCCCGGCGGGCGGTGGGCGAGGCCCACGGCGTCGGCCAGGCGCTGGAAACCGCGGGCCCTCAGCAGGTCCTCCAGCTCGCGTTCGATGCGCAGGCAGGCGTAGGGGTCGTGGAACAGCGCCGTGCCCACTCCGACCACGCAGGCGCCCGCCAGGACGAGCTGGAAGGCGTCCCTGCCGCTCATCACGCCGCCGATGCCGATCAGCGGCACCCCCGGGAGCGCCGCGTGGACCTGCCACACGCACCGTACGGCCAGCGGCAGGATGGCGGGCCCGGACAGCCCCCCGGTGACGGCGGCGAGCGAGGGCCGCAGCGCCTCGGTGTCGATGGCCATGCCGAGCGGATTGTTGATCATGGACAGCGCGTCCGCCCCGGCGTCCACGCAGGCCCGGGCGACCGACACGATGTCGGCCACGTCGGGCGCGAGCTTGGCCACGACCGGCACGTCGTAGCGCATGATGGACCGCACCGAGGCGATGACCTCGGCGGCCGCGCTGCCCTCGCGGGCGAAGACGCGGCCGCGGTCCTCCATGTTCGGGCAGGAGAGGTTGACCTCCAGCGCGGTGACCCCGGGCGCGTCGGCGAGCCTGCGGGCCAGCTCGGAGTATTCGGCGACGGTGCCGCCGCCGATCGAGACGATGGTCTTGATGCCCCTCTGGGCCAGCCAGGGCAGCTCGCGCTCCAGGAACGCGTCGATGCCCGGGCCCTGCAGCCCGACGGCGTTCAGCAGGCCCGAGGGAGTCTCGGCCATGCGCGGCGTGGGCCGCCCCGCCCTGGGCGCCATGGTGATCGAGCGGGTGGTCAGCGCCCCGAGCCGGTGCAGGTCGAAGAACTGGGCGAGCTCCCGCCCGGAGGCGGCGCATCCGGCGGCCGTGGTGATCGGGTTCGCCAGCTCCACGTGCGCCAGAAATGTCCGCATATCAACTGACATGTCGCGCACCGCCTCCGGGGGCGCCGAGCGCGTCGAACGGGATCGTTCCCACGTCCTCGAACCGCACCCGCTCCCCCCGGAACACCGGCCCTTCAGCGCACGCCCGCACCATCCTGGTCACTCCGTCGTCACCGATGACGGGCAGCACGCACGTCATGCACACCCCGATGCCGCAGGCCATCGACTCCTCGACGGCCACCTGCACCGGGATGTCGAACTCCATCCCCACCGCCGTCACGGCCCGCAGCGTCTCCATGGGCGCGCAGGCGTAGACCGCGTCGGCCCGCGTGTCGGCGATCACCGAGGGTAGCGCGTCGGTGACCTTCCCGCGTAGTCCGAGCGAGCCGTCCTCGGTGGTCAGCGTGGTGGTCTCGGCGATCCTGCGGGCCCGCATGGCGCCGAACACCCGCTCGGCCCCGGCTCCGCCCAGCACGAAGTCGACCCGGCAGCCCCGCGCCAGCAGCGCGTCGGCCAGCGGGAACAGCACGGCGGAGCCGTACTCGGAGCCGACCAGCACGCAGTGCGCGGGATCACGCGGCAGCGGAAAAGGGCGGCCGAGCGGCCCGACCAGGTCGAGCGTGTCGCGGGCGCGCCGCTCGGCCAGCCAGGCCGTGCCGGGGCCCGAGGCGGTGAAGACCAGCTCGACCGTGCCGCCGTAGTCGGCCTTGACGTCGTGGATGGACAGCGCGCGGCGCGTCACCATCGACGTGTAGGCCCCGCCGACCGCCACGGAGACGAAGTGACCGGGGCGGTAGCGCTCGGCTATGCCGGGCGCCACCACCGTCAGCGCATGGTAGGCGTCGACCCGGCGCGTCGTCAGCACCGTGCCCGTCACCTGCACCGGAGTGCCGGCCAGTCGTCTTCACCTCCCGTGCGGGGTCAGCCCCGTAGTGCCTGCGCGTGCTCCTGCAGGGACCGTACGCCGACGTCGCCGCGCACGATCGCCTGGATGCCCGCCGCCGCGGCCGCGAGCCCCGCGACCGTGGTGATGCACGGGATGCCGCGCAGCACCGCGGCGGTGCGGATCTCGTAGCCGTCGAGCCGCGGGCCGGACTGCCCGGGGCTGCCGAAGGGCGTGTTGACGATCAGGTCGACCTCGCCGTCGAGAATGGCCTGCACGCTCGTGGGCTCACCTCCGGGACCCGTCCTCTCGCTGTGCTTTCGCACGATCTTGGCATGGACGCCGTTACGGCGCAGCACCTCGGCGGTGCCCTCAGTAGCCAGGATCTCGAATCCGAGATCGGCCAGCGCCTTCACAGGGAAGATCATCGCACGCTTGTCCCTGTTGGCCACGGATACAAACGCGCGTCCCTTGGTCGGGAGCCGGCCGTAGGCGCCCGCCTGCGACTTGGCGTACGCGATCCCGAAGTGCGCGTCGATGCCCATGACCTCGCCCGTGGAGCGCATCTCCGGCCCCAGCACGATGTCGACGCCCCTGAACCGGTTGAACGGCAGCACCGCCTCCTTGACCGCGATGGAGGCGTCGAGAGGCAGCGTCCCGCCGTCGCCGGTCGCGGGCAGCATGCCCTCCTCGCGCAGCGAGGCGATCGACGCGCCGAGCATCACCCGGGCCGCCGCCTTGGCCAGCGGCACCGCGGTGGCCTTGGACACGAACGGCACGGTACGGCTGGCGCGCGGGTTCGCCTCCAGGACGTACAGGACGCCGGCCGACATCGCGTACTGGACGTTCAGCAGCCCGCGCACGCCCACGCCCCGGGCGATGGCCTCGGTGGCGGCGCGGATGCGCTTGATGTCGTGGCTGCCGAGCGTGATGGGCGGCAGCGCGCACGCCGAGTCGCCGGAGTGGATCCCCGCCTCCTCGATGTGCTCCATGACGCCGCCGAGATACAGCTCGGACCCGTCGTACAGGGCGTCGACGTCGATCTCGATGGCCTCGTCCAGGAACTTGTCCACCAGCACCGGGTGGCCGCCCTCCTGGGCCGCCATGTACGTCGTCAGCGTCTCCTCGTCGTACACGATGGCCATGCCGGCGCCGCCGAGCACGTAGGACGGGCGGACGAGCACGGGGTAGCCGATCTCCTCGGCGATCTCCCGCGCCTCGGCCACGGTGAGCGCCGTGCCGTGCTTGGGCGCGGGCAGGCCCGCCTCGGCCAGCACCCGCCCGAACGCGCCGCGCTCCTCGGCCAGGTGGATCGACTCGGGCGAGGTGCCGACCACGGGCACGCCCGCGTCCTTGAGCGCCTGCGCGAGCCCCAGCGGCGTCTGGCCGCCGAGCTGCACGATCACGCCCGCCACCGGGCCCGTCTGCTGCTCGGCGTGCACGACCTCCAGGACGTCCTCCAGCGTCAGCGGCTCGAAGTAGAGCCGGCCGGAGGTGTCGTAGTCGGTCGAGACGGTCTCGGGGTTGCAGTTGACCATGACGGTCTCGAACCCGGCCCTGGCCAGCTCGAACGAGGCGTGCACGCACGCGTAGTCGAACTCGATGCCCTGCCCGATGCGGTTGGGCCCGGAGCCGAGGATGATGACCTTCTCGCGCTCGCCGTAGGGGACCTCGCTCTCCTCGTCGTAGGTCGAGTAGAGGTACGGCGTCCTCGCGGCGAACTCGGCGGCGCACGTGTCGACGGTGTTGTAGACCGGCCGCAGCCCCAGGGCGTGGCGCAGGTCGCGCACCCTGGCCTCGTCGATGCCGCGGATCTCGCCGAGCTGCGCGTCGCTGAAGCCGTGGCGCTTGGCCCGCTCGAGCACCTCGGCGGTCAGCTCGGGCGCGGCGGCGACCGCCTCGGCCTCCTCGTGGAGCAGGAAGAGCTGGTCGACGAACCAGGGATCGACGTTGGTCGCCTCGAAGAGCTCCTCGGGCGTGGCGCCCGCCCTGATGGCCTGCTGCATGGTGCGCAGCCGCCCGTCGTGCGGGGTACGGCACGCATCCAGCAATGCGGATTTATCGTCAACAGGGCCGGCCCAGCTGAAGGCCGAGTCCTTCTTCTCCAGCGACCGCAGCGCCTTCTGCAGCGCCTCCGGGAAGGAGCGGCCGATGGCCATGGCCTCGCCCACGGACTTCATGTGCGTGGTGAGCGTCTGGTCGGCGCCCCTGAACTTCTCGAACGCGAACCTCGGCACCTTCACCACGATGTAGTCGAGCGTCGGCTCGAAGGAGGCCGGGGTCTCCTTGGTGATGTCGTTGGGGATCTCGTCGAGCGTGTAGCCGATGGCCAGCTTGGCCGCGATCTTCGCGATCGGGAAGCCGGTGGCCTTCGAGGCCAGCGCCGAGGAGCGCGACACGCGCGGGTTCATCTCGATGACGATCATGCGCCCGGTGCGCGGGTCCACCGCGAACTGGATGTTGCAGCCGCCGGTGTCGACGCCGACCTCGCGGATGACCGCGATGGCGACGTCGCGCATGTTCTGGTATTCGCGGTCGGTCAGGGTCAGCGCGGGCGCGACGGTGACGCTGTCGCCGGTGTGCACGCCCATCGGGTCGATGTTCTCGATGGAGCAGACGATGACGACGTTGTCGTTCTTGTCGCGCATGACCTCGAGCTCGTACTCCTTCCAGCCGAGGATCGACTCCTCCAGGAGCACCTCGGTGGTCGGAGAGGCGTCGAGCCCCGCGCCGCCGATGCGGCGCAGGTCGTCCTCGTCGTAGGCGAACCCGGAACCGGCGCCGCCCATCGTGAACGACGGCCGGATCACCACCGGGTAGCCCAGCTCCTCGGCGGCGGCCAGGCACTCGTCCATCGTGTGGCAGATGGCCGACCTGGCCGACTCGGCGTTGAGCCCGTGCTCACGGGCGACCTTGGCGACGATCTCCTTGAACCGCTCGCGGTTCTCCCCCGCCTGGATCGCGTCGAAGTCGGCGCCGATCAGCTCGACCTCGTACGTCTCCAGCACGCCGGACTCGTGCAGCGCGACCGCCGTGTTGAGCGCGGTCTGCCCGCCCAGCGTCGGCAGCAGCGCGTCCGGCCGCTCCTTGGCGATGATCTTCTCGACGAACTCGGGGGTGATGGGCTCCACGTACGTGGCGTCGGCGAACTCCGGGTCCGTCATGATCGTCGCCGGGTTGCTGTTGACCAGGATGACCCGGAAGCCCTCGGCCCGCAGCACGCGGCACGCCTGGGTGCCCGAATAGTCGAACTCGCACGCCTGGCCGATCACGATCGGCCCCGAGCCGATCACCAGGACGGACCTGATGTCCTCACGCTTGGGCACGGCTCATGACCTCACAGAACTCGTCGAAGAGATAGGCCGCGTCGTGGGGGCCCGCGGCGGCCTCCGGGTGGTATTGCACGCTGAAGGCGCGGCCGTCGAGCAGGCGCAGCCCCTCCACGCAGCGGTCGTTGAGATTGACGTGGCTGACCTCGGCCTGGCCGTACGGGGTGTCGAACGGCCCCTCGAGCGGCGCCTCCACGGCGAACCCGTGGTTGTGCGCCGAGATCTCCACCTTGCCCGTGCGCACGTCCTGGACGGGCTGGTTGACGCCCCGGTGCCCGTACCGCAGCTTGTAGGTCGAAAGGCCCAGGGCCCGCCCGAAGAGCTGGTTGCCGAAGCAGATCCCGAAGAACGGGACCTTCGCCTCGAGGACGCCCCGCAGCGCCGAGACGTCCGCCGTGGCGGGGTCGCCGGGCCCGTTGGAGAAGAACACGCCGTCCGGACCGACCGCCATGATCTGCTCGTACGTGGCCGTCGCGGGCAGCACGTGCACCTCGCAGCCGCGCTCGGCCATCCGGTGCGGCGTCATGCCCTTGATGCCGAGGTCCACGGCCGCGACCGTGAACTTCTTCGCGCCGATGGCGGGCACCACGTAGGGCTCGTCGGTGGCCACCTCGGCGGCCAGGTCGGCGCCCTCCATGCGGGGCGACTGACGCACCCGCTCGACCAGCTCCTCGACCGGCTCGGTGGGCGCGCTGAAGATGCCGGCGCGCATGGCGCCGCGCTCGCGCAGGTGGCGGGTGAGCGCGCGGGTGCCGGAGATGGCGATCCCGACGACGCCCTGCTCCTTGAGGTAGTCGTCGAGCGAGCGGTTGGCCCGCCAGTTGGAGACGACACGGGACGGCTCGCGCACGACGTAGCCGGCGACCCAGACGCGCTTCGACTCCGGGTCCTCGTCGTTGACGCCTGTGTTGCCGATGTGGGGCGCCGTCATGGCGACGATCTGCCGATGGTAGGACGGGTCCGTGAGGGTCTCCTGGTAACCGGTCATACCGGTGTTGAAGACCATCTCGCCGAACGTCTCGCCCTCGGCGCCGTACGGAGTCCCGTGGAAGACGCGGCCGTCTTCCAGGACGAGCACCGATGTGTTCAAACCAGCTTCCCTTCGAGAACGGTCGGCCTGCCGCGCAGGAACGTGGCCACTACCCTGCCGGGCAGCGTCATCCCCTCGTACGGGGTGTTCCGGCTCTTCGACGCGTATGCCGACGGATCCACCTCGGTGCGTACGGACGGGTCGTACAGCGTGATGTTGGCCGGAGCGCCCGCCTCCAGCGGCTGGCCCTGCCCGGACAGGCGTCCGATGCGCGCGGGGACGACGGACATGCGCTCGGCGACGCCCGCCCAGTCGAGCAGGCCCGTCTCGACCATGGCCTCCTGGACCACGCTGAGCGCCGTCTCCAGGCCGATCATCCCCATGGCCGCGGCCGACCACTCGGTCTCCTTGTCCTCGACCGGGTGGGGGGCGTGGTCGGTGGCGACGACGTCGATCGTGCCGTCGGCCAGCGCGGCGCGCAGCGCCTCGACGTCGGCGCGGGTGCGCAGCGGCGGGTTGACCTTGTAGATCGGGTTGTACGCGCCCACCGGGGACTCCTCGACGAGGTCGTCGGTGAGGAGAAGGTGGTGCGGGGTGACCTCGGCGGTGATGTTCCAGCCCTTGGACTTGGCCCAGCGGATGATCTCGACGGAGCCGGCCGTGGAGACGTGGCACACGTGCAGCCTGGAGCCGACGTGGGCGGCCAGGAGGCAGTCGCGGGCGATGATCGCCTCCTCCGCGACCGCGGGCCAGCCGGTCAGGCCGAGCCTGCCGGAGACGACGCCCTCGTTCATCTGGGCGCCCGCGGTCAGCCTGGGCTCCTGGGCGTGCTGGGCGATGACGCCGTCGAACGCCTTGACGTACTCCAGGGCGCGGCGCATCAGCACGGCGTCGTCCACGCACTTGCCGTCGTCGGAGAAGACCCGCACGCGGGCGGCCGAGTCGGCCATCGCGCCCAGCTCGGCGAGTTGCCTGCCCTCGAGGCCGACGGTCACGGCGCCGACGGGGTGCACGTCGCAGTGCGCGAACTCGCGCCCGAGCCGCCACACCTGCTCGACCACGCCCGCGGTGTCGGCGACCGGCGAGGTGTTGGCCATGGCGTGCACGGCGGTGTATCCGCCGCGGGCCGCCGACTGCGTCCCGGTCTGCACGGTCTCGGCGTCCTCGCGGCCGGGCTCACGCAGGTGCGTGTGCAGGTCCACGAGGCCGGGCAGCGCGATCGCGCCGCCACCGTCCACGGCCTCCGGCCCTTCCAGGCCCGGCCCGATCTCGGCGATCACCCCGTCCGAGATGCGGATGTCGACGGGCTCCCCGCCGAGAATCCGAACATTACGGATAATCACGCGCTCTCTCCCCCAAGCAGCAGGTACAGGACGGCCATGCGGATGGTCACGCCGTTGGTGACCTGCTCGACGATCGTGGACCGGGCCGAGTCGGCCACCTCGGCGGCGATCTCCATGCCCCGGTTCATCGGCCCGGGGTGCATCACGATCGCGTCGTCGGGCATCTTGGCGAAGCGGTCGCGGTCGAGCCCGTACCGGCGGGAGTACTCGCGCTCGCTGGGGAAGTACGCGGCGTTCATCCGCTCCTTCTGCACGCGCAGCATCATCACCACGTCCGACTTGGGCAGCACGGTGTCCAGGTCGTACGACACCTCGCACGGCCAGGAGCCGACGGCGACGGGCAGCAGCGTGGGCGGCGCCACCAGCGTGACGTCGGCGCCGAGCGTGTGGAGCAGCAGCACGTTGGAGCGGGCGACCCGGCTGTGCAGCACGTCGCCGACGATCGTGACCTTGCGCCCGTCGAGATTCCCCAGGCGGCGGCGCATCGAGAAGGCGTCGAGCAGCGCCTGCGTGGGGTGCTCGTGGGTGCCGTCGCCGGCGTTGACGACACTGCCGTGCACCCAGTTGGCCAGGCGGTGCGGCGCGCCGGAGGCGCTGTGGCGGATGACCACCGCGTCGGCGCCCATGGCCTCGAGGGTGAGCGCGGTGTCCTTGAGCGACTCGCCCTTGGACACGCTCGACCCCTTGGCCGAGAAGTTGATCACGTCCGCGGACAGCCGCTTGGCCGCCGCCTCGAACGAGATCCGCGTACGGGTGGAGTCCTCGAAGAACAGGTTGACCACGGTGCGGCCGCGCAGCGTCGGCAGCTTCTTGATGGAACGTTCCGAGACTCTCGCCAGCTCCTCGGCGGTGTCGAGGATGAGCAGCGCGTCGTCCTTGGACAGGTCGCCGGCGGAGATCAGGTGGCGGTTCACTTGTCGTCCCCCTTCACGAGCAGCACGGCGTCGCGGCCGTCGATCTCCTGCAGGTAGACCCTGACCTTCTCGCTCTTGGCCGTGGGAAGGTTCTTGCCGACGTAGTCGGCGCGGATGGGCAGCTCGCGGTGGCCGCGGTCGACCAGCGTGGCCAGCTGCACGGCGGTGGGACGGCCGAGGTCGTTGAGCGCGTCGAGCGCGGCGCGCACGGTGCGGCCGGAGTAGAGGACGTCGTCCACGAGCACGACCACGCGGCCGTCGATGCCGTCCGGCGGCAGCTCGGTGCGGCCGAGCGGCCGGGCGGGCTTGAGCCTCAGGTCGTCCCGGTACATCGTGATGTCGATCGAGCCGACGGGGATCTTGACGCCTTCGAACTGCTGGATGCGGTCCCCGAGCCGGCGGGCCAGCGTGGCGCCGCGGGTGGGGATGCCGAGGAGCACGACGTCGTCGGCACCCTTGGTGCGCTCGAGGATCTCGTGCGCGATCCGGGTCAGCGCCCGATGGATGTCCGGGGCTTCGAGCACGGCTCTGGAATCGGACATGGCGAATCTCACCACCTTTCCCGCCTCACGGGACGGGTCTTAAAGGGTGTTGGTCGGCACACACAGTACCAGGGGCTACCAGGAACAACGCGAGGGGGCTTCCGCCTGCGTCACCACGCGCCCACGGGGTACGGATGGCGTACCGGTCTTCTCGGGGAAAGAGGCTGATACTGCCCGAGAACGCCGTCTGGAGGGAAACAGCGAAGATGGCCTTTCATGTCGATTCCGAGGTCGGACGCCTGCGCCAGGTGCTCCTGCACCGGCCGGACCTGGCGCTCAAGCGGCTGACCCCGTCCAACAAGGACGCGTTCCTCTTCGACGACGTGCTGTGGGCCAGGCGCGCGATAGAGGAACACGAGGAGTTCCAGCGGGTGCTGACCGACCGCGGGGTCAAGGTCCACCTGCTGGCCGACCTGCTCACGGAGACCGTCGAGATCCCGGAGGCGCGCAAGCACATCCTCGACGCGGTCATCGACGAGCGCTGGCTCGGCCCCGGCGCCATCGACGAGGTGCGCAACATCCTCGACGCCATGGACTCGGCGACGCTGCAGGTCTACCTGACCGGCGGCGTCACCAAGCGCGAGCTGGTCGAGCTGGGCTGCGACTTCGACTCCGTGACCTTCCACACCACCGGCGACGACGACTTCGTCCTGCCGCCGCTGCCCAACCACCTCTTCACCCGCGACACGTCCTGCTGGATCTACGACGGCGTGTCGATCAACGCGATGAAGAAGAAGGCCCGCATGCGCGAGACGGTCAACATGGAGGCCGTCTACATGTACCACCCGACGTTCGCCGACGGGTTCGGCCGGCCGGAGACGGGCGGCTTCCACTGCTGGATGCCGGGGCAGTCGGTGGCGCCGGCCACCATCGAGGGCGGCGACGTGCTGGTCATCGGCCGGGGCGCGGTGCTGGTGGGCATGAGCGAGCGCACCCAGCCGCAGGCGGTCGAGATGCTGGCGCAGCGGCTGTTCGCCGCCGGCTCCGCGCGGACGATCGTGGCGCTGGACATGCCGAAGGCGCGGGCGTTCATGCATCTCGACACCGTGATGACGATGCTCGACGTCGGCGTGTTCACCGAGTACGCGGGCCTCGGGATGCTGCCCGCGTACACCATCGAGCCGGGCGAGACGCGCAAGGAGCTCAAGGTCACCGATCATCCTCCTGAGCACATGCACAAGGCCATCGCCCACGCCCTCGACCTGCCCGACATCACGGTGCTGACCCCCAAGCAGGACGTCCGCGCGGCCGAGCGGGAGCAGTGGGACGACGGCTGCAACGGGCTCGCGCTGGAGCCCGGCGTGGTCGTCGCCTACGAGCGCAACACCACCACGAACAACTACCTGCGTGACAACGGCATCGAGGTCATCACAATCAGGGGCAGCGAGCTCGGCAGGGGGCGCGGCGGCCCGCGCTGCATGAGCTGCCCCCTCGAACGCGACGCAGCATGAGACGGGGCATGAGGGGGCACGGATGCGGGTCATCGTCGCGCTGGGCGGCAACGCGGTGCTCAAACGCGGCCAGGCACCGGACGCGGACGTCCAGCAGGCCAACATCCGGACGGCCGTCAAGACGCTCGCCCGCCTGGCCCTCGAGCACGAGCTGGTCATCACCCACGGGAACGGCCCGCAGGTGGGGCTGCTGGCCGTGGAGAGCGCCGCCGATCCGAACCTGACCAGGCCGTACCCGTTCGACACGCTGGGCGCGCAGACGCAGGGCATGATCGGCTACTGGATGCAGCAGGCCCTGCAGAACGCGCTGCCCGGCCGGCAGGTGCTGGCCATGGTCACGCAGACGCTGGTGACGGCCGTCGATCCCGCCTTCGAGAACCCGACCAAGTTCGTCGGGCAGGTCTATGACCAGGAGGCCGCGGAGAAGCTGGCCGCCGAGTACGGCTGGACGGTCAGGCAGGACGGCCCCCATTGGCGGCGCGTCGTCCCCTCGCCCGTTCCGCGCCGCATCGTCGAGACCCGGCTGATCCGGATGATGATCCGCGAGGGCGTGGTGGTGATCTGCGCGGGCGGCGGCGGCATCCCGGTCGTCCGCGACGAGCGCGGCCGGCTGACGGGCGTGGAGGCGGTCGTCGACAAGGACCTCACCGCCGCGCTGCTGGCCGAGGCGCTGGATTGCGACGCGTTTCTGAGCCTCACCGACGTGCCGCGCGTCATGCGCGCCTTCGGCACGCCGCACCAGAGCGAGATCGCCCACACCACGCCGCACGAGCTGCGCGCCCTGGAGTTCCCGGCCGGGTCGATGGGGCCGAAGGTGGAGGCGGCCTGCCGGTTCGTGGAGACGACGGGCGACATGGCCGCGATCGGCAGGCTGGACGAGGCCGAGCGCATACTCGAGGGCTCAGCGGGAACGATCGTGACACCGAACGGCAGGTGGCCGCTGACGAGCACGCTGTAGGGGTGTCCGATGACACTGGCCCGACGGCTCTTCCGCACTAAACCCACCGAGCGCATCGTCGCCGAGGGCGGCCACGGGGAGGGCGGCGAGCTGCGGCGCACCATGTCGCTGTGGCAGCTCACGCTCTTCAGCGTCGGCGCCACGCTCGGCACCGGCATCTTCGTCATCCTGGGTCAGGCCGTGCCCAAGGCGGGGCCGGCGGTGGTGCTGTCGTTCGTGCTGGCGGCGATCACGGCGCTGTTCTCGGCCCTGTCCTACGCCGAGCTGGCCGGGACGATCCCGGTGTCCGGCTCGTCCTACTCCTACGCGTACGCGACGCTGGGCGAGCTGGTGGCCTGGGTGTGCGGCTGGTGCCTCATGCTGGAGTACGCCGTGTCCGTGGCGGCCGTGGCCGTGGGGTGGGGCGAATACCTGAACGCGTTCCTGCGGGCCCTGTTCGGCTTCACGCTGCCGGATGCCGTCACCCGCTCCCCCGGCCAGGGCGGCGTGGTCAACGTCGCCGCGATCGTCATCGTCCTGCTCGCCACGTGGCTGCTGCTGTACGGGGCCTCCGAGAGCGCCACGGCGAACGCGATCTTCGTGGTGATCAAGGTCGTGGTGCTGCTCTTCTTCTGCGTGGTGGCGTTCACGGCCTTCCAGACCCGCAACTTCACGCCGTTCGCCCCCATGGGGGTGGCCGGGATCACGGCGGCGGCCTCGCAGGTGTTCTTCTCGTACATCGGCTTCGACGCCGCCTCGACCGCGGGTGAGGAGGCCAGGAACCCCAAGCGCGACCTGCCCCTCGCGATCATCCTGTCACTGGCCGTCGTGACGGCCGTCTACGTCCTGGTGGCCGTGGCGGCCATCGGCGCGACGCCGTGGACGGGCTTCGACCCGAACAAGAGCGAGGCGAGCCTCTCCCACATCGCCGACCTGGCCACCGGCGCGTCCTGGCCGGGCCTGATCGTCTCCTTCGGCGCGGTGATCGCCATCGCCAGCGTCGTGCTCACGGTCATCTACGGCCAGACCCGCATCCTGTTCGCGATGTCCCGCGACGGGCTCATCCCGCGGATCTTCCAGCGGGTGAACATGCGCCGCCAGGTCCCCGTCGCCAACACCCTCATCGTCGCCGCGTTCATCTCCGTGCTGGCGGGCCTGGTGCCACTCGGCCAGCTCGCCGAGGCCACCAGCATCGGCACGCTGTTCGCCTTCGCCATCGTGAACGTCGGCGTGCTCGTCCTGCGCCACCGCAGTCCCGAGCTGCCGCGCGGTTTCCGCGTGCCGCTGTTCCCCGCCACGCCGGTGCTCGGCGCGATCTTCTGCGTCATCGTGATGGCGGGCCTGGCCGGGGCCACGTGGGCGGCGTTCGGGCTGTGGATGCTCGTGGGCCTGATCTGCTACTTCGTGTACGGCTACGGCCATTCGCGGCTGAACGCCGAGGTGACCTGAATGAAGCTCGACGACGTGCTGGCCGGCTATGTCCCTGAGCCTCAGGGACGGGACGGGCTGGCGCTCGCCGTACTGCTCAAGGAGCAGGCGCAGGGCCGCCTGACGGTGGCGTTCGTGCAGCCGCCCACGTGGTCCGTGCCCGGGCCCGCCAGGGCCGAGGAGAGCGCGTGGCGGGCCTACCTGATGGAGCTGGCCGAGGCGACGCTCTGGCAGGCTCGCGAGCTGGCGGGCGACGACGCCGACTACGTGGTCCACGCGCACAAGGGCAGCGGACGCGGGCTGGTGGAGCTGGCGCGCAAGCGCGCCGCCGACGTGGTGGTGATCGGCTCGGCCCCTGGCGGCGACCCAGGGCGCATCACCCTGGGCAGCACCGCCGACCAGCTCCTGCACTCCTCCTCCGTCCCCGTGCTGCTCGCCCCGCGCGGCTACGCCGACGAACGCCCCGCCGCACTCGAACGCCTCACCGTCGCCTACCGCCGCGGCCCCGGCTGCGACGCGGCGGTCAAGGACGCGACGGCGGTGGCCGCGGCTCTGGGCGTCCCCCTGCGGCTGGTCACGCTGGTGCTCAGCAGCGACAGGCACGCCGAGATCGAGGAGGACCTGCTCGAACGCCTGCGCGACCAGGCGGCCTCGGACCTGCGGACGGCGACCCGCGGGCGGCCGGAGGCGGAGGTCGAGGTGCTGGAGGGCCGCAACGTCGCTCAGGCGCTCCGGACGACCTCGTGGCTCCCCGGTGAGATGATCATATGCGCTTCGAGCGCCACCGGGCCACTCAGGCGGGTCTTCCTGGGCGACACCTCGCTCAAGATCGTACGGGCTGCGACCTGTCCTGTCATGATTCTCACCCGGCGGAACTGACGGGCGAAATTCTCCGTCAAACTATGACGAAGTACTGTTACAAATGAGACACCAGGGGCGTTTGTGGCGTTCTCTACCGGACCGGATTCGGCATCTTTTTTCCAATCAGCTTGACCTTAGGCGTCCGCCCCTTTACCGTCACTGTCCGTAACCACACCTCGCGGCGTCCTGGGTTTAAACCTGGGGCCACGGCTACCGTTGGTGCCTAGCACGGCACCAGACCCCCCGGTGGCTAGGGCATACGCCGCAAGGGAGCACAATCTACTGAGAGCGATACATACTAGAGCCGGGGGGCCACAGAATGCCGTCTGAGTACGCAAAGTCGCTGGGTGCACGACTGCGCGCGATCCGCACCCAGCAGGGGCTTTCCCTGCACGGGGTCGAGGAGAAGTCGCGCGGCAGGTGGAAGGCCGTAGTCGTGGGCTCTTATGAGCGTGGCGACCGAGCGGTGACCGTGCAGAAGCTTGCCGAGCTTGCCGACTTCTACGGGGTGCCCGTATCCGAGCTGCTGCCGGGTGGCGCCGCGCCCAGCCCGCTGGGGCCGACACCCAAGCTTGTGATCGACCTGGAGCGCCTGGCCGCGCTGCCCAAGGAGAAGGCGGGGGCACTGGCCCGCTACGCCGCCACGATCCAGAGCCAGCGCGGTGACTACAACGGCAAGGTGCTGTCGATCCGCCAGGAGGACCTGCGCTCCCTGGCCGTGATCTATGACAAGTCGCCGAGCGAGCTGACCGAGGAGCTCATCAGCTGGGGCGTCCTCGACGCCGAGGCGCGCCGCGCCGTCGAGTCGTTCTGAGGCCGGTCTCGGCCTGAGTCTGCCGCCCGCTCACGGGCTCGCCGCCGCCTGGCGCCGGCGAGCCCACCGGCTTCCTGGCCCCGGGGACGGCACACCTCGGGCCTCTGCAGTGTGATGAAGATCACCGGCCGCCGCCTTCACGCCTGAGTCTGTACGGGCGCGGGTGGCGTGCCGCGAATGATGTGCCACACATGGCACCGCGCCTCGGTGCCGCTTCCTTCGTTGCGAGTGCCTGCCGTCAGCCGAGCCCCGTCCATAGCGGGGCCGTAGCGCGTGGGGCGGCCGTAACCCGTCCCACAGCGAATGCGGGCTTCACAGGGCGCGTGTAGGCCCCTGAGGCATGCCTCCAAGCATCCCGAGCCCGCGCTGAAAGCACGCGAGGAACCCGGGCGTTCCCGTGAAGAGCCGTGTCCCCGAGCGGGACAGGCAGGGGCTCAGCCCGCCAACGGGACGTTCACGGGGAGCTGGGGCTGGGAGGGGACGCCCAGGAGGTCTTCCACCGTGGAGACGAACGTCTCCGCCTCGGCCATGATCTCGTCGGCGTCGGCCGCGCTGACCCGGCTGACCATGCCCGCCTCCGCGGCGGCACGCTTGGCGGCGCTCACCGCGAAGTAGGCCGCCCACTCGGCCAGGTGCGGCTCGGCCTCGGGCAGCAGGTCCCAGGCGCTGCGCAGGCGGCGCCTGCGGCCCTCGGTGGGACGGGGACGGGCGGCCAGCATCGCCGCCGCCGCTCGAAGGGCTGCCAGGTGGGCCGCCACATATCGGGATGCCGGCGTGCGGGCGCCTGCCGCGTCCGCCAGGCAGGAACGTGAATCGGTCAAGTGCGCCCGAACCGCAGGCGACAGCCGGGGCCCGGGCGTTTCTCTAGGCCGTGGTGCCATCTTGCGCGCCTCCTTGGAGTCGTGGGCGGCTGCCGGCGTCTGAAGCCGGTGGAGCCAACACTCGCAGACGCCACCGACATTTCCGCCGGGCTGGCCGGACGAGGAGCTTCCCCTCTCCCCGTCCGGCCAGGACACGCCCACTCGTCTCCGCCGACGACGAGGACGCGCCCTTAGCCCGTGGAGCCTGGCCGCGGGTATCGCTTGGGGAAGCGAACGGCCCGCGACCAGGTCCTTGTGACGCTGAGCCGCGAGCCTCACCGTCACAAGGTCGAACATAATTTCGATCACGCTCGGTGTCAACCGATTCCACGAACACAGGTTCGACGTGTCGCGGTCCTACGGACGAAAAAGGGCCGTCGCCGCAAGAGAACGAGATGCGGCGACGGCCCTCAGGCCGTTCAAGGTGTCAGGCGTCGCTCAGGCGATGGAGAGGGCCCCTGACGGGCACAGGGTCACGGCGCGGCGGACGCCGTCCTCCAGCTCCTGCGGCGGCACCTTCTGCAGGAGCTCCACCGTGCCCTCGTCCTCGCTCTGGTCGAACACCTCCGGCACTGTCAGCGCGCACATGCCCGCGCCGATGCACACCGTCGTATCTGCCTTGATCTCCATGATGACCTACCAAGTGACTGGGAGGCGGTGCACGCCATAGATGCCCATATCCGAGCGCATCGGCACCTCCTCGGGTGTTACGGCCAAGCGTAGACCCGGGAAGCGGCGCAGCAGTGCGGGGTACGCGATGCGCATCTCGGCCCGCGCGAGCTGCTGTCCCAGGCACTGATGGATGCCGTGGCCGAAGGTCAGGTGCCCGCCCGCCTGCCTGGTGACGTCGAGCCGGTCGCCGTCGGGGAAGCGGGACGGGTCGCGGTTGACGGCGGGCAGCTGGAGGGTGACGGTCTCGCCCGCCTTGATGAGGTTGCCCTCGATCTCGACGTCCTCCAGCGCGGTACGGATCGGCCCGACGTGGATGATCGTGAGGTAGCGCAGCAGCTCCTCGACGCCGTTGTCCACCACCGACGGGTCGTCGCGCATGGCGGCGAGCTGGTCGGGGTTCGTGAGCAGCGCGTACGTCCCGAGCCCCAGCATGTTGGCGGTCGTCTCATGCCCGGCCACCAGCAGCAGGAACGAGACCCCGGTGAGCTCCTCGTCGTTCAGCTCCCCGCCCTCGATGAGCCCGCCGAGCAGGTCGTCGGACGGCTCCTTGCGCTTGCGCTGGATGAGCCCGTACAAGTACGCCATGACCCGGCCGAGCGCGGCGATCGCCTCCTCGGCCTTGGTCTCCAGGCTGAGCAGGAGCTTGGAGTTCTCCTGGAACTGCGCGCGGTCCTCGTACGGCACCCCGAGCAGCTCGCAGATCACCAGCGACGGGATGGGCAGCGCGAACATCTGCACGAGGTCCACGGGACCGCCGGCGGCGGCCATGCCGTCCAGGTGGGCGTTGACGATCTCCTCGATCCTGGACTCGAGCGCCTTCATCCGGCGCACGGTGAACTGCCCGGTGAGCAGCTTGCGGTAGCGCGTGTGGTCGGGCGGGTCCATCCGCAGGAAGACGCCCGCCGGCATCTTCCGCTCCCGCTGCATCCTCACCCGTTCCAGCTGGCTCGGCAGCGGCGGATGCGAGAGCTCCTGCCTGTTGCTGAAGTGCGGGTGCGCCAGGATGGCGCGGGCCGCCGAGTAGCGGGTCACCAGCCAGCCCCGATGGCCGTCTGGGTACGTCATGCGGTGCATGGCCCCCTGTTGTCGCAGCTCAGTGGCTTCATCAGGCGGGTCGAGCGGACGCCGGCGGGCCATGGGAAACGTGACGTCGGACATGCTGCGGCTCCTTTCCGAGTGACACCTCATAAAACCTCGTCCATTGCAAATTTTCAATCCATGCAAATAGGCACTGCTTGCACTATAGTTTCGGCATGGTGGAAAGCGGTGGCGTGGGGCTGCGGGAGCGCAAGAAGCAGCGCACGCGCCGGGCACTGGTCGAGGCCGCGCTCCGGCTGTTCGACGAGAAGGGCTACGAGGAGACCACACTCGCGGAGATCGCCGCGGCGGCCGACGTGTCGACGCGCACGTTCTTCAGCTACTTCGCGAGCAAGGAGGACGTGGTCTTCTACGACTCCGAGGGCCGGATGGAGCGGGCGGTCGCCGCGCTGGCCGACAGGGGGCCGGGCGAGTCGCCGGCCGACGTGCTGCGCAGGATCGTGGACGAGAGCCTGGAGTGGCTCACCACGTACGAGGAGTTCACGTTCGAGGACGCGGGGCTGCGGATACGGCTCGTCCTCAAGGAGCCGGCGCTGCAGGCGCGGGCGCTGATGATGCTGTTCGAGAACCAGGCCAGGATGGCGCGGGCGCTGCACGAGGCGTACCCGGACCAACTGGACCGGGTGGAGGCGGCCGCCGCGGTGGGGGCGGTGTTCGGCGCGGTGAAGCTGGCGATCATCACGAACATCGACAACGACCGGTCCGTGGAGCAGATGTGGCACACGGCGCGGCGCGCGGCCGAGATCACGCTCTCCGGCCTGTGCTCGCTCGGTTAGCCCTCGAGGGCCCTGTCTGGGAAACTGTCCGGAGGGGAGGGGGAGCCGGATGGCGAGGAGCAGGTGGCCGGTCGCTCTCGGCCTGCTGGCGCTGGGGCCGGTCCTGGCGGCGGCGTACGCGGGCGCGAACCTCGTGGCCATCAGGGCAGCCGTGAAGGCGCAGATCGCGGGCCCCGAGTGGGCGGGTGGCCGGCTCGGTCCCGACGGGATGACCGCGCTGGGCACCGACACGGGGCGGCTGGTCTCGTGGACCGCGCTGCTCGCGGGCGTCCTGGGCATGGTCTACGCCGTCATCGGCGTGCTCTTACGGAGGCGCGGCCGGGGCCGCACGTTCCTGTTCGTGCTGTCGGGCGTCCTGATCGTCCCGTACGCCCTCGCGGTCTTCGTGGCGCTGCTCAACCCCGTCAGGATGGCGGCGGAGCTCTACGACTCCCCCGACTTCGCCGACGGCATCCCCGCGTGGCAGGCGGGCACGGTCGCGATCCTGGTGCTGGCCGGGCTGGCACAGGCCGCAGGGCTGCGCATGGCCGCCGCCGAGGGCAGGCGGGCGACCACGGCTCCGGGAGAACCTCAGCCCTGAAGGCCGGACCTCACGGCCGCGGCGGGCCGGTCGAGCGGACCCGCCCGCCGGCGCTCAGCCGCAGCGCCCGTTCGACCAGGCCGTCCAGCCCATCTGGGCACCGCCCAGGCCGGTCGCGGCCCAGCCCGCCGGCGGGACCGCGCCGTACGGGACGACGGCGGTGCAGGCGCCCTCCGGAGGCCGCCCGCCGTAGAGCTCGATCTTCGTCCACGACACCCGGTACGCCAGCGGCACCCACACGTTCCACTTCACCCTCCTGTCCACCGCCACCCGCCCCGGGGGCGGCTTGGGCAGCCAGTCGGCACCGGACGGGGGCGCGGGCGCCTGCCCGGCCGTGAACGCGATGTCGATCAGCGCCAGCACGCCCACCACCAACAGCCGGGTGCGGCGGGTGGTGAGGAAGGCGGCCGCGATCAGGCAGGCCAGCATGATCAGGGCGGTCACCGAGGCGGTGACCAGGTCGAGCGAGTCGCGGTCGCCGGTGAGGAAGATCACCTCGGGGAAGTCGAACGCGATGAAGCCGTAGCGCACCAGCCGGTCCCCCGCGTACCAGGCGGCCGCCCCGCCGGTCAGCGCCATCAGCCCGGCGGCCGCCGCCGCGTGCCGCACGACGGCCAGTCGGCCGCCCTTCAGCAGCACGACCAGCCCGGCGAGGGTCCAGGCCACCGCGACGCAGGCCAGGTAGCGGCCGTAGACGTAGTTGCCGACGCGGTGCTCGTCCGGCAGGGCGGCCGAGGAGGCGTACGCGATGCCGAGGGTCGCGAGCAGCAGCGCGCCCGCCAGGACACGGTGCTGGAACGGCGCGGACCGCCGTACCAGCAGGGCCGCCGCGCCCGCCAGGCCGACGCCCGCGAGCCCCCAGGTGCCGACGATGAGGTACCAGAGCTGCCCGGCCGCTCCCGAGAGCGCCCACGCCTGCCCCTCGAGGGTCGTGAGCCTGGAGATGAGCAGTCCCGACAGGTCACGGGACCCGCCCGGGTACAACACGGCCGCCAGGGCCCCGTTGATCGCCTTCCCCGCCGCCACGACCACGGCGGCGCTCACCAGCGCCGCGACCGCCGGCATCACCATCCTCCGGCGGACCGCCGGCATCACCGTCCTCCGGCGGAGCGCCGCCGTCACCGTCTTCCAGCGGACCGCCGCCACCATCACGACCAGCACGCAGACCGCCAGGACGACCGTCCCCCGCAGGTGCGCCGCCATCGCGAACGCCGACAGCCCGCCCGCCGCCGCCCCGGCCCGCACCGACCGGTACGCGACCAGGTCGTGCACCGCGACCAGCCAGGCGAGCACGAGCACGGGCAGGATCGCATCGGTCAGCGCCAGCCCCGAGAACAGCAGCAGCGCCGGCGACAGCCCCGCCACGAACGCCGCGATCAGCGCGGTCCGCACGCCCAGCCCCAGCCGGCGCAGCAGCAGGTACGCCAGCGGGTACGCGCTCGCGGCCGCCATCGACCCCACCACGACCACCAGCCGGTAGGCCAGGACGGGATCGGAGGTGAGCCAGAAGATCGGGACCAGCAGGACCGGATACCCGCCGTGGTAGAAGGTCGAGCCGGTCAGATCGGCGCCGGGCCCGCCCGCCAGCCAGCGGGCGGCGAGCAGGTAACCGGTCTCGTCCGGGTTGGCCACCGGTCCGGTGTGGTACCGGTACAGCCACAGGCGCAGCCCCACGTGCGCGACCCACCCTGCCGCCAGCAGCCACCACAGCCGGGACCGGCTCTCGCGCCGCGCCGCCACGTGTGCGGGCGCAGGCGCCATGAACACCGTTGTCATGGACTCCCCCCAAGAAGGTCAGGGAGGGAGTCCAACAAAGGCCCCATAACGGGCCCGTCACCGTATGTGGTTATGCGCGCGTTATGCCGCCAAGGCCTCCGGTCACGCGCTCACCGGCACGCCCGTCTCAGGCGCGGCTGAACTTGCCCCGGACGTGCACGGGGACGCCCTTGCCGAGCATCCCCGGCAGCACCTCGGCCACGTTCATCGGCATGCGTACGCACCCGTGCGAAGCCGGGTAGAGCGGCACCGACAGCGCTCCGTGGAAGGCGATGCCGCCGTTGAAGAAGATCGGGTTGTAGAGCTGCCCCAGGTACGACCGGTGCCACCCGCGAGCGCGCCACGTCGTCCGGTAGTCGCCCGTCGGCGTCCTGGCCGAGCCGCAGAACCGCTGCTGCTTGCCCTGCCAGGTGGCGGTCTCGCAGTAGGGGACGCCGCTGCCCGAGGAGATGTGGGTGATCAGCTTCACCTGGCCGCCCACGTACAGGACCATGATCTGCTTGGTGAGGTTGACCTCGGCGCGGGTCGGCTTGCCGTTCCTGACCAGGACCTGGGGGGACTTCGGCGCCTCCAGCGCGTCCCACGTGCGGCTGGCGACGGTGCTGGACGGCCTGATGCCGTTCACCTTCTGGAACGCCCACACGGCCGCCAGCGTCGCACCGCCGTACCGGCCGTCGGCCGTGCCTGGGCGGTAGCCGAGCTCGGCCAGGCGCTGCTGCAGCCACTGGACGGCCTTGCCCTTGGAGCCCAGCTTGAGCGTCTTGCGCGGCGCGGTGACCGTGGCGGAAGGCCCGAAGTGCGCGCCCGCCGAGATGCGCGTGGCGACGGGGGACACAGCCGTCAGGACCGGTGACGCCGACGTCGAGCGTTGCGGCGCCTGTGCGCCACAGCCCGAGAGTGCGACAGCGCCAGCCGTCAGAAGAGCAGCCACTCCGGGCAGCCGTCGAGCCCCCACGCGTACCACCTCTCATACCATTATTGAATAGATCAGAGGACCCTACACCACTCGCCATGAACCAGTAATGAAGCGGTCAACTGTTTAGAGTGTGCCCATGCCTGAGAAGTTGCCGTCGAATGCCGTCGTCGTTCAATCCGCGCTGCGCGAACTGGGGGCGGGCGGCGAGATCGTCGTCCTGCCCGAGAAGGCCCCCACGGCCGCGACCGCCGCGGCTCAGCTCGGGTGCGAGGTCGGCGCCATCGCCAACAGCCTGATCTTCGACGCGGACGGCGCTCCGCTGCTGGTGCTGACGAGCGGGGCACACCGCGTGGACGTGGAGTTGATCGCCCGCACGGTGGGGGCCGCGAAGGTACGGCGTGCGACGCCGGAGTTCGTCAGGGCGGCGACCGGCCAGCCCATCGGCGGCGTGGCCCCGGTCGGGCACCCGGCGCCCGTGCGGACCGTGGTGGACAACTGGCTCGGCAAGCACGAGGTGGTGTGGGCGGCCGGAGGGCATCCGCTGACCGTTTTCCCGACGACGTTCGACGAGCTCGTGCGGATCACCGGGGGTACGGCTGCGGACGTCGAGTAATGTGCGACGGGTGATCGAGTTTCGCGGGGCGGGTCCGGCCGAGTTCACGGAGCGGCTGGAGACGGTGATCGACATTTACGCGGCTGCCATGGACCCGCCCGCGGAGCAGATCAACGGCCGTAAGACCATCATGCGAAATCACGCGACATATCCCCATTTTCAGTGTTATTTCGCAGAATTGCGCGATTCGTCCGTTTCTTCGCCCCTCACCGTGGGCTTCGCGTACGGCTTCCACGGCGCGCCCGGACAATGGTGGCACGACGTGGTCTACCGGGCCGTGACCGACCGTCTCGGCCGGGAGGCCGCCAACGCCTGGCTGGGCAACGCGTTCGAACTGGCCGAGATCCACGTCCACCCCGACTATCACGGCAAGGGCATCGGCCGCGCGATGATCCGCACCATCTGCGCCGGCCGCCCCGAGCGCTCGGCCGTCCTGTCCACCCATGACCAGCCCACGGCCGCCCGCCACCTCTACGCCAGCATGGGGTTCACCGACCTGCTCACGAGGTTCGTGTTCCCGGGCGGCCACGAGGACTACGCCATCATGGGCCGCCCCCTGCCCTTGACCTGACGGTGACCTGCTGAGGAACCCGTGACTGCTGGGTTTGTCTGGGCATGGCTTGGGGCACCATCCATTACGTAAGGTATCCGCTCCTTTACTCACCGTCTACTGTCCCCTGCCCGTCACCCGCCCGGTCCCCCTGCGGGCGGGTGGCGGGCCACCCCACCGCAGTACGGCGGTGTCCCGGGCGGCGGTACACCTCATCCAGCGCGCCTCACCCCAGCGCGCGACCCACCACCCGCCGCCCTCGTGACCCGCCACCGCGGGGCCCCTCCGGCGCAGGCGCGGCGGGATGGTGGCTGGAGCCGCCCGGCGCTACCTGGCGTCGGCCTTCGGACCCCGCCCAACGGTCTCAGGCGGAAAGAGCCACCCGCTCGAGGCGCTGGAAGACTTCGCGCGACGCGCTGGAGCGGTTGAACGTGATGAAGTGGATGCCCGGCGCGCCCTCGTCGAGCAGCCGCTGGCACAGCTCGGCCCCGTGCTCGATGCCGAGCCGCCGCACCGCCGCCGGGTCGT
Source organism: Nonomuraea sp. NPDC049695 (assembly GCF_040674955.1). Classification (NCBI taxonomy): domain Bacteria; kingdom Bacillati; phylum Actinomycetota; class Actinomycetes; order Streptosporangiales; family Streptosporangiaceae; genus Nonomuraea; species Nonomuraea sp. NPDC049695. The sequence continues at coordinate 40,700 of NZ_JBFANV010000062.1, read as the reverse complement.
CCGCGACCGCCTCGAAGCGGGCCGCCACCTCCGGCGGGAACGGCGCGCCCGACAACTGCTCCGACCGCGCGATCGTGCTCATCTGCGTCACCGGCATGATGCACGGGATGATCGGCGTGTCGCACCCCTGGGCCGCCACCCGGTCGCGCAGCCGCAGATAGTCCTCGGCGCGGAAGAACATCTGCGTGATCGCGTAGTCGGCCCCCGCCTGGCACTTGCGGACGAAGTATTCGGTGTCGGACTCGATGGACGGCGAACGCGGATGCTTGTACGGGAAGGCGGCCACGCCGACGCAGAAGTCGCCCGCCTGCCTGATCAGCCGCACCAGGTCCTCGGCGTAGAGCACGCCCTCGGGGTGGCGCACCCACTCGGCCGCCGGGTCACCAGGGGGGTCGCCGCGCACGGCCAGGATGTTGCGCACCCCGGCGTCGGCGAAACGCCCCACCAGGTGGCGCAGCTCGCGGATCGAATGGTTGACCGCGGTGAAGTGCGCCACGGGCGTGAGCGTCGTGTCGTGCGCGATCCGCTCGACGATGTCGACCGTGCGGTCACGCGTGGAGCCGCCCGCGCCGTACGTCACGGACACGAACGTCGGCCGCAGCGACTCCAGCTCCCTGATCGCCTTCCAGAGCTGCCGCGCCCCCTCGTCGGTCTTCGGCGGGAAGAACTCGAAGGAGAACGACCGGCCACCGGCGGCGAGCAGGTCGCGGACGGTGGGAACACGATCGGGCAGGATGGAGGGTCGACCAAGCGCCATGCCCCAAGGTTACAGGTCAGCTCCCCACCGCAAGGTCATGGACGCACCACCCCAGGGAGCCGGCGCGTCACCCTGGGGGTCACAGCCATGTCACCTCCGAGGCACGGCAAGGCCTCCAGCACACCTGCGGATTCGATCCGGGCGCCCGGCCACTAGTCTCAAGGCATGACCACTGACGCCGCCGGCATGGACACCCTGCGCAAGCAGGTGGAGCGTGCTCTCGGAGCATTCGTCGAACGGCAGCTGCCCGCCACCGGCGATCCCGAGCTCGCGCCGCTGCGCACGGCCGCCGACGAGTTGCTGTCGGGCGGCAAGCGGCTGCGCCCGGCGTTCTGCTACTGGGGCTGGCGCGGCGCGGGCGGCACGGACGTGCCCGAGATCTTCACCGCCGCGGCCTCCTTGGAGCTGCTGCAGGCCAGCGCGCTGGTCCACGACGACGTGATGGACAAGAGCGATCTGCGCAGGGGGATGCCGTCCGCGCACCGCCGGTTCCAGTCGCTGCACGAGAAGTCGGGCTGGCACGGCGCCGCGGAGCAGTTCGGCGAGGGCGCGGCGATCCTGCTGGGCAACCTGCTGCTGATCTGGTCGGGCGAGATGTGGCGCACCAGCGGCCTGGCGCCCGAGTCGCTGGCGGCGGCCCAGCCGGTGCACGACCACATGCGCACCGAGCTGATGTGCGGACAATACCTCGACCTGCTGGAGCAGGCCCACGGGGAGAACACGTTCGAGTCGGCGCTGCGGGTGGCGCTGTTCAAGAGCGGCAAATACTCGGTGGAGCAGCCGCTCAGGCTCGGGCTGGTGCTCGCCGTCGGCAAGCTCATGCCATGGATGGACGAGCTCTGCACGGGGTACGGCACGCAGGTCGGGATCGCGTTCCAGCTCCGGGACGACATCCTGGGCGTGTTCGGCGACCCGGCGCAGACGGGCAAGCCCGCTGGGGACGACCTGCGCGAAGGCAAGCGGACGATGCTCGTCGCCCGCACCCTGGCGGCCGCCTCCCCCGCCGACGCGGCCACCGTGCGGCGGCTGCTGGGCGACCCTGAGCTGGACGAGCGCGGGGTGGAGACGTTGCGGCGGATCATCGACGACACCGGTGCGCTGCGGGAGTGCGAGGACCTGATCGGCGACTACCTGGGCAGGGCGCTGTCGGCGCTCGACGAGGCGCCGGTCACGGCCGAGGCCCGCACGGCGCTGACGGAGCTCGCCATCGCCGCCACCTCCCGCAACACCTGACGCGTAGCTGCGTCTCCGCCCAGGGGCTCGGCCCTCTGCCGGGTGCGCCGCGCACGCCAGGGCATCGCCGTCGCGGCCGCGCTCACACTCGCGACCACCGCCTTCGGCACCGACGCCTCCGAGGGCGATGCGCGCGCCGATCCGGGGCCGGGCGGTGCGGCGTCTGCGGCAGGCGGTGCCGCTTCACGGCGACCGCGGCGGCATCACGGGGCCACCGTCGCGCCGGCAAGCGCGGAGCCACCGCAGCCGCGCCAGTCGAGCCGCCGTCACCGCAGCCGCGCCAGTCGAGCCGCCGTCATCGAGTCCGTCACGAGCTCGTGGCCCGAGGCGCCCGCGGGGTGGCGGACGCCTCGGCACAAGGTGGATGGGGTGGATGGGGACACGGGTGGCCGCGTCAGGGCGGCCTGCGGGGTCAGCGGGAGGACAGGCGCTTGGCGAACTCCGCCGTGGCCGCCCCCGGGTCCTCCGCTTCCGTGATCGCGCGTACGACCACCACCCGGCTCACCCCGTACGACATCACCTCGTCCAGATTGGTGAGGTCGATGCCGCCGATCCCGAACCACGGCCGTGCGGTCTCCAGCGCGGCCGCGTGCCTGAGCAGCGGCGGGCCGGGGGCCGGGCGGCCCGGCTTGGTGGGCGTGGGCCAGACGGGGCCGCAGCAGAAATAGTCGACGCCCGGCTCCACGGCCGCGGCGGAAGCCTCGGCGGCGGAGTGGGTGGACCGGCCGATGACGATGTCGTCGCCGAGTATCTCTCGCGCGACCGTCACAGGAAGGTCGTCCTGCCCCAGGTGGAGCACGTCGGGCCGGGCGGCGTAGGCGATGTCCGCCCGGTCGTTGACGGCCAGCAGTTTGCCGTGCCGGTCGCAGGCGTCGCGGAAGACTTCGAGGAGTGCGAGTTCTTCGCGTGCCTCCAGGCCCTTCTCCCGCAGCTGGATGATGTCCACGCCGGCGGCCAGCACCGAATCGAGGAACTCTGCCAGGTCGCCGCGGTCGCGGCGGCCGTCGGTGCAGAGATAGAGGCGCGCCTCAGAAACCGAGGGCTTGGGCACGCCGCTTGACCTCCGTATGACGGCCGGCCTTGATCGCCTGGATGGGCGACCCCGGGAGCGACTCGTCTGGGGTGAAGAGCCAGCGCAGCGACTCGACATCGTCGAAGCCGGCATCCTGCAGCACGGTCAGCGTGCCGGGCAGGCCCTTCATCACGTCCTTTCCGTCGAGGAACACCGCAGGCACCTGCGGCCCGCCGCTGCCGCGGCGCACGCCGAGCAGCTTGTGGTCCTTGAGGAGTTGCTTGGCCCGCCCGATCGAAAGGTCAAGGCGCGAGGCCACTTCGGGGAGAGTGAGCCACTCTTCTACGAGCTGGTCGGTCTCCCGGTCGATCTGTGCAACAGAAAGCGTCACGAAACCACAACTACCACATGGCGTGCTTGCTCAAACAACACAATCCCGTAGGGGGACATCTGGATCTACCAGGCGTTCCACGTCGAGGCGGTGCCCCGCGTCGATGATCCGGCGCCCCTGTACGAGGTCGCGCGGCCGGTCCACGGCGAGCACCGCGGCGAGGGCGTCGTCGGCGGTGAGCCAGACGGCCGACCACTTGCCCTCCGGGTCGCCGCGGTAGACGAGCCGCTCCCCCGCCGGATGATGGCCGGCGTACTGCACCATGTGGCCGAACTGCTCCGACCAGAAGTACGGAACGGGATCGTAGGCCACGTCCTCGCCCAGCAGGCTCGCGGCGGCGACCTCGGGGGCGTTGAGCGCGGTGTCCCAGTGCTCGACCCTGAGCCTGGTCTGCCAGCGGCGCGACCACCAGGCGGCGCAGTCGCCGACGGCGACCGTGTCGGGCAGCGAGGCACGCAGGTGCTCGTCCACGACCACGCCGTTGTGCAGGTCGATGTCGGCGCCGGTGAGCCATTCGACGGCCGGGCGGACGCCGATGCCCGTGACGACCACGTGGGCCTCCACGAACTCGCCGCCGACCAGGCGCACGCCGCCCTCGTCCACGGAGTCGACCATGGTGCCGAGCCGCAGGTCGATCTCGTCGTACCAGCGCTGGGTGCGGGCCCCGATCTCGGCGCCGACGGCGGCCGCGAGCGGCGCGGGACCGGCCTCGATGACCGTCACCGCGCAGCCGGCGCGGCGGGCGGCGGTGGCCACCTCGGCGCCGATCCAGCCCGCGCCGATGACGGCGACGCGGGCGCCGGTGACGAGCATGGCCCTGAGCTCGTGGGCGTCGTCGATCGTGCGCAGCACGTGCTGCGGGCCGTCGCCGGGCAGCCTGATCGGCTCGGCCCCGGTGGCGATGACCAGCCCGTCGTAGCGCACCTCGCCCTCGGTGGTCTCGACGACGCCCTGGCGCAGCGACTTGGCGCTGACGCCCGGGCGGAAGTCCACGTCGATCGCGGCCAGGTCGGTGCCGACGTAGCTGGTGTCGGCGTCGCCGAACAGCACGGCCTTGGACAGCGGCGGGCGGTCGTAGGGGCGATGGCGCTCCTCACCGATCAGCGTGATCCTTCCGCCGAAACCGCGTCCGCGCAGCGCTTCCACGGTGCGCACCCCGGCCAGGCCGGCTCCTACCACCACGACATGATTCACGTTCATGACCATAACGGGGGCGGTGCCGGGCCGTCGCGCCGAGGCCGTAGGCTGGAGGCGGAAAGACGCGCGGGAGTCCGGCCGTAACCGGGCTGAGAGGAAGGCTTCACCGGGCCTTCGACCGCAAGACACCTGATCCGGATCATGCCGGCGAAGGGAGCGCGGATGGATGTGATCGTGGGCGCCGGGGTCGTCGGGCTCTCCGTGGCCTGGCGGCTGGCCCGCGACGGGCGGCCGGTCACCCTCGTCGACCCCGCCCCTGCCTCGGGCGCCTCGCACGCGGCCGCGGGGATGCTGGCGCCGGTCAGCGAGGTCTCCTACACCGAGGCGCCGCTGCTGCGGCTGGGCGCGGCGTCGCTGCGCCGCTGGCCCGGCTTCGCCGCCGAGCTGGCCGCCGACGCGGGCCTGGCGGGCGTCGAGGCCCTGGACCTGCGTTCCGACGGGACGCTCGACGTGGCGTTCGGGGCAGACGACCTGGCGGCGCTGGACGAGCTGGCCGCGTACATGGAGAAGCTGGAGCTGCCCGTCGAGCGGCTGAGCGGGCGCGAGTGCCGCCGCCTGGAGCCCATGCTGGCGCCCTCCGTGCGGGGCGGGCTGCTGGCTCCCGGCGACGCCTGGGTGGACCCGCGGCGGGTGACGGCGGCGCTGCTCGCCGCCCTCGACCGCCTGGGAGTCCCGCTGGTACGGGCCCGCGCCGGCGAGCTGCTGCGCGACGGCGGCGGCCGGGTCACAGGGGTACGCCTTGACCAAGGCGGCGAGATACCGGCGGAGCGGGTCGTCCTGGCGGCCGGGGCGTGGAGCGCCGGGCTGGCAGAGGTGCCGGTGCGGCCGGTCAAGGGGCAGATCATGCGGTTGCGTTCCCCGCAGCCGCTGCTCACCCGCTGCGTACGCGGCACCGTGCACGGCACGCCGGTCTACCTCGTCCCCCGGGGTGACGGCGAGCTGGTGGTCGGGGCGACCCAGGAGGAGATGGGGTTCGACACCCGGGTGACCGCGGGCGGGCTGTACGAACTGCTGCGGGACGCCAGGGAGCTGGTGCCGGGCGTCACCGAGCTGGAGGTCGCCGACGTGGTGGCCGGGCTGCGGCCGGGCACGCCGGACAACCTGCCCGTCATCGGCCCGAGCGGCACCCCGGGGCTCGCGCTGGCCACCGGGCACCACCGGGGCGGCGTGCTGCTGGCGCCGTTGACGGCCGACATCCTGCGGGGCGAAGAGGGCGAGCTGGCGGCGTTGTGCGCGCCTGGAAGGTTTCGGGAAATTTCATGATTGTGACGATCAACGGGGCCGCGCACGAGGTGGCCGACGGCATGACCGTGGCGCAGGCCGTACACAGACTGACCTCGGCCACCACCGGGGTGGCCGTGGCCGTGAACGACGAGGTGGTCACGCGGAGCTCGTGGGAGACGACGGCGCTCAGCGACCGTGACCGGGTGGAGGTTCTGACGGCGGTGCAAGGTGGATGATCTGATCATCGCCGGGGAGAAGTTCGCTTCCCGGCTCATCATGGGGACCGGCGGCGCTCCCTCGCTCGACGTGCTCGACCAGGCGCTGGCCGCGTCCGGCACCGAGATCACCACGGTGGCCATGCGGCGGCTCGACCCCGATGCCCCCGGCTCGGTCCTCGACGTGCTGCGCAGGCGGGACATCAAGGTGCTGCCCAACACGGCCGGCTGCTTCACCGCGGGCGAGGCCGTGCTGACGGCGCGGCTGGCCAGGGAGGCGCTCGGCACGAACTGGGTCAAGCTCGAGGTCATCGCCGACGAGCGGACGCTGCTGCCCGACCCGATCGAGACGTTCGACGCGGCCGAGCGGCTGGTGGCCGACGGGTTCGTGGTGCTGCCGTACATCGGGGACGATCCCGCGCTGGCCCGCAGGCTGGAGCAGGCGGGCTGCGCGGCCGTGATGCCGCTGGGCGCGCCGATCGGCTCGGGCCTCGGCATCCGCAACCCGCACAACATCGAGCTGATCGTCGAGGCCGCGTCGGTGCCGGTGGTGCTCGACGCGGGCATCGGCACTGCGAGCGACGCCGCGCTGGCGATGGAGCTCGGCTGCGACGCCGTGCTGCTGGCCACCGCGGTGACCAGGGCGCAGCGGCCCGACCTCATGGCGGCGGCCATGAAGGGGGCCGTGGTCGCGGGACGGCTGGCGCGGCTGGCCGGACGCATCCCACGCAGGCGCTACGCCGAGGCGTCCTCCCCGATGACCCCCTGAGAGACCGCTTGCTCAAGGCGCCGAGCACCTCTGAGGCGCCTGGTGCGGACGTGGGCGCGGGGGCGTTCGACAGGAACGTCTCCGCATCGGTTTAGGGCGGCAAGGCCCTGCCGATGGCAAAACGCCCGTAAACTCAGCGGGGTGGACACGACGACTGCGGACCCCCTGGTCGGGCGGCTTCTCGACGGACGCTACCGCATCGAGAGCCGGATCGCCCGGGGCGGTATGGCGACGGTCTACCTCGCGCTGGACGTCCGGCTGGACCGGACGGTGGCGCTGAAGGTCATGCACCGCTCGCTCGCCGAGGACCCGGCGTTCGTCAGGAGGTTCATCGGCGAGGCCAAGTCGGTCGCCAGCCTCTCGCACCCCAACGTGGTGCACGTCTTCGACCAGGGCACCGACAACGACGTGGTCTACCTGTCGATGGAGTACGTGCCCGGCAGGACGCTCCGCGACATCCTGCGCGAGCGCGGCAGGCTGCCCGCCCGCGAGGCCCTCGAGATCATGATCCCGGTGCTCGCCGCCCTCGGCGCGGCCCACCAGGCCGGGATGGTCCACCGCGACGTCAAGCCGGAGAACGTCCTGATGACCGACGACGGCCGGGTCAAGGTCGTCGACTTCGGCCTGGCCAGGGCCATCGAGGCCACCAACCAGACCCGCACCGGCGTGATGATCGGCACGATCGGCTACATGGCTCCCGAGCAGGTCACGCTCGGCGCCACCGACGTGCGCAGCGACGTCTACGCCGCGGGCATCATGCTGTTCGAGCTGGTCACGGGGCAGCAGCCGTACGACGGCCAGACGCCGATGTCGGTCGCCTACCGGCACGTCCACGACACCGTGCCCGCGCCGTCGTCGCTGGTCCCCGAGGTGCCGCCGCTGATCGACACGCTGGTGACGCACGCGACGGCCCGCGAGCCGGCCGACCGCCCCGCCGACGCCACCGCGATGCTCGTGGCGGCCGTCGACGCGCACCGGATGCTGCCGCGGCTGACCAACCCGCCGATGTCCCACTCGCAGCCGCACACCCGTACGTTCTCCGCCGCCCCCTCGGCGCCGCAGGCCGCGCCGGCCCACACCATGATCCAGCCGCGGGAGGAGACGCCGAAGCGGCGGGGGTTCAGGCCCAACTGGTTCCTGGTGACGCTCGCCGCCGTGATGGTGGTCGCGGTGGGCCTGACCGGCTGGTTCTTCGCGCAGCCCGAGCTCGTCCACGTGCCCGACCTGGTCGGCAAGAACCTGGAGCTGGCCAGGAAGAGCGCCGTCGCGGCCGGGTTCAAGGTGCAGGAGGGCAAGGCACTCAACGACGAGAAGGTGGAGGCGGGCCTGGTCCTCAGCACCGACCCGCCCGCCGACGCCGAGGTGGAGAAGGGCGCCACGATCACGCTGGTGCCCTCGCTCGGCCCCAAGCGGATCATCGTGCCCAAGACCGACGGCATGAGCGGCGACGAGGCCCGCTCCGCGATCGCCGCCGCCGGGCTGACCGTGGGCGTGGTCAAGCGGCTGGCCAACCAGGCGGTCGAACGGGGCAAGGTGATCCGCACCTCGCCGCAGGTGGGCGAGAAGGTGCGGGAAGGCGCCAAGGTCGACATCTTCGTCAGCGCCGGAATGGTCATGCCCGACGTCAACGGCATGCCCAAGGACGAGGCCGCCGGATATCTGGGCCAGCAGGGCTTCGCGGTGCAGGTCAACGAGGTGGACGACGACGCCGAGCCGTGCACGGTCATCGCCCAGACGCCCAAGGCGAAGTCCGAGGTGGACAAGGGCGCGCAGGTCGCGATCACGGTGGCGCGGTGCCAGACGGACTTCTTCGACTGGTTCCGCGGCGACAACGAGGCCCGCGACGACCAGCAGTTCAGCATCGTGCCGTCGATGATCGGCAAGAACGTCAAGGACGCCAAGGCGGAGCTGGAGGCACTCGGGTTCAAGGTGCGGGTGCAGAAGCTCGGCAACGCCGGGGTCGTGCAGTTCCAGCGGCCCCTGCCGGGCAGCGAGCGCCCGGCGGGCAGCACGGTCATGCTCTGGCAGTGACGGGCCGCGCCACGCCCGGGTGACGCCGTTCCGGCTACGTGCCTGGGCGGGGAGGCCGGGGCTTGGAGCATGACACGAAAAGTCCTGGCCATGAGGGCGGTCAGTTCGGAGTTCTTGCGGATGGACCGGGCACGAAGCGCATGTGTGTACTTCTGACATGCCCGACACACTGACCGACTTCAACGCCAGGTCCCCGGACGCCGCCGAGGAGGAGCTGCTCACCTGCTGCGCCTCCCGGACCTTCGCCGCGAAGCTGGCGGCGCGCAGGCCGTACCGGGATCTCGGCGAGCTTACCGCGGCCGCCGACGCGGCCGTCAGGGAGCTCGCGTGGGACGACGTGCTGGAGGCGCTCGCGGCGCACCCGCGGATCGGGGAGCGGGCCGCCGGGGGCGGCAGGGAGGCGTCGTGGTCCCGGCAGGAGCAGTCGGGGCTGGCGGACTCGGGGGCGCAGGACGGGGTACGCCAGGCGCTCGCCGAGGGCAACAAGGCGTACGAGGAGCGCTTCGGGCACGTCTACCTGGTCTGCGCCACCGGGCTCAGCGGGGCCCAGCTGCTGGCCAGGCTCCGCGATCGGCTGGGCAACGACGAGGAGAGCGAGCGCGCGGTCGTCCGTGACGAGCTGGCCGCGATCACGCGGCTGCGGCTGGGCAAGCTCATGAAGGAGGGGACGTGAGCTTCTCGACGCACGTGCTCGACGCGGTCACGGGGCTCCCGGCCCAGGGCGTCCACGTACGCCTGGAGCACGACGGCCGGGTCGTGGCCGAGGGCCGCACCGACGGCGACGGCCGCATCAAGGGCTGGCACCCGGGCGCCGGGGTGCACCGGGTCGTCTTCGACACCGGGGCCTACCTGGAGGACACGTTCTACCCGGAGGTCGTGGTCACCTTCACGGTCGCCGACCCGGAACGGCACTACCACGTGCCCCTGCTGCTCAGCCCGTACGCCTACTCCACCTACCGAGGGAGCTAGATGTCCGTCAAGCTCGGCCCCAACCGCTACGGCAAGGCGGAGATCAGGCTCGTCCACGTGGTAAGGGACGGCCCCGTGCACCACGTCAAGGACCTCAACGTCAGCACCTCGCTCTCCGGCGACATGGAGGCCGTCCACCTGACCGGCGACAACGCCGCCGTCCTGCCGACCGACACGCAGAAGAACACCGCGTACGCGCTGGCGCGCGAGCACGGCGTCGGCCAGATCGAGGAGTTCGCCCTCCTGCTGGCCAGGCACTTCGTCGAGTCGCAGCCGACCATCCACCACGCCAGGGTCGAGATCGACGAGTACGCGTGGCGCCGGGAGGGGCCGCACTCGTTCGTGCGCGAGGGCGGCGAGGTGCGCACCTGCGCCGTGCACCACGACAGGGACGGCCGGTCCACCGTGGTGTCCGGGCTGAAGGACCTGGTGCTGATGAACACGACCGGGTCGGAGTTCCACGGTTACATCGTGGACGAGTACACCACGCTCCAGCCTGCCACCGACCGCATCCTCGCCACCGCCGTCGCCGCGCGCTGGCGGCACACCGGCGACACGACCGCGTACGGCAAGTCGTACGAGCAGGTGCGCGGGTCGCTGCTGGACGCGTTCGCGGGCACCCACAGCCTCTCGCTCCAGCAGACCCTGTACGCCATGGGCGAGCGCGCCCTGACCGCCTGCCCCGAGATCTGCGAGATCAGGCTCGCGATGCCGAACAAGCACCACTTCCCGGTGAACCTTTCGCCGTTCGGCCTGGACAACCAGAACGAGATCTTCTACGCCGCCGACCGCCCGTACGGCCTGATCGAGGGCAGCGTGCTGCGCGAGGACGCCTCTGACGCCGGATTCGCCTGGGAGTAGGGGAACATGGACTTCTTGCGGCCCACGACGTGGGCGGAGGCGCTGGCCGCCAAGGCGGACCGGCCCGACGCGGTACCCATCCAGGGCGGCACCGACGTCATGGTCGAGATCAACATGGACGTACGCAGGCCGGCGGCGCTGCTCGACCTCAACCGGGTGGCCGAGCTGCGGGAATGGGCCCTGGTGGACGGCGCGTGGCGGGTCGGGGCGGCGGTGCCGTACACGACGGTCATCGAGGAGCTGGGCGGGCCGCTGCCGGGGCTCGCGCAGGCGGCGCGCACGGTCGGCTCGCCGCAGATCCGCAACCGCGGATCCGTCGGGGGGAACCTCGGCGCGGCCTCCCCCGCGGGCGACAGCCACCCGCCGCTGCTGGCGGCGGACGCCGTGGTCGAGGTGGAGTCGCGTGGGCGCGGCGTCAGGATGATCCCGGCCGCCGAGTTCTACCTGGGGGTCAAGCGCAACGCGCTGGAGCCGGACGAGCTGATCAGGGCCGTGCACGTCAGACCCGCGACGGGGCCCCAGTACTTCTCCAAGGTCGGCACGCGCAACGCCATGGTGATCGCGGTGTGCTCGTTCGCGATCGCGCTGCACCCGCATGAGCGGCGGGTCGGCACGGGCATCGGCTCCGCCGCTCCCACGCCGCGCCGGGCGCTCGAGGCCGAGGAGCTGCTGGCCCGCGAGCTCGACTGGGCCGCGCCGCTCGATCCGGCGCTGGTCAGGCGGTTCGGGGAGCTGTGCGCGGCCGCCGCCGCGCCCATCGACGACGTGCGCGGCACCGCCGCCTACCGCGTGCACGCCGTCGGCGTGATGGCCCGACGCACGCTCACGTGGGCCTGGAACGACCACATGGGAAGGAGGGCGGCGTGATGCGCGTCACCTTCACCGTCAACGGCCGCGAGGAGAGCACCGACGACGTCTGGGAGGGCGAGAGCCTCCTGTACGTGCTGCGCGAGCGCATGGGGCTGCCGGGCTCCAAGAACGCCTGCGAACAGGGCGAGTGCGGCTCCTGCACGGTCTATCTCGACGGCGTGCCGGTCTGCTCCTGCCTGGTCGCCGCCGGGCAGGCCGAAGGGCGGCAGGTGCGTACCGTCGAAGGACTCGCCGAGGGCGACCGGCTCGACCCGGTGCAGGAGGCGTTCGTGGAGTGCGGGGCCGTGCAGTGCGGGTTCTGCACGCCGGGGCTGGTCGTGCAGGCGCACGACCTGATCGAACGGGTGGGGCTGCCGTCCGACGCGGAGATCAGGGAGGCCCTCGCCGGCAATCTGTGCCGGTGCACGGGCTACGAGAAGATCATCGACGCGGTACGGCTGGCCGCGTCGCGGAAGGCGGCCGCCGAGTGAGCCTGATCGTCGAGAACGTCTCCATCGCACCGGTCACCGGCCCCGAGATTAAATCCGGATATATCAGGATCGAGGGGGACCTGATCGCCGAGCTGGGCCCCGGACCCGCCCCCGACACGCCGGGCGCGACCAGGATCGACGGCACCGGCTGCCTGGCCACCCCCGGCCTGGTCAACACCCACCACCACCTGTACCAGTGGGCCTCGCAGGGCCTGGCGCAGGACGCCACCCTGTTCGAGTGGCTGGTGGCGCTCTACCAGGTGTGGGCCGCCATGGACGCCGAGGTGGTCAGAGGCGCGGCCGCGGCCGGGCTGGGCTGGCTGGCGCTGTCGGGCTGCACCACCTCCAGCGACCACCACTACGTCTTTCCCAAGGGCAGGGGCGACCTGCTCGCGGCCGAGATCGAGGCCGCGCGCGAGGTCGGCATCCGCTTCCACCCCGCCCGCGGCTCCATGGACAGGGGCGAGTCGCAGGGCGGACTGCCGCCGGACGTCGTGGTCGAGGAGCTGGACGAGGTCCTGGCCGCCACGTCGGAGGCAGTGGACGCCTACCACGACCCGTCGTTCTCCTCGATGCTGCGGATCGCGGTCGCGCCGTGCTCGCCGTTCTCGGCCAGCGCCGAGCTGATGACCGAGTCCGCCGCCCTGGCCAGGGCCAAGGGCGTGCGCCTGCACACGCACATCGCCGAGACCCTGGACGAGGACGAGCACTGCGTGGCGGAGTTCGGGCTGCGTCCCGTGGACTACATGGAGAAGCTGGGCTGGCTGGGGCCCGATGTGTGGTTCGCGCACTCCGTGCACCTGAGCGACGCCGACATCGGCAAGCTCGCCGCCACCGGCACGGGCTCCGCGCACTGCCCCTCGTCGAACGGCCGGCTCGGCAGCGGGATCGCCCGCGTGTCCGAGATGCTGCGCAGCGGCGCGAACGTGGGCCTCGGCGTGGACGGCAGCGCCTCCTCCGAGCTGACGTCGCTGGCCGGGGAGATGCGTCAGACCCTGCTCTTCCAGCGCGCCAGGTACGGCCCCGACGCGCTCACGGCCAGGCAGGCCCTCGAGATCGCCACGCTGGGCGGGGCGCGCAACCTCGGCCGCGACGGCGAACTCGGCTCGCTCGAACCCGGCAAGCTGGCCGACCTCGCCCTGTGGCGCGTGGACGGCCCCTTCACCTCGGCGGTGGCCGACCCGGTCTGCGCGCTGGCCTTCGGGCCGCCGCCGCCCCTGGCCCGGGTGCTGGTGGGCGGGCGCACCGTGGTCGAGGACGGCGAGCTGCGGACCGTCTCCCAGGACGCCGCCGGGCGCGCGGGCGCGGCGGCGCACCGGCGGCTGATGCGGCTGGCCGAGGAGCGCGGCTTCACCGCCTCGAAAGAGGTTCACGGGGGCGACTAGGGTTGGAATGTCCAGGAACAAGCAGGAAAGGGCGGTCCCGTGTCGGAGGAACTCCCAGACGAGCGACTGGCGGAGCTCAAGAGCACGTTCGCCTCGATCGACACCGACGGCGACGGCTACATCAGCGAGGCGGAGCTGAGGCAGCACTTCCCCGACCTTCCGGCGGAGGCGCTGGGGGCGATGAGCCAGGCCGCCGACTCCGACCAGGACGGGCGCTACTCGCTCGAGGAGTTCATCCGCACGGTGGCCTGATCCGCGACCGGGCCCGGACCCTCCCCAGCCACCATGTGATGATGAGTCACGCCTTCCTGCCCGCTCGCACCGGGCAGGAAGGCGTGTCAGGACATTGTTCACCATCGTGTAGGGGTTCGTAGTGGTTCAGCAGGTTCTGGTCGCCCCCGACAAGTTCAAGGGGTCGCTGACGGCGGCCGAGGTGGCATCGCGTGTGTCGGCCGGGCTGGGCGTGCCCACGGTGGAGCTGCCGGTGGCCGACGGAGGCGACGGCACCGTGGACGCGGCCGTGGCCGGCGGGTTCGGCCGGGTCACGGTCGAGGTGACCGGGCCCACCGGGGAGCGGATCCCCGCCTCGTACGCCTGGCAGGACGCCGACGCGACGGCGGTGGTGGAGCTGGCGGAGGCGTCGGGGCTGCGCCGCCTGCCCGGCGGGCACGAGCCGCTGACCGCCACCAGCCACGGCACCGGCGAGCTGATCGCGGACGCCCTGCGCCGGGGCGCCAAGCGGGTGGTCCTGGGCCTGGGCGGCAGCGCGTGCACCGACGGGGGCGCGGGCATGGCGCAGGCCCTGGGCGCGCGCCTGCTGGACGCCGACGGGAACGACCTGCCTCGGGGCGGGGCCGCGCTGAAGGACCTGGCCCGCATTGACCTGTCGGATTTTGCGGATGTTTCCGGCATCGAGTTCGTGGTGGCGAGCGATGTGGACAATCCGCTCCTCGGCCCGCACGGTGCCGCCGCCGTCTACGGACCCCAGAAGGGCGCCACTCCCGAGGACGTCAGGACGCTGGAGGCCGGCCTGACCCGGCTGGCGGCCGTGGCTACTGCCACGCACGGCCTGCTGGGGGCGGTCGAGCACGACGCCACGCCCCGGGCGATGGGCGTGGCCGGGGCGCCGGGGGCGGGGGCGGCCGGTGGGGTGGGGTTCGCCGCGCTGGCGTTCCTGCACGCCGAGATCCGGCCCGGCATCGGCTACCTGCTCGACCTGCTGGGCTTCGGCGAGCTGGTCAAGGGCGCGCGGCTGGTGATCACGGGTGAGGGGTCGCTGGACGAGCAGTCCCTGCGCGGCAAGGCGCCCGTCGGCGTGGCGCAGGCCGCGGCCAGGGCGGGCGTCCCGGTGGTGGCCGTCTGCGGCCGCCGTACGCTCACCGACGACCAGCTGCGGGCCGCGGGCATCGAGGCCGCCTACGCCCTCACGGACCTGGAGCCCGACCCCGACCGCTGCATGGCCGAGGCCGGGCCGCTGCTCGAGCGCCTCGCCGCCCGGCTGGCCGCCGTTCACCTCCAAGAGGAATAGATGATCGATCTGGTGATCCGATCCCGCAGGACCGTCACCCCGGAGGGCGAGCGGGCGGCGGCGGTGGCCGTGCGGGGCGAGAAGATCGCGGGCCTGTACGACTACGCCGCGCCGCTCGAGGCCGCCGAGGACGTCGACCTGCGCGACCTGGCGCTCCTGCCCGGCCTGGTCGACACGCACGTGCACGTCAACGAACCGGGCCGGACGCACTGGGAGGGGTTCGACTCGGCGACCAGGGCGGCGGGCGCCGGAGGCGTCACCACGATCCTCGACATGCCGCTCAACTCGCTCCCGCCCACCGTGAACGCGGCCGCCCTCGAGGCCAAGCTGCGGGCCGCGGAGGGGCAGTGCCACGTGGACGTCGGCTTCTGGGGCGGGGCGGTGCCGGGGAACGTCAAGGATCTCCCGCCGCTCCGCGAGCGCGGCGTCTTTGGCTTCAAGTGCTTCATGTCGCCGTCCGGTGTGGACGAGTTCCCGCCGCTGAGCGCCGCCGAGCTGCGGGAGGCGCTGTCCGAGGTGGCCGGGATCGGCGGGGTCATGGTGGTGCACGCCGAGGACCCGGAGCTGCTCGGGGAGCCGGGCGGGCCGACGTACCGGGAGTTCCTGGAGTCGCGGCCCGGCGAGTCGGAGCGCAGCGCCGTCGCCCGGGTCGTGCGGCTGGCCGGGGAGACCGGCGCCCGCGTGCACATCCTGCACGTCTCCAGCGCCTCCTGCCTCGACGTGCTGGAACGGGCCCAGGCGCAGGGCGTGGCGGTCACGGCGGAGACGTGCCCCCACTACCTGACGCTGGCGGCCGAGCAGGTGCCCGAGGGGGAGACCGCGTACAAGTGCTGCCCGCCGATCCGTTCCGAGGCCAACCGGGACCTGCTGTGGGAGGGACTGGCCAGGGGCGTGCTGAGCTGCGTCGTGTCCGATCACTCGCCGTCGCCCGCCGACCTCAAGGTGCCCGACTTCGCCGCCGCGTGGGGCGGCATCGCCTCGCTCCAGCTCGGCCTGCCCGCGATCTGGACGGAGGCCTCGAGGAGGGGGTACGGGCTGGGGGACGTGGCCCGCTGGATGTCCGTAAATCCAGCCTCAATGGCCGAAATTTCTGGGAAAGGCGGGATCAAGGTCGGCAATGACGCCGATCTGGTGGCGTTCGATCCCGTGGCCGACCACCCCGTGGACGCCGCGCACCTCCACCACAAGAACCCGGTCACTCCGTACCACGGCCGCGTGCTCAAGGGCGCCGTGCTGACCACCTGGCTGCGCGGCCGCCCGGTGGACGGCGTCCCGCACGGCCGATTCCTTTTGGGAGAGCGCTAGATGCCACCCTTCGTCACCCTGCCGGACCTCGCCCTGCGCACCCTCGGCGGGTCGGTCGTGGCGGCCAGCGACGAGTCGTTCGCTGAGAAGGAGAGCCTGATCAGGCCGGGACGTCCGGGCTTCCAGGCGGAGACGTTCGGGAGCAAGGGTCAGGTGTACGACGGGTGGGAGACCCGCCGCCGCCGCTCGCCCGGCCACGACTGGGCGCTGGTGCGGCTGGGGATCCCGGGCGTGATCCGTGGCGTGGTGATCGACACGGCGTGGTTCAAGGGCAACTACCCGCCGTACGCCTCCGTCGAGGCGGCCGCGGTCGAGGGCCATCCGTCACCCGCCGAGCTGGCGGCCGCCTCCTGGGTGGAGATCGTCCCCCGGGCCGAGCTCAAGGGGGACGCCGAGCACCGTTTCGCCGTCACCGACTCGCGCCGCTTCACCCACGTCCGGCTGAACATCTTCCCCGACGGCGGCGTCGCCCGCCTCCGGGTGCACGGGGAGGCACGTCCGGATCTGTCGGTGTACGAGGGGCTCGGCCTCGACCTGGCCGCGCTGGCCAACGGCGGCCTGGTCACCGCCTGCTCGAACGAGTTCTACTCCTCGCCCAACAACGTCCTCGCCCCTGGCCTGGCCCGCCACCAGGCGGAGGGCTGGGAGACCGCCCGCCGCCGCGACGGCGGCAACGACTGGCTGGTCATCCGGCTCGCGGGCCCCGGCGTGATCAGGCTGGCGGAGATCGACACCACGAACCTGCTCTTCAACGCGCCGGGCGCGGTCTCGCTCACCGGCCTGGTCGACGGCGAACGCGAGGTAGCGCTCCTCCCGAGGACCCCTCTCCAGCCTGACACCCCGCACCGCTTCCGCCTCCAGCACGAGGATCCGCTCACGCACGTGCGGGTGGACATCCATCCGGACGGCGGCCTGGCCCGCGTCCGCCTCCACGGCCACCTGGCCACCCCCGGACCGGCAGTCTGACGGTCACCCAAGGTAACGAAATGGCTGCGCGGTCTGCGCCGTCGCTCGGTCCACAGCGGCGGCCCGCCTAAACTGAGAGCCATCATGACCCCAACATCCCTGATCGGCGGGCACGTGCTCGTCGCGGGCGGCCTGGCGACGGGCGGCCTCAAGTACATGGCCGAGATCGGCGCCGAGATGATCCAGGTGTTCGTCACCAACCCCCGCGGGTGGGCGCTCGCCGAGGGCAGGCCCGACGAGGACACCAAGCTGGCGGAGTCAGGCGTCGACACGTTCGTCCACGTGCCCTACCTCGCCAACTTCGGCTCGCCCAGCCCCGAGACGCTGGCCAACTCCATCGCGCTCGTGCGCCACACGCTGCGGCGCGGGGCCGACATCGGCGCCAAGGGGGTCGTCCTGCACACGGGTTCCGCGGTCACGCAGTCACGTGACGACGCGCTCCGCCAGCTGCGGGAGAACCTGCTGCCGCTGCTGGACGAGATCCCCGAGGGCGGGCCCGACCTGCTGTTCGAGCCGATGGCGGGGCAGGGCGCCATGCTGTGCGCGACGGTCCAGGACCTCGAGCCCTATCTGGCGACGCTCGACTGGCACCCGCGGGCCGGCGTCTGCCTCGACACGTGCCACGCGTTCGCCGCCGGTCACGACCTCGCGGCGGAAGGCGGGGTGAAGGAGACGTTGGACGCTCTGCACAGCATCGCCCCCGGTCGGCTCAAGCTGATCCACGCCAACGACTCGAAGGACGTGTGCGGGGCCAAGAAGGACCGGCACGAGAACATCGGGGCCGGGCACATCGGCGCCCAGCCGTTCGCCGAGCTCATGCGGCACCCGGCCATGGCGGGGGTGCCGGTCTGCATCGAGACGCCGGGCAAGGCGCCCAAGCACGCCGAGGACATCGCGCTGCTGAAGAAGCTCCGCGACAGCTGACCTGGCCCCCGGCGGGGCGCCCATCGCGACAGGGGCGCCTGCTCGCGCGATCCGGCCGCCCCCGAAGGGCCGTATCGCGGGGCCGGCTGAGGGCCTCAGCAGGCGCCCCTTCACGGGACCGGCTTGGCGGGCCCTACCCCCGATGAGGGCCCGGCAGCCGTGGTGACCAGCGCGGTCACCGGTGAAGCCGGCGCATCAGGCCTGTCATGAGCCCCCCGGCTCGTCCCCCCCGATGCGCCGGGGATGGCTATCTGATGCCGAAACACTACGGTCGCGATCTTGCGGACGATACCCTGTTCACCGGCAGCTCGTTGAACGGTGCGTAGTCAGCGATATACGGAGCGTGTGCTTACGGCGAGCGGCTGCTGTGGTGCGACGAGCGGTAGGCCGGTGGGCCCGCGAGATGCTCGGGCAGATGCATCTTGGCCATCATCCGCCCCACCTCGCGCGGCAGGCGGCCCGGGGTGACCAGGGAAATCAGCACCATCGCGGCAAACGCGACCGGCACGGCGACCGGCGCGGGGTTGGCGGACAGCACGCCTGCTTTCACGCCCGCCCGTTCGCCGAACACGAGCACCGCCGTCAGTCCCCCGCCGAGCGCGAACCCGGCCGCCACCCCTGCGTCCGTCAGCCGGCGCCACCAGATCCCCAGCACCAGCAGCGGACAGAACGTGGCGGCCGAGAGGCTGAAGCCGATCAGGACGAGCGCCACCGACGTCTGCGGGGTGCTGACGGCCGTCAGGACGAGCGAGGCCAGCAGAACCAGGCCCACGGCCGTGCGGAAGGAGCTCACGCCGGCCCGGGTCAGGTACGTCGACACCGCGCCGCCGACCGCCACGAGAACACCGCCCATGGTGGCCAGGAAGGCCGCGAACGCCCCGGCGGCCAGCACGCCTGTGAGCGCGTCCCCCAGGGCCCCTGGAGCCAGCCTGGAGGGCAGCAGCAGCACGATCTCGTCCGGTGCCGCGCCACTCACGTGTACGTGCCCCAGGAGCCCGTACAGCGGCGGCACGACGCAGAACACCGCCAGCATGGCCTGCGTCGCCACGATCGACCGCCTGGCACCGTGGCCGTCACTGTTGGTGTAGACGCGGACGATCACGTGCGGCAGCCCCATGGTGCCGAACGCGCAGGCCAGCAGCACGGCCAGCACCCCGGCCAGCGACGTGTCGCCCGCCCCCGCAGGCCCGGCCGCACCCGCCCCGTAGGCCGCCTCGAACCCGGTGAGGGACCGCGTGTCCCCCATCCACCAGCACGCCACCCCCACGCCGACGAACGCGACCAGCTTCAGCCAGAACTGCGAGGCCTGCACGCTCGTCACGCTCCCCTGCCCGCCCGCGAACGCCACGACCAGCGCCGCCGCCGCGACGGCCGCCCAGCCCAGCCACGGGGGCAGCCCGGTCAGCAGGCGCACCACGACGCCGGCCGCGTGGAGCTGCGCGACCATGAACGCCAGCCCGATGACCAGCACGAAGCAGGTGGCGAAGCGGCGCAGCCCGGCCGACCCGAGCCGCCACTCGGCGAAGTCGGGCAGCGTGTACGTCCCGGAGCGCCGCAACGGGGCGACGACCAGGGCGAGGATGACGACGAACCCGGCGGTGGCCCCCACCGGGTACCACACCATCGGCCCGCCACGGGTGGCGATGAGCCCGGCCGCCCCCAGGCAGGCCGCGGCCGAGGTGAACTCGGACGAGATCGCGGCGCCGTTCCACCAGGGCGGGACCGCTCTGGCCGCCACGTAGAAGTCGGAGACGCCGCTCGAGCGGCGAGGTCGCGCGGCGCCCACCATGACGCCCAGAACCAGCACGAAGGCGATCCCGGTCAGCACCGCGACGGTCATCTCGCCGCCGGATTCAGCAGCCGCCTCAGCCGCAGCACGCTCATCTCTCCAGCCGCTCCGCCCGTCTCAGCTGCAGGACAGCCAGCCCGACCCAGATGCCCTGCAGGGCCAGCGAGAGCGCCACCCAGGCCCCGGGGCCGGGCACCCACACGGCGATCACGGGGATCCCCGTCAGCAGTCCTACGACGGCGCCCACGGTCAGCAGCCCCTGTCTCAACTGCCGCCCCACGATCGCCGTCACGTCGGGCCCGTCCTCGTCGGGGTCGGACCGCTCGCGGGGCCGCCCGCCCGCGCCCGGCCCGCGCGACACGATCATCCGCCGCTCCACCGTCACCGGACCACGCTCCTGCGACCCATGATTAGGGGCGCTGTCACGAGATCACGCCCCTGTGCTGGCGTACGAGCTGGTCGCGCACCTGCCGGCTGTGCCGCCTGCTGACCTGCAGCGTCTCGGTGCCGACGGTGAGCGTCACCCGGCCGCCCTCGAACCTGAGCTCGCTGACGTGCCGCCCGGAGACCAGCGTGCTGCGGTGGATGCGGATGAACCCCGCGTCCGACCAGCGCCGCTCCAGCGCGGCCAGCGACATGCGTACGAGGTAGCTCCCGTCCACGGTGTGCAGCCGCACGTAGTCGCCCTTGGCCTCGGCGTACCAGACCGCCTGCTGCGGCACGAAGCGGGTGCGCCCGCCCAGCTCCACCGGGATCACCTCGTCCTGGACCGGCTCGGGGCCGGACAGCGCGGCCGCCTCCAGCCTGCGCACGGCCTCCGCCAGGCGCTCGGCCCTGACCGGCTTGAGCAGGTAGTCGACCGCCTCCAGCTCGAACGCCTGGACCGCGCACTCCTCGTGCGCGGTCACGAACACCAGCCTCGGCGGGCTGGGGAACCCGCCGACCAGCCTGGCCAGATCGAGCCCGTCGAGCCCGGGCATCCGGATGTCCAGGAAGATCCCGTCGAGCCGCTCGCCACTGCCGATCATCTGCACCATGTCCTGCAGCGCCGTGACGCCGTCGGAGGCGGTCGCGACGTGTTCGATCCTGTCGTCCTGGCGCAACAGGTAGGCGAGCTCCTCCAGAGCGGGCACCTCGTCGTCGACGGCCAGAACTCTCAGCATGTCCTCCACGCTGCCGTATGAAAGCAAAGGTCACAAGCGACACGCCAGCAGAGAGTAATGATTTGACTACAATGAGCTAAGCTGAGTTTTAGGCACCCGCAGCCTGACTTTCGTGCCCGCGCCCAGCGCCGTCTCCACGACGAGCCCGTAGCCGTCGCCGTAGATCTGGCGCATCCTCAGGTCCACGTTCGCCAGCCCGATGCCGCTGCCCTCGCGGGCCGGGTCCTCGTCCAGCATCCGCCGCGCGCGCTCCGGGTCCATCCCGGCGCCGTCGTCCTCGACCGTGATGTGCGCCTCGGGGCCCGCGTCGCGCACCACGACCCGCACCTCGCCGCTGCCGCCTCGGCCGCGCATGCCGTGCTTGATGGCGTTCTCGACGAGCGGCTGCAGGCACAGGAACGGCACGGGCACCGGCAGCACCTCGGGCGCCACCTGCATGCTGAAGCGGAGCTTGTCGCCGAACCTGGCACGTTCCAGCAGCAGGTAGCGGTCGACGCACGTCAGCTCGTCGGCCAGGGTCGTGAAGTCGTGCGCCCTGCGCAGCGCGTACCGGGAGAAGTCGGCGAAGTCGAGCAGGAGCTCGCGGGCGCGCTTGGGGTTCGTGCGGACGAACGAGGCGATCGTGGTGAGCGCGTTGTAGACGAAGTGCGGCGAGATCTGCGCCCGCAGCGCGCGCATCTCCGCCTCCAGGGCGCGCCGCCGGGAGGCGTCCAGCTCGGCCAGTTCGAGCTGGCCCGACACCCAGCGGGCGACCTCGGTGACGGTACGCACGAGACCGGCGCTCACCTCCTCGTCGAAGGCGGCCAGCGTCCCCACCACCGTGCCGTCCACCGTCAGCGGCACCACGACACCCCCGGACGGCTCCCCCGGGAACACCTGCGCCCGGCCCGCCGCCAGCGCGGCGCGGGCGTAGGTGAGCACGTCGTCGGTGCACGCCCCCTCCCAGGCCAGCGCGGCCTCGGTCGAGGTGATCGCGACCGCCTGGGTGCCGAGCAGCGTGTGCAGGTGCCGTACGGCCTTGCGGGCGGAGTCGCGGTTGAGCCCGCCGCGCAGGGCGGGGGCGGCCATCGCGGCGATGTGCAGCGTGGTGAACGTCGCCTCGTCCGACCTGCGGCCCTCCGGCAGCGCATGGGGGCGCCGCCGCGCGCGGGCGAGCCCGTAGCCGGCGATGAAGAACAGAGATGACAGCGCCACGCACGCGGTGGTCAGCATGCGGGAAACCGTAGCCAAAACGGAGCGTGTCCGGGGGAAAACCCGGAGTGAAGTCTACGGGGGCCCCTCGCCGGGTTCTTCCTGGTAGGAGTAGCGCTGTTCGCGCCAGGGGTCGGCGATGTTGTGGTAGCCGCGCTCCTCCCAGAAGCCTCTGCGATCTTCGAGGAGGTATTCGATGGCGCGCACCCATTTGACGCTCTTCCACGCGTACAGGTGGGGCACGACGATCCGCACCGGGAAGCCCCGGTCGGGGCTGAGCGGCTTCTCGTCGAGCTCCAGGGCGAACAGCGTGTCGGAGGCGGTGAAGTCGGACATGCGGAGGTTGGCGCTGTAGCCGTACTCGGCCCAGATCATCACGTGACTCACCCCGGGGCCGGGCGGGGCGGCCTCCATGATCGTGGCGGGGGTGACGCCGCCCCACTCGTTGCCCATGAGGGAGAACTTGGTCACGCAGTGGAAGTCGGCGATGCGGGTCGCACGGGGCAGCCGCTCGAAGTCGCCCCAGGTGAAGCAGTGCTCCGCGCCGGACGCGGTGGCGCCGAAGACCCGGAAGTCCCAGCTCTCCGGCTTGAACCGGGGCACCCTTCCGTAGTGGATCACGGGTCGGCCGCGCGGCACGTACTGGCCTGGCGGCAGGCGCGACTCCTCCACGATCACTCCCCTCACCTGACTCGCCGTCTTGGGCCATCCTGCCATCGGATCATCCGCGCCTCGCGGGCGGGTACGGCGGGAGGCGGCCGCCGTCGGCACGTACTCATGAGTAACTTGAGTACGTGACCCCATGCGGCGGCCGGTCGCCCCGCCGCACGATGGCCGCATGACGAAGCCCATTCAGCCCACGCACACCACCGCGTTCTACGTCCAGGCGGTCCTGTCGTTCGCCGTCTCGCTGTCCTCCGTGGTGATCGCCCTGATCTACCTGCCCGTTCAGGGGTGGGTCAGGGCGTTCCTGGGGCTCGGCCTGCTGTACGTCGTCACCTCGACGGTCACGCTGTGCAAGGTCGTACGCGATCGTCAGGAGCTTTCCGAGGTCACCAACCGCGTGGACCAGGCGCGGCTGGACAAGCTGCTGGCCGAGCACGACCCGTTCAAGGTCAACACCTGAGACCGGCCGGGGTCAGTCCAGCGTGTACTCCTGGATCGAGTCGGCGAGCTGCACGCACAGCTCCTCGGCGTCGAGCCGCTTCTCGATCTGCTTCAGGTCCTCGATCTTGGCCCGCGTCTCCGCCCGCTTGGGCGCCAGCAGGGTGCAGCAGTCCTCGTCGGGCAGCTCGGAGATCTCCAGCGTGCCGATGCGCCGCGCCTCGGCCATGATCTCGGTCTTGTCCCAGCCCACCAGCGGGCGCAGGATCGGCATGTCCACCGCGTTGTCCTGGGCGGTGATGTTGGCCAGGGTCTGGGAGGAGACCTGGCCGAGCGCGTCGCCCGTGATCAGCGCGGAGGCGTGGATGCGGTGGGCGACCTCCTCGGCTGTCTTGAGCATGAGCCGCCGCTGCGCGATCACCGCCAGGCGGTCCTGGCCCGAGGTGCGGATCGACTGCTGCGCCTTGCCGAACGGCACCACCCACAGCCGCGACCTGCCCTGGAACCTGTCGAGCTTCTTGACCAGCGCGTACGCCTTGTAGATCGACTCGGAGGTGGTGAACGGGATGCCGGAGAAGTGCAGGAAGTCGACGTGCAGGCCGCGCCGCATCATCCGGTACGCCGCCACGGGCGAGTCGATGCCGCCCGACATGAGCACCAGGGCCCGGCCGCTGCTGCCGACGGGCAGGCCGCCCTGACCGGGGATGCCGCCGGTGAAGACGAACACCTCGTCCCTGTCGACCTCGATGAACACCGTCAGCTCGGGGTTCTTCAGATCGACCGGCAGGCCGTACTCATCGTTGATCGCGCCGCCCACGAGCCGGTCGAGCTCGTTGGAGCGCAGCGGGAAGCGCTTGTCGCGGCGGCGGGAGCGGACCGCGAAGCGGGCGCCCCGCTTGGCCTCCTCGCTCTCGCCCACCAGCTCCACACCGGCCTTCAGCACGGCGTCGGGGTCTTTGGCGACCCGCCAGGCCCGGTGGATCCACACCAGCCCCGGCACCTCGGAGACCCGCTGGGCCACCGCCTCCGCCTGCTCGGCTGTGGCGCCCTGGGGCAGGAAGATCGCGATCACGCCATGTCGCTTGCGCACGTCGAGCTTGAGGTCGAGGGACCGGAGCGCGTCGCGGATGTTGCTGATCAGGCGGCGTTCGAACAGCTCGCGGTTCTTGCCCTTGAGGACGATCTCGCCCAGCTTGAGCAGAACGCACGGCTCGCCCAGGGCAGACATCGTCATGGTGGAACCTCCGGGAAGACGGGGAATGCGCGCGTTGATGCCAACGTCGCGCCCCCTTGAGTTTAGTCCGCGTCGAGTCCCTGCTCGATCGCATATCGCACCAGCTCCACTCGGTTGTGCAACTGGAGCTTGCCCAGGGTGTTCTGGACGTGGTTCTGGACCGTGCGGTGGGAGAGCACGAGCCGTTCGGCGATCTGCTTGTACGTCAGGCCCTTGGCGACCAGCCTGAGCACCTCGGTCTCGCGCTCGGTCAACCGCGGCCCCTCGGCGGGCGCCGACTGCGCGGCCAGCCGCCGGTATTCGCCCAGCACGAGCCCCGCGAGGCCCGGGGTGAAGACGGCGTCGCCGTCGGCGGTACGGCGTACCGCGTCGAGGAACTCCTCCCGGCTGGCCGACTTCACCAGATATCCGGACGCGCCCGCCTTGACGGCTTCGAGCACGTCCCCCTGCTCGGCGCTGGCGGACAGCACCAGCACCCGGGGCGGCGACTCGGCCGAAGCCAGCCTGGCGGCCACCTCCGGGCCTGACATGTCCGGCAACTGCAGATCCAGCACCACGACGTCCGGCCGCACCGCCGCGGCCGCCCGCACGGCCTGCCGCCCCTCCCCCACGGCGGCCACGACCTCGTAACCGGCCTCGGCGAGATCCCTGGCCACGCCGTCACGCCACATGGGATGGTCGTCCACCACCATCACCCGCACCATGCCGCAACTCTAACCGCGCCTCTCCTCCTTGCCCTGCCCCTCTCGACGAACCCCTACGGGGCCGCCCTCCTGCCGTGCCGCAACGCGGACGCGACGCCCACGCCACCGACCACCCCCACCGCCGCCGCCGGCTTTCGGTTTCCAGGAGAACGGGCGCCCAGCGCACCCGCCGCATGTGGACGACCGGCGCGGCGCGTAGGTGGCGCGGCGCTTAGGCGGCGCGTAGGCGGTGTGAGCGCGGCGCAGCGTGAGCGCGGCGCAGCACATGAGCACGACGCGTGGGCGACGCAGCGCGTGGGCGGCTTCGGGCGGCGGGAGCATGTGCGGCGCATCCGTGAGTGGCGGCACCGCGGCCAGTGGGGAGGTCACGTGGCGAGATCACGTGAGGAGGTCAGGCGGGAAGGGTGATCTCGATCTCGGTGCCCTGACCGGGGACGCTGACAATCGACACCACACCCCCCAACTCGGCCACACGCCCCCGGATGGACCGCGCGACACCCATGCGGCCGTCGGCCGCCGCCTCGTCCAGGCGCCCGTCCGGGATCCCGGGCCCGTCGTCCCTGATGCTGAGGGTCACCGTGCCCTCGCCGGACTCCGCCAGCACCCAGGCGCGGGCCCCCGGCCCGCAGTGGGCGCGGACGTTGTCCAGGGCGGCGCCGACCGCCGCGGCGGCCTCCCGGGCCACCGCCGCCGGCAGGACCAGCGGGGTCGCCGGGGTGGACACCGTGACCGCGGGCGAGCCGTACCGCAGCAGGAAGGTGCGCAGGTCCGTCGCCCCCGAGGCCGGCGGGCCGGCCGTGACGAGATCGCGCAGGGCGGCCTCCTGCTCGCCCGCCAGGCGCCCCAGCTCCGCCGCCTCGCCGCCGATCTGACGCCCGCGCCGCTGGACCAGTGCCAGCACCTGTAAGACCGAATCGTGGATGTGGCGGGCCAGCCGGTCGCGTTCGCGCTGGGCGGCCTCCATCTCGATGGCCCGCTGCATGCGTTCCTCGGCCTGCCTCGCCAGCCGGGCCACGTGACCGACCAGGACGCCCGCCAGGAAGAGCAGGACGGCGCCGTTGATCAGGATGGGCGACTCGTGGGCGCGTACGCGCAGCCACAGGTCACCCGCGGCGACGACGGCCGCCGCCACCGCCCCCAGCCGCCTGCCTCCCCACACCGCCCAGGCCAGCACGGGAGCGGCGATCCAGGTGGCGGGGACGGGCATGGTGCCCCGGACGCCCTGGGCGGCGCCTTCGACGTACGGGGAGGCCAGCAGGCACGCCATCGTCACCAGGAGGTCCATCGCCAGCAGCGGCCACCGGCGCAGCGACTCGGCCGAGTAGGCGAACGTCGCCCCCGCCGTCCACAGCGCCATCACGCCGATGACCAGCCAGCCCAGCACCGGGTGCTCGTAGCCCGTGTTCTGGGCCATCAGCGCGGCCGCGTACACGAGGGACGCGACGCGGAACACCGCGATCGCTCGCCAGAACGGCCCCTCGATAGCCATGAGCCCCTCTCACGTTTCCGACACGGCAACTTGACAGATAGTCGTGGTATCCATGCGAATAGGACATTCCGGATGGCACAATCCGGGGACCCCTAATTGCAAGGAACCGATAGATGACCACCGCTGTGAATCATTTCACCTACGGCCTGCTGACACCGCTGCTCGCCTACGTGATGTCCTGCATCGGGTCGATGCTCGGACTGCGGCTCACCGCACAGGCGCACGCCTCCCGCGGCGGTTCCCGGGTGCGCTGGCTGCTCGGGGCGGCCGTCTCGATCGGCGGCACCGGCATCTGGGTCATGCACTTCATCGCCATGATGGGCTTCCAGGTGGAGGGCACCCAGATCAAGTACGACGTGTGGCTCACCGCGGCCTCGGCGCTGGTGGCCATCGTGGTCGTGGGCACCGGGCTGTTCCTGGTCTCGTACGGCGGCGGCCGCGTCCTGGCGCTGCTCGGCGGCGGCCTGCTGACGGGCCTCGGCGTGGCCTCCATGCACTACCTGGGCATGTACGCGATGAACATGTCCGCCCACGTCTCCTACGACCGCCTCACCGTGGCCGCCTCCGTGGCCATCGCGGTGGTGGCCGCGACGGTGGCGCTGTGGTTCACGCTCCGGGTGAAGAAGACCATCTGGATCGCCCTCGCCGCCCTGGTCATGGGCGTGGCCGTGTCGGGTATGCACTACACCGGTATCTACGCGATGCGCGTGACGGTCGACCCCGAGCCCGGCCCGGTCTCCGGCGCCGACGCGCTCGACTTCCTGGTGCCCCTCATGACCGTGATCAGCCTGATCACGCTGACCATGCTGCTCATGGTGATCCTCTCGCCGTCGGAGGAGGAGATGCACGAGGACGCGGAGCTGGTGGCCAAGCTTGAGCTGCGCCGTCGCACCGCCCAGCAGCTCACCTACCCCGCGCCGCCCGCGCCGATGCCCCAGCCGCGCCGGGTCACGCAGGCACGCAGGAGGTAGTTGCGCGGGCGACGACTCTCCGTTCATACTCCCTTATCGGTGCGTAGGGGATGGGTGGGGGTCATGTCGCCGATCGACCATTTTTCTTTCGGGCTCTTAACGCCCGTGCTCGCGTACGTCATGTCCAGCGTGGGCTCCATGCTCGGACTGCTGCTGACCTCGAGAGCCCGCCTCGCCGGCGGGCGCGAGGGCAAGTACTGGCTGGCGGGGGCGGCCCTGGCGATAGGCGGCACGGGCATCTGGACCATGCACTTCATCGCCATGCTGGGCTTCTCGGTGAACGGCTCGGTGATCCGCTACGACGTCCCGCTCACCGCCCTGTCCGCCTTGATCGCCGTCGTCTTCGTGGGGCTGGGGCTGTTCCTCGCCTCGCACGGCGGGGAGCGACTGGGGTTCCTGCTCGGCGGCGGCGTCCTGACCGGCATCGGCGTGGCGAGCATGCACTACCTCGGCATGGCCGCGATGAACATGTCCGCCCACGTCTCCTACGACCCGGCGGTGGTCTCCCTCTCGGTCCTGATCGCGATCGGGGCGGCGACCGCGGCGCTCTGGTTCACGCTGCGGGTCAGGGGCGCGCTCAGGATCGGCGGCGCGGCCCTGGTCATGGGCGTGGCGGTCTCGGGGATGCACTACACGGGGATGTACTCGATGTCGGTGACCACGCACCCGGAGATGGTGCCCGTCCCCGGCGCCAGGGCCATCGACCTCCTCCTGCCGCTGATCGTCGGCATCAGCGTGATCACCGTGGGCCTGCTGCTCACCGTCATCCTGTCTCCGTCGGAGAAGGAGCTGCGCAGCGAGGCGGCGTACAAGGCGCGGATGCGTGACAGCGACGAGGGCGCGCCGGAAGTGGATCTCTTCGGCACGCCCCGCGGTTGAGCTATCTCCAGGTACGGCTTGCGACGCGTGGTGGGCCGCCTGCTCGCCGCGGCGCAAGCCGTACCCTCGCAGCGGTGATCCCGCTGGTTCAGAAGGTACGGCCGCGCGCTTGCAAGCCGCTTTCAGCTAGCCGAAGAACACCTCGGCCTCGGCGTAACGCGAGGCGGGCACGGTCTTGAGCTCGGCCGTGGCCTCGTCGAGCCCGACGCGGACGATCTCGGTGCCGCGCAGCGCGACCATCTTGCCGTAGTCGCCCTCATGGGCCGCGTCGATGGCCTGCAGCCCGAACCTGGTGGCCAGCACCCGGTCGTACGCCGTCGGGGTGCCGCCGCGCTGGATGTGGCCGAGCACCGTGGTGCGGGCCTCCTTGCCGGTGCGCTTCTCGATCTCCTTGGCCAGCCTCTCGCCGATGCCGCCCAGCCTGACGTGGCCGAACGCGTCGAGCTCGCCCGTCTGCAGCTCCATCTGGCCCTCGACCGGATGGGCGCCCTCGGCGACCACGATGATCGGGGAGTAGCGGGTGCGGAAGCGGGACTCGACGTATTCGCAGACCCGTTCGATGTCGAACGGCCGCTCCGGGATGAGGATGACGTTCGCGCCGCCCGCCATGCCCGCGTGCAGCGCGATCCAGCCCGCGTGGCGGCCCATGACCTCGCAGATGAGCGCCCGGTGGTGGGACTCCGCGGTGGTGTGGAGGCGGTCGATGGCCTCCACCGCGATGTTGACGGCGGTGTCGAAGCCGAAGGTGTAGTCGGTGCCCGACAGGTCGTTGTCGATGGTCTTGGGCACGCCCACCACGTTGACGTCGCGGTCGTACAGCTGCTTGGCCACGCCCAGCGTGTCTTCGCCGCCGATGGCGATC
The DNA here is from genome assembly GCF_040674955.1 of Nonomuraea sp. NPDC049695. Classification (NCBI taxonomy): domain Bacteria; kingdom Bacillati; phylum Actinomycetota; class Actinomycetes; order Streptosporangiales; family Streptosporangiaceae; genus Nonomuraea; species Nonomuraea sp. NPDC049695. The sequence goes on along the minus strand of NZ_JBFANV010000062.1, from coordinate 11,207 downwards.
AAGGCGTCGACACTGGTGGCGGCGAGGTTCTCCTTGATTCGGTCAACCCCGCCCTCGATCTTTATCGGGTTGGTGCGGGAGGAGCCGAGTATGGTGCCGCCGCGTGGCAGGATGCCCCGCACGGCCTGGATGTCGAGCGGCATCGTGTCGCCTTCGAGCGGGCCGCGCCAGCCGTCACGGAAGCCGACGAACTCATGACCGTAGACGCTCACCCCCTTACGCACAACAGCCCTGATCACAGCGTTGAGACCGGGGCAGTCGCCGCCTCCGGTGAGCACTCCTATACGCATGGCGGGTTCCTCCCGATGGGGGTCACCTTGATGTCAGACTCGCATTGTGCCCGCCGTCACGGGCAGTGGTCTAGACCAAACGCACAGCTCCACGACATAAACATGGATTGCGAGGAGATTTCGTGAGTGTGTTGGCCATCGATGCCGGGACAACGGGGGTGACCGCGCTCGTTGTCACCGATAACGGGCAAATCGAGTCAATGGGCTACGAGGAGTTCAGACAACATTTTCCCTCGCCAGGCTGGGTCGAACACAATCCCGAGGACATCTGGCAGGCCACGCTCTCCGCGTGCAGCGCGGCGCTGAGCCGCGCCTCCGGCTCACCGGCCTGTGTCGGGCTCACCAACCAGCGCGAGACCGCCGTCCTGTGGGACCGGCGCACGCTGGCGGCCCCGTGCCGGGCCATCGTCTGGCAGGACCGGCGCACCGCCGGGATGTGCGGGCGGCTGCGCGACGCGGGCCACGAGCCGCGCGTGTCGGAGCTGACCGGGCTCCGGCTCGACCCGTACTTCACGGCCTCCAAGCTCGCCTGGCTGGCCGAGCACGAAGAGGGCGTGTGGGAGGGCGTCGAGACCGGCAACGTCGCCGTCGGCACGGTGGACTCCTACCTCATCGCCAGGCTCACGGGGGGCAAGCGGCATGTGACCGACCCGTCCAACGCCTCGCGCACACTCCTGTACGGCCTCGCGTCCGGCACCTGGGAGCCCGAGCTGTGCGAGCTGTTCGGGGTGCCCGAGCACGCGCTGCCCGAGATCGTGCCCAACTACGGGCCGATCGGCTTCACCGAGCCGTCGGCCTTCCTCGGGCTGGAGCTGCCGATCAGCGGGGTGGCCGGCGACCAGCAGGCGGCGCTGTTCGGGCAGACGTGCTTCGACGTGGGCGACGTGAAGTGCACCTACGGCACGGGGTCGTTCGTGCTGGCCAACCTGGGCGGGGAGATCGTCAGGTCCGAGGAGGGACTGCTGACCACCGTGGCCTGGCAGACGCCGTCGGGTGAGCGCACGTTCGCGCTGGAGGGGTCGATCTTCGTGACCGGGGCCGCCGTGCAGTGGCTGCGCGACGGGCTGGGGCTGATCGGCACGGCGTCGGAGTCGGAGGCGCTGGCGCGCACGGTGCCCGACAGCGGGGGCGTGGTGTTCGTACCGGCCCTGACGGGGCTGGGGGCACCGCACTGGGATCCCCACGCGCGCGGGCTGATCACCGGCATCACGCGCGGCACCACGCGGGCCCACCTGGTCAGGGCCACGCTGGAGGCGATCGCGTTCGAGGTGCGGGACGTGGTCGAGGCGATGACCGGCGGCGCCGTGCCGGTGCTCAAGGCCGACGGCGGGGCCAGTGTCAACGATCTGCTCATGCAGATCCAGGCCGACCAGCTCGGCGCGGCGGTGGAGCGCCCGGCACTCCAGGAGACCACGGCGCTCGGAGCGGCCTTCCTGGCCGGGCTGGGCGCCGGGGTGTGGGGATCGAGGTCCGACCTGCGCAAGACCTGGCAGCTCGAGCGGCGCTTCGTGCCCGGCGCCCGTGACGACGCCGCCTACGAGCGGTGGCGCGAGGCCGTCGAGCTGGCCTCCCACCACCCGTCGGTCACAGGCTGACGCCCGCGTCAGGGGGCGCCTGCCGGGCCCTTGGCGAAGCGCGTCAGGAGGTTGACCGTGGCACGGCGGGTGAAGGCGGCGGCGCGGTCGGGCACGCCGTGCCCGCACCGGCGTCCCCGCATCGCGCACACCCAGCGCATCGTCCCCGACGCGAACACCCCCGCCCCGCTGGGCGCCACGTAGTAGGTGCTGTGGGAGACGGTCGCCCGCCCGCCGCAGGAGAACGGCGACTCCGCCAGCACCTGGACGTTCCCGGGCGACCCCGGCGACACCTTGTCGGCCTCCACGCCGACCATCCCGGGGAAGCTCCCGCCCTTGGTGCCTGCGAAGATCCAGTGGCCCGGCCGGGTCACCCGGTAGACGCCCTCGGCGGGGAAACAGTCGTACATCTGCCCCACCAGCGCGCTCTCCGGCCGCGAGTCCCGCCACAGCGTGCAGAGCCGTTCCTTGTCGCAGGCGAGCGTCCTGCCGTGCATCGCGATCCGCCAGTAGACGGCGTTGGCGCCGAGGAAGGCCAGGTTCGTGCCGCTGTCCCTGGCCTTGGTGACGACGGCGCGCATGCCGGGCGACCAGTACTCGTCGTGGCCCAGGGACACCACGGCGCGGGCGCCGTCGAGCACGCCCGGCTTGAGGTCGAGGTCCGTCAGGTACGCCAGGGGCACGTGGCTCCGCTCGGCCACGGCCAGCGCGTCCTTCTCGAAGTCCAGGAAGAGCCGGGCGCCGTCGCGGTCGTACGGGCGGTCGAAGGTGACGGCGCGGGAGCGGCCGTCGAACCCGCCGGCGCCCTCGTAGAGGCTCCGGCCGCCCCACAGGTTGTACGCCTGCCAGGTCGTGACCCCGTTCAGGATCACCACGCGGCCGGCGGTGGAGGCCGAGCGCACGGTGATCGGGACGTAGCGCTGGCCCCCGGTGGAGGCGTCGAGCCTGATCAGGTACGCGCCCTCCGGCCAGCCCGCGGTGTCCACGCCGAGCGAGGGCCGCCAGTGCGCGGCGGAGACCGTGCCGGCGGTCGGGCCGCCCACGATCTTCATGGGCGCCTGGCGCTCCCCTTTGACCTCGGGCGACTCCCAGACCTTGGCCGGGTTCGCGCCCATGCGGAAGGCGCTGGCGGAGAAGCGCGGCGCGGTCGTGGAGACCCGCAGGTGGAAGCGCTCGCCCGGCAGGACGCTCACCTGGTCGGCGTAGCCCTCGATCTCGTGCTCCGCGCCGCGCTCGCTGATGCGCCACGACTCGTGCACGTCCGTGGTGGCGGACGGGCTCGGAGTGCCCGGTTCGGGGGTCGGGGCCGGGGCCGGGGGCATTCCGCCGCACCCGGCCACGAGAAGGAGCAGGACGAGGACCTTTCGCACCCGCTCATGGTCGTGGCCGGACCACCCCCGTGGGCCGCGACTTGGCGAACTCCTTACATGATCAGCACGCAGGACGGGCGTTCGACCTCGTACCCCCGGGCGGAGGGCTGGGGCACGCCGTCCTTCAGCTCGAGGAGGGTGACGGCGTTCGACTGCTGGTTGGCCACGTACATGGTGGTCCCGTCGATGGCGAAGTGCCGCGGCCAGTCGCCGCCCGACGACACCTCGGCCACGGGTGACAGGTCCGCGGCGCGCAGCACCGTGATCGTGTTGGGGCCGCGGTTGGCGACGTACACGAGATCGCCCTCGATGTGGAGGTGGGAGGGGCAGTTCTCGACGTCCTCGCGGGAGGCGGGGACGACGGTGCGGCGCTCGCCGTCGATGAGGGTGACGGTGCCGTCGAGCTCGCCCGCCACGTACAGGCGGGATCCGACGAACGCGAAGTGGCGCGGGCCCGTGCCCGGGTTCATCGGGATCGGCTCCAAGGGGGTGCCGTCGTAGCGGTAGCGGCGGATCTCGTCGGTGCCGAGGTCGGAGACGTGCAGGATCTCGTCGTGGAAGACGGCCTGGTGGGCGTGCGGCCCCTCCTGGCGGTCCTTGTTCGGGCCCGAGCCCTTGTGGCGCAGCACGATCGGATCGCCCTCGAACGCGCCCCGGGAGTCGAGGCGGTAGATGACGACCGTGCCGTCGCCGTAGTTGGCCACCGCGAGCACGCTGCCCGTCGGATCCACGGCGACGTGGCAGGGGCTGTCGCCCTCGCTCGGCCGCTCGTCCAGCGGGCTCAGGGTCTGCCCGGCCTGGAACGCGCTCAGCCAGCCGCGCTGGAGCTCGCCCGCCGCGTACAGCACCGGCAGGGTGGGATGAGCGGCCAGGAACGACGGCGACGCGACGCGGGCGCGCAGCCCGTCGCCGAGCGCGCAGATGCCGGGGCCGTATCCGCCTACATAGACCTGCTTCACAGCCGGGATCCTTCCATGGTTGACTAGAGCAATGAATTCATTGACAGAGGCAAGAGTCTCTGAGATCAGGGCCTTCAACCGGTTCTATACGAAAGTGATCGGCGTGCTGCAGGCGGGCCTGCTCGACTCGCCGTATTCGCTGACCGAGGTGAGGGTGCTGTTCGAACTGGCGCACAGCGCGGCGATGGAGACCGGGGAGCTGCGCACCCTGCTCGGCCTGGACGCGGGTTACCTCAGCAGGATTCTGACCCGGCTGGACGCCGACGGGCTGGTCGCGCGCGAGCGCTCCGCGTCGGACGCGCGCAAGCAGCTCGTACGGCTCACGCCCGCGGGCGCGGAGACGTTCCGATCGCTCGACGAGCGCTCGGCCGGGGAGATCGAGCGGCTGCTGGCCGGGCTGCCGGAGGAGAGCCAGGAGCGGCTGGTCACCGGCATGGCCGAGATCAGGCGCCTGCTGGGGCCGGAGGGCGGGCAGCGCTCCTATGTGATCAGGCCCCCGCGCACCGGCGACCTCGGCTGGGTGGCCTTCCGGCACGGCGACCTCTACGCCCGCGAGTACGGCTGGGGCACCGGCTTCGAGCAACTCGTCGCCAGGATCGTCGGCGAGCTGGATTTCTCGCGCGACGCGGGGTGGATCGCCGAGGTGGACGGGGAGCGGGCCGGGTGCGTGTTCTGCGTGCGCGAGGACGAGACGACGGCCAAGCTGCGGATGCTGCTGGTGGAGCCGTCCGCCCGGGGGCTCGGGATCGGGCGGCGGCTCGTGGAGGAGTGCCTGCGGCACGCGAGGGCGGAGGGGTACAAGCGGATGACGCTGTGGACCCGCGACTGCCTGGTGAGCGCGCGGCGCATCTACCAGGCGGCCGGGTTCGAGCTGGAGTCGGAGGAGGCGGGGACCGAGAACGGGGTCGAGGTCACCGAGCAGGTGTGGTCGCGCGACCTCTAGGCCACCAGTTGAGCGGGCCCGCCAGGCGCATCAGGCTCGGCACGAGCACCGCCCTGATCACGGTGGCGTCCACCAGCACGGCCACCGCCATGCCGACGCCGAGCATCTGCACGAACGCCACCTGCGCCGTGGCGTACGCGGCGAACGTGAGCGCCAGGATGCCGCCGGCGGCCGTGATCAGCGGCGCTCCCCCTTGCAGGCCGGTGGCCACGGCCTGTTCGGTGTCGCCCGTCCTGTCGTACTCCTCCTTGATGCGGGAGAGCAGGAACACCTCGTAGTCCATCGACAGGCCGTACGCGACGCAGAGCATCAGGATCGGGATGCTGGGGTCGAGCGTGCCCGTCGGGGTGAAGCCGAGCAGGCCGGAGAGGTTGCCGTCCTGGAAGACCCAGACGACGGCCCCGAACATGACGCCCAGGCTGAGGAGGTTCATGAGCGAGGCCTTGATCGGGAGGATCAGGCTTTGGGTCATCCCGAACAGGACCAGGAACGTGACGCCGAGCATGAGGGCCAGCACCAGCGGGAGCCGGTCGACGACTGAGGCCCGGTAGTCGGCCAGCTCGGCCGGGTAGCCGCCGACGAGGACCTCGAAGGGCGGCTCGACGGCGCGTACGGCCGCCACGAGCCGCACGGGGTCGCCGGCCAGCGCCTCGCCGGACGGGACCACGGACAGCCACGCGCCCTGCCCCTGGAACCTCCGGGTGTCGCCGTCGCCTGCCCGCCGGCCGTCCGTGAACGAGCCGGCGGCGGAGTCGACCTGGGCGACGCCGGGCAGGCGGGAGAGTGTCGCGGCATACTGCGAAATATCACCCGACGCCCGATCTTTCGCGACGATCTGGATGGCGTCGCTCTCCTCCGCGGGGAAGGACTGGCGGATGACCTCCTGCGTCTGCCGGGACGACGCCTCCGGCGGCAGGATGCGATCGTCCGCCGCGCCGAAGCGCAGCCCCAGGAGCGGCGAGGCGAGCAGCAGCAGCACCGCCGTGGCCAGCCCGCCGAAGACCAGGGGCCGGCGCATCACCCTGGTGGCCAGCGCGTGCCAGAACCCGGACTCCCGCTCAGGCCGGACCCGCCTGGGCAGCATCGTGCCGCCGATCGAGGCGAGCGCCGCGGGCAGCACGATCACCGCCGCGAACAGGCCGCCGACCACGACGGCGATGCCCGCGTACGCGAAGGATCTCAGGAAGTCGAACGGCAGCGCGAACAGCACGGCCAGAGACGCGGCCACGGTGAGCCCGCTGAACAGCACGGTCCGCCCCGCGTGCTCGACGGCGCCGGCGACCGCGCTCGCCCGGTCGGCGCCGCGCCGTGTCTCCTCGCGGAAGCGCTGGATCACGAAGAGGCAGTAGTCGATGCCGAGCCCGAGCCCCATGGCCAGCGTCAGGTTGAGGGCGAACGTTGAGATATCGGCGAACAGCAGGACGCCTCGCAGGAGCGCCAGGCCGATCACCATCGCGAGCACCCCGGCGAGGATCGGCACCAGGGCCGCCATGGCCCGCCGCTGGTAGAGCCAGAGCAGCACGAACGCCAGCGGGAAGATGACCAGCTCGGCCCGGACGAAGTCCTGCCTGGCCAGCGGCACGGTCTCCCTGAAGACCTCCTCCCCTCCCCCGGCCCGCACCTGGAGCAGGCCGGTGCCCTTGGTGATCTCGGGCACGAGCCTGGGCAGGACCCGCGCGCGCACGTGACCGGCGTCCCCGGGGACGCGCACCACGATCAGCGCGTGCTTGCCGTCCTCGCTGCGCAGGGTGGCGGGCCTGCCCCGGGTCCAGTACGAGGCGGACTCGGCGACGCCCTCCTGCGCGGCGACCCGCGCGGTCAGCTCCCTGCCCTCGGCCTCGACGGCGGGGTCGTCCACGGTGCCGGACCTGGCGGTCACCAGGAAGACCAGGTCGGGGCTGCCGGTGCCGAAGCGCCGGTCCAGCTCGCTCTGCGCCCGGTCGGACTCGCTCCCCGGCGCCTCGAACCTGGCCAGCGACAGCCGCGGCACCGCCCCCGCCGCCAGCGCCGCGGCCACGACGAGCACGACGGCGGACAGCGCCAGCACGATCCTGCGGCGCCGTACGAGGAGGAATCCCAGCCTGCGCAGCGGTGGCCCGCCCGTCGCCTCTCGAGCTGGCCGGACCTGCGTGTTCGCTGCCATGTTCGCCTTCCCGCCGAGCCAACCCGGTAAACTGCTCGTGTTTTCGTTGCCGAACCAGAAATACAAGTTAATGCTCGTATTTGTCAACGAGGAGACCCATGCCTGAACGCACGGTCCGGCGGCAGGCGCGCGGCCTGAAGCGCATGGCGGAGATCCTCGACGCCGCCGAGTCGGTGATCGCCGAGGTGGGCTATCCGGAGATGACGACGAACCACGTCGCCGCGCGGGCGGGGATGTCACCGGGGTCGCTGTACCAGTTCTTCCGCAACAAGGAGGAGATCCTGGACGGGCTGGTGGCCCGCTACACCGTCGACCGCCAGGAGTTCTGGGCCGCCCGGCTGGCCGCCGTCACCCCGGAGGTGCCGCTGGAGGCGCTGGTGGGGCAGCTCGTGGACGAGAGCGTCCGGTTCAAGGGCGCGTCACCGGCGTACTGGTCGCTGCTGTACGGGTCGGCGACCGGCGATCAGCTGGCCGCGGCCTCGCAGCGTCTCCACGCCGACATCGCCCGGCAGGTCGCCGCCATGCTGCGCCGCCGCTCCCCCGGCCTGCCGGAGGAGCGCGCGGCGCTCATGGGGACGATGGCGGTGGCCATGGTGAAGGCGGTGATGCCGCTGGTGACCTCCGCGCCGCCCGAGCGCGGCGCGGAGCTGGTGGAGGAGCTGAAGGTCATGCTGGTGCGCTATCTGACCGCTTGATCAGGCGCGGAACGGCCCCGCCACCTCGAACGTGTGACCCTCGGTGCGGCCGCGCCTGGCCGAGAAGTAGAGCCGCTCGCCGCCCGGCGAGAAGGCCAGCCCGGTCAGCTCCGCTCCGGGGCGCCCCTCCAGCCTGAGGAACGGCGTGACCTCGCGGTCGGGGGTGATGACGTCGATCTCCGTCGTCTCCCTGGCCACGTACAGGTCGCCCGAGGGAGCGGCGGTGATGGCGCGCACGCCCTCGCAGAGCCGGTCGAGCGTGGAGGTCTGCGCGTCGTAGGCCCACAGGCCCGTGTCGCCCTTGGTGGTGAAGTAGCACACGCCGCCCGCGTAGTGGCAGCCGTCGCCGCCGTCGAAGTGGCGGGCGTCCTCGACCTGGTGGCGGGCCGCCGTGAACAGGGCCGCCGGTGACGGCACCGCCTGCCAGCGGCCCTCCGAGCACAGGACCTCGAGCGTGCCCTCCGTCAGGTCGCCCCAGTCTCCGGGCCTGAACCGGTAGAAGCAGCCGTCGGGCTCGTCCTCGGTCATGTAGATCACGCGCCGCTCCGGGTCGCAGGCGGCGGCCTCGTGCCTGAAGCGGCCCATCGCCAGGCGGGGGCGCGCGGCCCGCGCGCCGTAGGGGTCGCACTCGAAGACGCGGCCGCGGTCGCCGAGCTCGCACGACAGCCAGGTGTGCCACGGCGTGGCGCCGCCCGCGCAGTTGAGGTCGGTGCCCGACAGGATGCGGTACGCGTCGCCGACGGTGCCGTCGGGGCGGAAGCGCAGCGCCGAGGCGCCGCCGAGCAGCGGGAGCTCGGAGTTGGACACGTAGATCCAGCCGGCGCCGTCGGGGAAGCAGGCGCCGCCGTCGGGAGCGGCGTGCCAGGTCAGCCCGGCGACCTTCTGGCCCGAACTGGCCACCACCCTGCCGGTGAACCCGGAGGGCAGCGCGAGGTCGTCCGCGCCCGGCAGGCCGAGCGGACCGTACGGGCTGGTGCCGCCCCGCCAGAGCGGGCCCGTGCGGAGGAGAGTCTTGTGGGACATCGTGGGGCCTCCCTCTAGGTGCCACGCTAGTCGACCGCACCGACATGAATGGCAGGGACTCGCGACATCAAACTCTTCGCAAACCCCGGACCGTCGGGGCAGCGGGCGTGGCCGCTCCACGTGCGGCGGGAGGCATGCCGAAGCCCGGGCTCCCGATCGGGCTCCCGGGCTTTCTGGCAGGTCAGTGCAGGTAAGGCCAGTGCAGGCCAGGCCGGTGCAGGTCAGGCCAGTGCAGGCCAGGCCAGTGCAGGCCAGGCCAGTGCAGGCCAGGCCGGTGCAGGTCAGGCCAGTGCAGGCCAGGCCGGTGCAGGTCAGCCCATGGCCTGGAACATCCAGTGTTGCTTGTCGATGTCCTGCGCCACCGAGATGATCAGGTCCTGGCTGACCGGGTCGGCCTCCTCGGTCGTCCGGACCCGCTCGTGCATCCGCTTGCTGACGCCGTCCAGGAGATCGGTGATCGTCGCCACCACCTTGCCGTCCTCCAGCCAGCCGGACTCCGGCTGCTGGAGCTTCGTGGCCCTGGCGACCGTGGCGGAACGGCCGTCCGGGTTGGCGCCGATCGCGACGGCGCGTTCGGCGATGGTGTCCATGTGCGTTCTGGCCAGGTCGGTGAGCTCGTCGAGCTGGAGATGGATCGAACGGAAGTGCGGACCGATGAGGTTCCAGTGTGCTTGCTTGGCGACCAGCGAGAGGTCGATGAGATCGACCAGGGCGCCCTGCAGAGCCTCCGCGACGGTGTTCTTGGCCTCGCCCGAAAGGGGGCCGGTGATCTTCGCCATGTCGCATTTCTCCCTGTAAGTAGGACTTTTCCCTATTTAGAACGACAACGACAGGGCGGCAGGCATTCCATGCCGTTATTGACAGTGTAATAATGACAGTGTCATGGTGGAGGTATGAGCGACACCTGGACCATCGGCGAGCTGGCCGAGCACGCGGCGCGCGCCCTGCGCGGCGGCGCGGCGTCCGCCAACGGCCGGGTCCGTGACGTGCCCGGAGAGCGGCTGATCAGGTGGTACACGACGATCGGCCTGGTGGACCCGCCTCTGACCAGGCGCGGCAGGATCGCCCAGTACGGCCGGAGACACCTGCTGCAGCTCGTTGCCGTCAAGCGCCTGCAGGCGGCCGGCCACTCGATCGCCCAGATCCAAGCGGCGCTGGCCGGCGCCACGGATCGCATGCTGGAGGCCACGGCCGGCCTGGCACCCACCTCCGGATCACCGGACGGGCCCTCCCCCTCCGGCCCGGGACTCGCCACCGCCCTTGAGCCAAGCACCACCCCGAGACCGGCCGCCGCTTGGAGCCCGGACACGACGCCACGGGCAGACGGGGCGACTTGGCTGGAGGACGCGCTGCACGGCGAGGCACCGCCGCAGCACGGGCTGGCGGCCACCGACCACGCGAGGCCGGAAGCCGGCGCCACACATGACGGCCCAGGAGCCGGTGCCGATGCCACGCACGACGGCCCGGCAGGCGACACCCGCGCCGCCCACGACGGCGCCGGGGCCCGGCGTGACACGGCCGAGCGCCGGGCGGCCGAGCCCGATGCGATGTGGGCCGATGACGACGTGGCACAGGCCACGACCGGCACCGCACAACCCCCGGACGGCGTCGCACGGGCCGGTGGGGAGCACGTCAGGCGGCGGTTCTGGGCTGATCGGCCCGGGCAGGCGGCCGCACGGGCTCCCAGAACGGCCGGTCTAGGGGCGGCCCACGAGGGAAGCGCTGCCCGGGTGGTCACAGAGGTCAGGCTGGCAGACGGGGTGCGGCTCGTGCTGGACGCGGGCCGGGTCCCCTCCAAGGAGGACGTTCAGGCGGTGCTTGCGGCGGCGGCGCCGCTGCTCGCGGTGCTCGAAGAGAGGGAACTCACGTCAACTACTACCGGCTGATGCCGGTGGTTTGCTCTCACGGGCCCGTCTGGCTGAAGGGAGGCCGGTAGCGTGTGGCTGGTTGACAGCAGCCCAGCCCGCGGCGCCGCGTTGGGCGATGTTGCGGGCCGCGATGTGGTCGGCGTGCCCAGCGAGGCCGCACCGGGTGCAGGCGAAGCGGCCCCGTGCCGGCCGGTTCGCTCTGCTGGTCCATCCGCATTCCGGGCAGGCCTGGCTGGTGTAGGCGGGATCGACCAGCATGAAGGCGACCCCGGCCCGTACGGCCTTGTAGCGGGTGAACTCGATCATCTGGGCGAACGCCCAGGAGTGCAGGGTGCGCCGCTG
>NZ_JBFANV010000061.1:0-69585 GCF_040674955.1 Nonomuraea sp. NPDC049695 | reverse complement strand
AGCGCGGGCAGCGGCACCGGAAGCGGCGGCGGCGACGCCGGCCCGGACCTGCGGAACCAGGCGCGGGAGCTGGCGAAGCAGGCTCGCGAGATCGCGGCCGTGGCGCCCCAGCTCGGCTCCAAGCTGGACCGGGCCAGGGACCAGCTCAACGCCCTGGACGAGGGCCTCGGCAAGCTGGCCGACGGCGCCGCGAAGGTGAACGCGAGCGTGGACACGGCCGCTACCGGAGCGGACCGGCTCTACCAGGGTGCCACCGCGCTGGCCAACGGCTCCCGCCAGGTCACGAACGGCATCGGCCGGCTGAACGGCGGGCTGGTCAGGCTGAGCGACGGCGCGAGCCGGCTGAGTACCGGCGTGGATCGGCTCCATGACGGCGCGGGCCAGGTGGACAAGGGCGTGACCAAGCTCGCCGACGGATCGAGGGAGCTGGCCGACGGGCTCGGCGACGGAGCCACGCGGATACCCGACTATGACCAGCAGCAGCGCGACGCCCGCGCGAACGTGATGAGCGACCCGGTCCGGCTGGCCAAGACCGTCGACAACGAGGTGCCCAACTACGGCACCGGCTTCGCGCCGTTCTTCCTGCCGCTGGCGCTCTGGGTCGGCGCGATGATCGCGTACATGGTGCTGAAGCCGCTGAACCAGCGGCGGCTGGCGGGTACGACGGGCGCGGTGCGGATCGCGCTGGCGGGCTGGCTGCCGGGGGCGGCGCTCGGCGCGGCGCAGGTGGGCGTGCTGGTGGCGGTGCTGCGGTTCGGGCTCGGGCTGGAAGCCGCGCACTGGGCCGGGGTCGCCGGACTCCTGCTCCTCGCGACGGCCGCGTTCATGGCGGTCGTGCAGGCGGTGAACGCGCTGCTGGGCCCGCCCGGGCGGGTCGTGGCGCTGGCGCTGCTGATGCTGCAGCTCACCTCGGCGGCCGGGACCTACCCGATCGAGACGTCGCCAGGGTTCTTCCAGACGATCTCGCCGTGGCTGCCGATGAGCTGGGTGGTGTCGGCCTTGCGCCGGCTGGTCAGCGGTGGCGATCTCACCGTGGTGTGGCAGGCTTGCGGCGTGCTGTCGGTATTCCTCGTACTCGGGCTCGCGTTGACCACGCTCGCCGTTGAGCGTGGCCGCATCTGGTCCGTCAAGCGCCTGCACCCGGAGCTGGCGCTGTGAGCGAACGAAGTGAGCGCTCCGCCGGACGCGGGAGCCGGCAGGACACGCGGCAGAAGGTGTTCGGGGCGGCTGTGGAATTGATCGCCGAGCATGGGTACGCGGCCACCACGGTCGACGCCATCGCCGAGCGGGCCGGGGTGGCCAAGGGCACCGTGTTCTACAACTTCGCCAGCAAGGAGGGGCTCTTCCAAGCACTGCTGGCGCACTCGATCGACAAGCTCGCCGAGGCGCTGGCCGGCGCCGACACCGGGGAGAGCGCGCTGGACGCGCTCGACTCGGTGGTGCTCGGCCAGCTCAGGTTCTTCGAGGAGCACGGGGCCTTCGCCCGGGTGCTGCTGGCCGAGATGTGGCGCACCGCGTGGCAGGACGCGGTGGCGCGGCTGCGCCAGAGCGCGCTCAGCGTGTACGCGGACGTGCTGCGCAGGGCCGCCGCGAACGGCGAGGTCCGGGCCGACCTGGACGTGGAGACGGCGGCGACGGCCGTGTTCGGCATGGTCCTGACGGTCGCCATCGAGCGCCGCGCCCTCTATCCGGACCGGCCACTCGAGCGGACTCACGCGACACTGGCCGAACTCCTGCACGGCCGCATCAAGTAGGCGCCACGGGGCCCGCCTCGCCGTCTCTGCGATCACGACACCCCGGCTGACTCCCACCCCTGATCAGGCGGGGTCGAGTCCGAGGAGGCGGGCGACCAGGGCGACCTGTTCGGCGTAGTGGCGGAGGAACTCGGGCGAGCGGGGATCGACCCGGCAAACGCCTTCGATGACGTGCGGAATCGAGGTGGTCGCCATCGCGGCGGCCATCAACATGACCATCAGGCAGGCCGGGTCCACTTCAGCGGGCAGACCGCCTGCCGACTGGACGTCACGGATCTCGTCGACGGCTCTCTGCAGCCGCTCCGAACGGGGCGCGTGATCGGGATCGCTTTCCGGACCGGCGTACTCCAGACCGCCCCACGCCATCAGCCGGACACCGTCCGGGTTGCTCAGCGCCTCCAGCGCGTACCGGCGGATCTGCTCGGGCAGCGGCGTGTCCGGCGTCACGAGCTCGCTCTCACGCTGCCGCCACTCCTGTGACAGGGCCTGGTAGAGGCCCTCCTTGCCGTCGAAGTAGTACGAGATCAGCTGCTGGTTGACGCCCGCACGGGCCGCGATCGCGGCGATCCGGCCGCCCGCGTATCCGTGCGCGGCGAACTCGGCGGCCGCCGCGTCCAGGATGAGCTTGCGGGTGCGCTCCGCGTCACGCTGCCGCTCCTGCGGCTTGGGCGATCGGCGCGGCTTCGGCGTGGGCACGAACCGATCGTACATCCACCTGACAGTCCCATCTGGCAAGATGCGCTAATCAAGTAAATGGTTGACACAGCTAGGTGGGCTGTTGATTATGAGGTTGCGTGGCTACGACGACAGAGAGGCCGAGACGATGACCGGACCGTACGACCACAAGACCGCCGTTCTCATCGTGGGGGGAGGCATCACGGGCCTGTCCGCGGCGTTCTTCCTCGCGCGGCGGGGAGTCCGCTCGGTGCTGGTGGAGCGGCACCCGTCGACGGCGATCATGCCGCAGGCGCGGGCGTTCAACCCGCGGTCGATGGAGATCTACCGTGCCCTCGGCCTGGACGAGGAGATCCTCCGGCACCAGTCGATCCTGGTCGGCATGCCGGAGATGATCGGCGCGGACACGCTGGCCGGCGAGGAGCGCTTCCGCGTCGACATGCTCGCCCGGGTCCGGCCGGGAGGCATCAGCCCGGCCGATTGGGCGTTGATCGACCAGGACGAGTTGGAGCGCGTCGTACGGCCGCACGCCGAGCGCGCCGGCGTGGACGTGCGGTTCGGCACCGAGCTGGTCTCCTTCGACGGTGACGACGACGGTGTGACGGCCGTCGTGCGCGAGCTCGGCAGCGGGGCCGAGTCCCGCATCCGCGCCGGCTACCTCATCGCCGCGGACGGCAACCGCGCGGGCATCCGCGACCAGCTGGGCATCGGCGCGGACGGCCCCGGCGTGCTGGGCCATGCCGCGCACTTCATCTTCGACGCCGACCTCGACGGCGCGCTGCGGGGACGCAGGTTCACGCTCGCCTATTTCGACCAGCCGGTGACGGGCACGGTCCTGGCGCCGTTGGGGCAGCTCGGGCGGTGGATGCTCGGGGTGCCCTTCCAGCCGCGGCAAGGCGAGAGCATCGAGGACTTCCCCGAGCGGCGCTGCGTCGAGCTGGTCCGCCGCGCGGCAGGGATCGCGGACCTCGATGTCACGTTGGTGCCGCCGGCGCCCGGCTGGAGCCGGAAGGTGATGGACGTCAGGATCGGCGAGTGGGTGGCCCGGCGGTACCGGGCCGGCCGGGTGTTCTTCGCCGGCGACGCGGCCCACGTCTTTCCGCCGACAGGGTCCTTCGGCGCGAGCACCGGCATCGCGGACGCGCACAACCTGGCCTGGAAGCTCGCCGCCGTGCTCCACGGGCAGGCCGGAGCGGCGCTGCTCGACACGTACGAGGCCGAGCGCCGACCGGTCGCGCACACCACGATGGAGACCGCGCTGGCCATCCTCGACGCCCGCCACCACGCCGCCGGCGAGGAGGCCACCAGGATCGACGAGGTGACCATGGCTTTCGGTTACCGGTACCGCTCCACGGCCGTGCGCACCGAGCCGGCCACTCCCGAGGACCCCGTGGAAGACCCTCGTACCCCCAGCGGCCGTCCCGGCCTGCGCGCACCCCACGTGTGGCTGGACCGCGCCGGGACGAAGCTGTCCACATTGGACCTGTTCACCGGCTCCTTCACGCTGCTGGCCGGCGCCGAGGGCGCGGAGTGGGCCGAAGCGGCCAAGGCGGTGGCGGCCTCGCTCGACCTCGACCTCGACGTCCACCGCGTCGGGGCCGCCGAGCTACGCGACCCGGACCAGCGATTCCCGGACGCCTACGGCATCACCGGCGCCGGGGCCGTCCTCGTCCGGCCGGACGGGTTCGTCGGCTGGCGCGCCAAGGACCTCCTCCCGCAGCCGGAGCAGGAGCTACGGCAGGCGTTGACCCAGCTGCTCGCCCTGGATGCCCGTTCCATCAGTCGTGAGTGATGACCACCTTGCCGAAGCCACCGCCCGACTCCACATAGCGGAAGGCCTCGGGAACGTCCTCGAACGGGAACACCCGATCGAGGACCGGACGCAGCCGATGGGCCTCCACGGCGCGGGCCAGCTCGGCGAAGTGGGCACGGCTGCCCGTGGCGATGGGACGCAGCGTCGCACCCCCGCTGAACAGGAGCGCCGGGTCGATGGGCCGGGCTCCCGCGGCGCCGGAGAGCCAACGGCCGACGAAGGCCACCTCGCCGCCGAACGCGACGGACTTCAGCGACTGCTCCAGCGGCCCCGTCGAGTCGACGACGCGATCGACGCCCACGCCGCCGGTGAGAGCACGGACCGTCTCCGACCACGCCGGGTCCTCGCGGTAGTTGATCACATCGTCCGCCCCGAGCGCCTTCAGCCGATCGGCCTTGGCGGCGCCGGACGTGGTCACGATCACCCGGGCCCCGGCCAGCTTGGCGAACTGCAGCACGAACAGCGACACGCCTCCCGACCCCAGGGTCAGCACGCTGTGGCCGGGGCGGAGCGCGCTGCCACTGGTCAGGGCGTTCCAGGCGGTCACCGCCGCCAACGGCAGCGCCGCGGCCTCCTCGTACGACAGGTGCTCAGGGACGGGCACGACGCCGTCCTCGCTCACCACGGCGTACTCCGTCAACATGCCGTCGACCATCGTCCCGAGCTGCGCGGCGTTGTCCAGTCTGAACGGACCGTCCAGCCAGCGGGGAAAGACGGTGGCCGCCACCCGGTCGCCGGGCCGCACCCGGCCGACGTCCTCGCCGACGGCCACGACCTCCCCCGCCCCTTCACAGCCGGGCACCACGCCGGGCCTGATCGGCAGCGGATAGTTCCCGGCCAGCACCATCAGGTCACGGAAGCCGAGCGAGTTCGCGCGCACCCGGACGACGACCTGCCCACGCCCAGGTTCGGGTACGTCGTGCTCCTGGACCGTCAGCCCGGCGAGGCCATGCCCCGGATCAAGGTGATAGCTCCTCATCGAACAGCCCTTTCATCGTCTCGTGATCATGCCGGCCCACCGATGCCGGCGGACCGCCACTCGTTCCACCACGAGATCGTGTGCGGTGGCCGTGGTGCCCGGCAATTCCCTCGAGGGAATCGCCGGGACCGCCGTGGACCCGATAGAACGGTGCGGTGAGCAGCAGAACGATCGAACGGAGCGGCGTCGGCGCCGAGCTGAGCCGCTGGCGCCGGGCGCGCCGGCTCAGCCAGCTCGAACTGGCCACGCTGGCCGACACGACCCAGCGTCATCTGAGCTTCATCGAGAGCGGTCGCTCCCAGCCGGGGCGGGCGGTGGTGATCCGGCTGGCCGAGTCACTCGGCCTGACGCTGCGGGAGCGGAACGATCTGCTCGCGGTGGCCGGGTTCGCGCCGATGTTCACCGAGTCGGGCCTGGACGAATCCGCGCTGCGCCCGGTCCGGGTCGCCCTCGAGCAGATCCTGCACGGGCACATGCCGTATCCGGCGCTCGTCGTCGCGCCCTACGGGCGGGTGGTGGCGGCCAACGACGCCGTCGAGGTGTTCACCGAGGACGCCTCACCCGAGCTGCTCGCACCGCCGGTCAACATGCTGCGGCTCATGCTCCATCCGGACGGGATGGGACGCAGGGTGCGGAACCTGGACGAGTGGGGCCGGCATGTGATCGAGAACCTCCGTGCCAGGGCGCGGCGGAGCCCGGATCCGCGCCTGGACGATTTCGTCGACGAGTTGGCCGGATACGTCCCGCAGAGCCCGATCGGCCCCGGGCATCTCGGCTTCTCCGTGCCGATGCGGCTGGCGTCGGCGGACGGCGAGCTGCGCCTGATCACCACGCTGACCTCGTTCGCCACGGCGACCGACATCACGCTCGCCGAACTCCACCTGGAGGCGTTCCTGCCCGCCGATCAGGAGAGCGCCGACCTCCTCCGGATCCGGGCCGAGCGACGCAGCGCCGGATAGGCCCGGTTCCAGATTCCCTCGGGCGGGTAAGGCCCGAGATGGCGAAATGGAACGTTCCCGTACTGGTCGGACAGAGTTCGGCAACGTGGGGCGCGCCGGAACCCGCGTGAGGAGATTAAATGGTTTCCAGGTAGGAAATAGCTTGTACGAGGTGACTGCCATGAACCAAGTCACGGCGACGATCGTGAAGCCGCTGCCCGACCACCTGTTCAGGGTGCATGGCCTGAACGCGGAGATGCGATGGGAGGCCATGTCAGGAGAGGGATACCACACCCCGATCGACCGGTTCTTCGTGCGCAACCACACCTTCACCCCCTTCATCGACGTCACCACCTGGCGGCTGCGGGTGCATGGGGCGGGGGTTCGGCGTCCGCGGGAGTTCAGCTATGAGCAGCTGCGCGCCATGCCGTCGCGGACGTTCGACGTGGCGATCGAGTGCGCCGGCAACGGGCGGCGGTTCTACGGCACGCAGCAGAACGACGCCGCCCCGGGCACGCAGTGGGGGCTGGGCGGGATCGGGGTCGCGCGGTGGCGCGGGGTGCCGTTGAAGTTCCTGCTCAAGGAGGTCGGGCTCCTCCCCGGAGCGGTCGACGTCCTGCCCACGGGGCTGGACGCGCCGTTCGAGGACTACGGGCACGTACGCAGGCCGCTGCCGATCGACAAGGCCATGGACGACGTCCTCGTGGCGTACGAAATGAACGGCGAGCCGCTTCCCCCCGATCACGGATTTCCGGCGCGGCTGGTGGTGCCGGGATGGGTGGGAATAGCCTCCATCAAATGGCTCGGCGATATTGAGGTCTCATCGAAAGCGCTCTTCACGCCGTGGAACACGGTCTTTTATCCGGACGTCACCGTCCAGCCGGTGAAGAGCGCGTTCGAACTTCCCTGGAATGCGCGGCTCCCCCTCACGGGCCCGCACATCCTGCGCGGGCGCTCCTGGTCGGGGCAGGGCAGGATCGTCCGGGTGGAGGTCAGCCTCGACGGCGGGCTCAGCTGGCGCCAGGCCGAACATCACGGGCAGCACCTGGTCAGCGCGTGGCTGCCATGGCACATTTCATGGGCGCCCCGTCATACGGGACCCCACGTGCTGATGGCGCGGGCCACCGACGAGACGGGCGCCACGCAGCCGCTGGTCACGCCGCGCCACCCGTACGGGTACGCGTTCGACGCCGTCGTGCGCCACCCCATTGAGGTGGTCAATGGATAGATAATTGTCACCGATCCCGACTGAGCTGGGAATTCGCGCAATTCTGGTACGGCGTGCCGGAATTCATCTGAAAGACTCTCGCGGAAACCTTCCGGAAATCCCTGCATGTGATGCTGCACACACATCACGGGAAAAGGAGAGCAGATGCGCCAGCTCACCGCACTCGACGCCCAGTTCCTCAATGTCGAGACCGCGACCACCGCGGCACACGTGGCCGGGCTGGCGATACTCGACCCGGCCGACGGAGCGGTCAACAAGGACGCCCTGGCGCGGCTCCTGCTCGCGCGCCTCCACCTGTCCCCCGCGCTCAGCCTCCGGCTGGCCGAGGTGCCGCTCGGGCTTGACCGCCCGTACTGGGCGGCCGACCCGGACTTCGACATCGGCAACCATCTCTTCGAGCTGACGTTGCCCGCTCCCGGGGATGACTGGCAGCTGGCCGAGGCGGTGGCGGAGATCCACGCGCGACGCCTGGACCGGGCCCATCCGCTGTGGGAGATGCACCTGATCAACGGGCTGGCGGACGGGAAGGTCGCCGTCTACACGAAGGTGCACCACGCCGCCATCGACGGCGTCTCGGGCGCGGAAACCCTCGCCACCCTGCTCGACCTCACGCCCGACGGCCTGCACGGCGGCCCGGCGGCGACCCGATGCGTCGGCACGGCGGTTCCCGCGCCCCGGCAGGACGGGCCCGGGCTGGTCGAGATGCTGGCAGGAGCGGCCGCGCGAACGGCGACCCACCCCGTACGGGCCGTCCAGTCGGTCGTCAGGGCGGCCGAGGACCTGGACGCCATCCCGCTGGCGGCGGGCCTGCCCGGGGCGAAGCTCATCGCCAAGGCCGCGCGGCTGGTCGCCGGTGACCGGCACGACCGTCCCGAGCTGCCCAGCCTCACCGTCCCCCGGACCCCGTTCAACGGCCCGATCAGCGCCCGCCGCCGCCTCTCGTTCGGCTCGCTCTCGCTCAAGGACGTCAAGAACGTCGCCAAGGCCAACGGCCTGAGCGTCAACGACGTCGTCATGACCCTGTGCACCTCGGCCCTGCGCTCGTGGCTGCGGGAGCGCGACGCGCTGCCGGAGGCGCCGCTCATCGTCGCCGTCCCCGTGGCGGTCCGTACGGCCGGGGCCAAGGACCTGGTCGGCAACCAGATCTCCGCCATGATCGCCCCCATGCCCACGAACGTCGCCGACCCCCGAGAGCGCCTGCGGGCCGTCGGCGCCGCCATGAACACGGCCAAGCGGCGTTTCGCGCTGGCCCCGGCGACGTGGCTGAGCGAGCTCTGCTCGGTGCTGCCCGCCCCGCTGACCAGCCTGGCCACGCCGGCGATCTTCCGGCTGGCGGGGACGGCGTTCCCGCCGATCAACCTCATCGTCAGCAACGTGCCGGGCCCGCAGTTCCCGCTCTATCTGTGCGGCGGCAGAGTGCTGTCCTACTACCCGCTGTCCGTGCTGACCGACATGAGCGGCGGCCTGAACATCACCTGCTTCTCCTACGACGGCATGCTCGACTTCGGCATCGTGGCCTGCCCCGAGCGGATGGACGACGTGTGGGGGCTGCTCGGCCACCTGCGTACGGCGCTCGACGAGCTGCTAGAGGAGCGAGTGGGCGATGAGTTCCGCGACGGCGTCAGGATCGATCTGGTGCCCGGTCAGCTGGCAGAGGTTCTCCTGGTAGAGCAGGACGGCGGCGAACGTGGCCGCCGCCACCTCCAGTCTGGCCGCGTCCCCGCGCGCTCCGGGCAGCGCCAGCTCCAGCGCGAACCTGGCACGTCTGATCAGCTCACCGTTGAGCCGCCCGAGCCGCTCCTTGACCGAGCCGTGGGTGTCGGCCTCCCTGAACAGGATGCGCCGCATCGCGGGTGAGGCCCGCAGCGGGAGGCCGCGCGCCAGCCTGGACAGCGTGCGCGCCGGGTCGCCGGGCACCGCGTCGACCTCGCGCCCCTCCTCGACCAGCGTGCGTTCGTCGACGAGGGCGACCAGCACGTCGATCTTGCGAGGGAAGTAGTGGAAGATCAGCCCTTTGGGCACTTTCGCGAGCCGGGCGATGACCGCGGTAGGAGTGGCCTCGTAGCCGCCGCCCGCGAACAACTCCTCGGCCGCGTCCAGGATGCGCGTACGCGCGTCACCGATCACCACAGCTCGCACCATAGCGCCACCTGCAGCTTCACCGCCATCCCGGCGAAGCGAGACCCCCGTGTCCGCCCCCGGGACGTCCGCCCGAACTCAGCGAGGGGGTGCCATCGGGTCAGCTCGGCGCGGGTGCCGATAATGGCGTAATGAGCTCAATAGGTACATCGGACCTGTCCGTTTTCCCGATATCGCTCGGCACAAATGTCTTCGGGTGGACCGCCGACAAGGAGGCGGCGTTCGCGGTCCTGGACGCGTACGTCGACGGCGGCGGCAACTTCATCGACACCGCCGACGTCTACCCGTACTGGGTGACCGGTGAGTCCACCTCGGAGATGATCATCGGCGAGTGGCTGGACACCCGCCGCAACCGCGACTCGGTCGTGCTCGCCACCAAGGTCGGCATGCTGGAGGGGCTGCAGGGGCTGGCCCCCGCCACCATCCGGACCGCGGTCGAGGACTCGCTGCGCCGGCTGCGCACCGACTACATCGACCTCTACTGGGCGCACGCGGACGACCACGACACGCCGCTGGTGGAGTCGCTGGCGACGTTCGACGCGCTGGTCCGCGAGGGCAAGATCCGGTACGCCGGGGCGTCCAACTACGGCGCGGACCGGCTGGCGGAGGCGCTCAAGACCTCCGACGAGGAGGGGCTGACCCGCTATGTGGCCCTGCAGCAGCAGTACAACCTGGTCGAGCGGGGTTACGAGGGCGAGCTTCGGGACGTGGTGGCCCGGGAGGGCCTCTCCAGCACGCCGTACTTCGGGCTGGCTCGCGGGTTCCTGACCGGCAAGTACGCGCCCGGCGTGACGGTCGACAGCCCCCGGGCCGGCGGGGCGGCCGAGTACCTGCAGAAGGAGCACGGACGCCGGGCCCTGGACGCGCTGACCAAGGTGGCGGCCGAGCGCTCGGTGGCCCCGGCCACGGTGGCGCTGGCCTGGCTCGCCGCCCAGCCCACGGTCGCGGCGCCGATCGCCAGCGCCCGGAACGTGACCCAGCTCGAGCCCCTGCTGGCGGCCGCGGAGCTGACGTTGAGCGAGGAGGAGCTGACTCTCCTGGACGAGGCCTCCCGCCTCTGACGCGTACGCCGCACCTCTGACGCGTACGCCGCACCTTTGACGCGTGCGCCCTAGGGCGGGAATGGGCGCACGCAGGTCATCCGTCGGCAGCACGAAGAGGTCAGTGGGCCCGGTTCACCAGCGAGGCGCAGAGGGCGCGCAGATCCGTGGCGCCCGGCAGGCATTCGTCCATGACCTGCAGCGCCGCGGCGAGGCGCCGGTCGGCCTGGGCCTGGGCGACGGTACGCCCGCCGGCCTGCTCCACCAGGCGGGCGGCGTGGCGGAGCGAGTCCTCGTCCGAGACACCGGCCGACAGGAGCGCGGAGAGCTCGCGGGCGGCGGGGTGGCCGTCGGCGAGGGCGGCGAGGACGGGGAAGGTCTTCTTGTCGCGCCGCAGGTCGGAGTACACGGGCTTGCCCGTGACGCGAGGGTCGCCCCAGATACCCAGCATGTCGTCGGCGATCTGGAAGGCCACCCCCAGGTCCAGCCCCATCTCCCACATGCGGTCGGCGAGCTCGGGCGCGCCGCCCAGACAGACCCCCGCGGCCGCGGCGGCCCCGAGCAGGCCGCCGGTCTTGCCCGCGGCCATCGCCGTGTACTCGGCGATGCTGACCGCGTTGGGCCCGTACCAGGGCCGGTGCTCGAAGGCCATGTCCGCGGTCTGCCCGTTGACGAGCTCGATCAGCGCCGCCGACAGGTACTTCATCGCCTCGGGCGACCCGGAGAGCCGGCTGACGGCCAGGGCCAGGAGCGCGTCACCGGCCAGGAGCGCCGGGCCCACGCCGTACGCCTTCCAGAGGGCTTCACGGTGCCGCCGCCGCTCGTCATGATCGATGATGTCGTCGTGCACGAGTGAGAAAGCATGCACCAGCTCGACCGCCACCGCTCCGGGGAGCGCCGACTCGGCCGTGCCGCCGACGGCCTCGGCGCTGAGCATGGCAATGGTTGGCCGCACGCCCTTGCCGCCGTCGCCGCTGCGCGGGCTGCCGTCCGCATCGGACCAGCCCAGAGCGAACGCGGCCATCCCGGCACCCCACGGGTGGAGATCCGAAACCGCCTCTCGCAGAGCCGGCTCGAACAGGCGCCGGCAGCGGGCCACGGCGTCGCCGCCCAAGGGTTGGCTGAGATTCAAACGGTGCTCCTACCCCGGTACGATCTTGAATCTACATGCATAAGCATGTGATACTCCACCCATAAATTGACATTTGTCAGGAAATGTCCGTGGCGTGTCACGGACACCGTACGCGACGAAGGGGGCACTCCTGGCGATGGACGTTGTCCCGCTTGGTCGCGAGCCACCACCCAACCCAAAATTATGACAAATCGGACATTTATCATAAATCATCATAAATCGTAGCAAGCTGTATTTCGCATCCAGACCGGCGATCGCCGCCATGCCGCATGCCACGGGAGCATCTGTGATCAGACCACAAGTCGTTCCCTTCTACCGGGCCATCCCCCGGCTAGTGAAAGACCCGGTCACCGAACTGGCCCGGATGGGCACCGACGCCGCCGGGCGGGTCGTCCGGCTCGACCTCGGCCCCTTCCGCCCTTACCTGATTTCGCACCCGGACCACGTCCAGCAGGTCCTCAAGACCGACTGGACCAACTTCGTCCGCGCGGGCATGTTCTGGCGGCCGCTGCAGCGTCTGATCGGTGAGGACAGCATCTTCGGCGAAGGGGAGGGCTGGGCGTCCGCCAGAAAGATCCTCCAGCCGCTCTTCACCGCGCGCTACACGGCCTCGCTGGCCGATGACATGGCCGACATCATCACCGAGTGCGTTCGAGAGCTCGACGACTTCGCGCGGACGGGCCGGCCGGTCGACGGCACCCATCAGATGGCCTCGATCGTCAACCAGACCATCATCAAGGTCCTGTTCGGTGGCCGGATCTCCCGCGACACGGCCGAACGGCTGGCCCCCGAGTTCGCCACGTGCGCCACGTCCATCGGCTTCCGGCTGCTCTTCCCCTTCGCCCCCTATTCGATCAAGGTTCCGGGCGACCGCGCCTTCCTGCGCTCCGCGAAGAAGATCGACGAGATCGTCTACTCCGTCATCGAGCAGGCGCAGAGCGAGGACAATCAGAGCAAGGAGATCGTCTCGGCCCTGCTCACGGCCAGGCGGGAGCAGGACGGCACGATCGGCCTGCGGCAGGTGCGCGACGACCTGGTGAACATCTACGGCGCCGCCGGGGAGACCACGGCCATGGCCCTGACCTGGCTGTGGTCGGTGCTGCACGACCACCCGGAAGTGAGCGCCCGGCTGCAGGAGGAGGTCGACCGCGTGGTGGGCGGCGGCCCGGTGCGGCCGTCGCACGTCGCCGAGTTGCGCTACCTCCGCATGGTCCTGGATGAGCTGCTTCGGGTCTATCCGCCCGGCTGGCTGCTCCCGCGCCAGACCGTGGCGGACACGGAGATCGGCGGCGTCCCGATCAAGGCCGGCTCACAGGTGCTGGTCAGCCCGTACACCACCCATCGGCTGGAGGAGTTCTGGCCCCGGCCGACGGAGTTCGACCCCGAGCGCTGGGCCGGCGAGAACGCCGAGCGCCGGCACCGCTACTCGTTCATCCCCTTCGGCGCGGGCCCGCACGTCTGCCTGGGCCAGCACCTGTTCTACGTCCAGGCACCCCTGGTGATCGCCAACATGCTGAGCAGGTACCGGCCGGTGCTGGCCAACGCACGGAAGCTGACGCCCGTACCGGGCGGAGCCACTTTGCGGCCCAAGGAGATGCTCCTGTTCCGGCTGCACCCGATCGAACGGAATCGTGCGGCGTGAGCATCGGCGAAGCAGCGGACATCATCGCGGAAGCGGGCGAACTGGTCACAAGTCTCATGCTCAGGCCGTGGGGGCAGGTTTCGCCCTCGGTCTACGAGACCGGCCGGCTGGTCTCGCTCGCCCCCTGGCTGACCGGCCACCTTGAACGCATCGACTACCTGATCCGCACGCAGCGGCAGGACGGCGCCTGGGGCGCGCCCGACGGGTACGGCCTGGTGCCGACCCTGAGCGCCACCGAGGCAGTCCTGTCCGTCCTGACGCGAGAGGAGCCGGGCACGGACCGCGAGGCCCTCACCGGCGCGGCGGACCGCGGCCTGCGCGTGCTCGTCACCTGGCTGAGCGGCCCTCTCGAGCTCCCCGACATGCCGGCGATCGAGCACATCGTGCCCTCCCTCGTCGCCCGCATCAACCAGCACGTCGAAGGCTTACCGGGCCAGGCCCCGATGCCGCTGCCCAAGGCCATGAGCTACGACACCCTCCACGCTGTCAGGTCGTGGGTCAAGTCCGGCGTCGAGGTGCCGGAGAAACTGCTGCACGCCCTGGAGATCGCGGCCGAGGAGGCCGCCGGCGCGCCCGGCATCCGGCCCACGCCCATCGGCAGCGTCGGCGCCTCGCCCGCGGCGACCGCCGCCTGGCTGGGAGAGCGCGGCGGGCACGAGCCGGCCCGCGGGCACCTGGAGACGGTGGTCCGATTGCACGGCGGCCCCGTACCCGTAGGGCTGCCCATCACCGTGTTCGAGCGGGGCTGGGTGCTGAGCTGGCTGCTCCGGGCGGGCGTGCCCGTCGAGGTGCCGCCGGAGATGGTGGCCGGCATCAGGGCGGCCATAGGTCCGGCCGGGACGCCCGCGGGGTCCGGGCTGCCCGCCGACGCCGACACAACGTCCGTGGCGCTGTACGCCCTGGCGCTGCTCGGCGCGCCACACGAACCGGACAGCCTGTGGGGGTTCCGCTCCGGCACCCACTTCTCCACCTGGCCCGGCGAGCAGGGCGTCTCGGTCAGCGTCAACGCGCACGTGCTGGACGCCTTCGGCGAGTACGTCCGCCGCAGGCCCGCCGCCGCACCCCACTACGACGAGACCATCGCCGAGCTGGCCGCCTGGATCCGCGATCGCCAGCAGCCGGACGGGAGCTGGACGGACCGGTGGCACGCGTCACCGTATTACGCCACCGTCAGCTGCGTGCTGGCGCTCGACGCCTTCGGCGGAGACGTCTCGGCGGAGGCGGTGCGCGCGGCGACCGAGTGGGCGCTGGAGACCCAGCGGCCGGACGGCTCATGGGGCCGCTGGGAGGGCACGGCCGAGGAGACCGCGTACGCGATGCAGATCCTGCTGCTCACTCGGGGACGTACGGACCCGCGGCGCCTCCGAGCGGCCGACCGGGGTCACAAGTACCTGTCACGCTCGACCGGCGGCGATCACCCTCCGCTCTGGCACGACAAGGACCTGTACGTTCCGCTTGCCGTGACCCGCGCCGCGGTGATCGCCTCGTCGCACCTCATCCGGCAGGCACGGGCGCAGGTGGTCTAGCCGGCATGAGCGTCGACATCCGCGGCCAGATCCCGGACGGTGTACGCGTGCGTGTCCCTGGCCATGTACCAGCCGCCGCTGAAGGACACGCACCTGCGCTGCCCGTCGGCCACGCCACCCAGCTCGGCGGGCAGCTCCGCGAGCGCCTGCACGAAGTCCGCGTTGAGCTCGGCGAAGTGCGCCGACACCCGTTCGACCGCCGTCTCCGTGCTCAGTCCGGCACGTTCAAGAATGAGCACCGCGTTCGGCTTGCCTTCGCTTCTTTCCCGCTGGAACGTCCTGATGTCATTGGCCAGTCGCAGGCACACCGCACCGAGATCGGTCACCCGCCCGGCGGTTCGCCAGTGGGCGGCGTCGGCGGGGACCGGGCCGCAGATCCCGAGAGCCGCCAGCCACCACGTGTGATAGAGGAACGTGAGGCCGGCGTTGGCCAGGTACTCCTCGTACGACGGCCAGGGCTCGCCGCCCGTCGCCCAGACGCGCTCGCGTGCCATGGCGGCGCCGGTGCGTTCGAGCTGTTCCATCAGGCTCGGCACGTACGCGTCGGCGCCGTCGTACGCACGGAAGCGGATGCACCATGCCTGCCAGGCGTGGAGCGCCTGTTCCATGGGCCGCGCCCTCGCGCCGGCCCCGAGCGGCGCGCCGGAGAGGACGGCGGACAACCGGTCGAACAGGGCGGCGACGTCACGGTCGGTCCAGTCTCCCGCGACGTTGTCGGCGATGTCGTCGACGCCGAACAGGATCGTGCTCAGAGCTCCGAGATCGGCGATCTGCTCCCGCCGCCCCCGAGGGAACGTGGCCGCGGCCGACAGGCAGCTGAAGGCCAGTCGGCTGGCCGAGCTGTCACCGTCGGTGAACAGGGCGCTGTAGGGGCGCAGACGCCGCGCCACGTCGGGGACGGAGTCGAGCGCGGCCTTCAGGACGTCGCCGCGGTCCTGCTGGGGCACCCCGGCCAGCTGATGCGACTGTTCAAGGAGACGATCTGCGAGGTCATTGCGAACGCTGAAATAGTGGGAGGCAGGATCGACCACTTGCGAAGGATACCGATTTCTGACCAGCATTGGTACAAAATTGACTAATATGGGTCAGTATCCGGGCATATGTGATTCCTGTTGCTTGAGAGGCGCTTTGCCAGTGCGCTAGAGTCCCTTGATCGAGACTTCGTACAACGTCGCCGCACGTCAGGTGGTCGGCACACAAGTTATGACTTTCACAGGGTGGGTTGAATAATGCGCCTCCGCAAGACGCGGCTGCGGACCAAGATCACGGCTCTGCTGCTCTCCCTGGCCGCCTTGTGGGTCTTCGCTGCATGGGTCACCCTCCGTGAGGGAGTCAACCTCCTGTGGGTCTCCCAACTCGACACCTCTGTAGCGAGCCCCAGCGATCTACTCCTCGTCGAGCTGCAAAAAGAGCGCCGGATTTCGATCCTGAGGCTGACTGAGAAGTCCGTCCAATCCCGCAAAGAGCTCGAAACCCAGCGTAAACAGACCGACCGCACTCTCGCCGCATTCCAGGAGTCGGCGACCGCGGGCCTGGTCAGCTGGGCGCTGGACGACCAGGGCGAGCAGCGGCTCGCCGAGGCGCTCAAGCGGCTGGAGTCACTCAAGGTGACCCGCAAGGGCATCGACGCGGGTCAGCTCAGGCGTGCCCAGGCGACGACCGCGTACAGCGACGTCATCGACGCTCTGTACGGCGTCTACGGCTCGCTGGCGACGCTCGACGACAAGGATCTCGCCAGAGACGTCCGCTCCCTCCTCGCCCTGAGCCGCGCCAGAGAGCTCCTCGCCAGAGAGGACGCGCTGCTCGCCGGCGCGCTCTCCGAGGGACGGCTGACCGCCGCCACGCAGGCGGAGTTCGGTCAGGCCGTGGGCGCCTGGCGGTCCACCGCCGAACAGGCCGCGACCGACCTGCCCGACTCCGAACAGGCCTACTACGACAAGCTGACCAGGGGCCAGTCGTCCGTCCAGCTCCAGAGCCTGGAAAAGCAGATCATGGAGCATGACCCGAACGCCCTGAGCCTGCCGTTCACCGGCGACGAGTGGAAGTCGGCGACCGAACGCTTCCTGACCGACTTCAACGCCCTGGTGCTCGGCGCGGGCGACCGCGTGGTGGACCGGGTCGTGCCCGTCGCCGTCAACGTGATCGTCCGGCTGGTCCTGGCAGGTGGCCTCGGGCTCATCGCCGTCATCGCCTCGATCATCCTGTCCATCACCACGGCCCGCGACCTGCTCGCCCAGCTCAAGAAGCTGCGTGACGCCGCCCACGAGCTCTCCGACGACCGGCTGCCCGGCGTCGTCGAGCGCATCGGCCGCGGCGAGGAGGTCGACCTGGCCAAGGAGGCCCCCGACCTGAACTTCGGTGACGACGAGATCGGCCAGGTGGGCCAGGCGTTCAACACCGTGCAGCGCACCGCGATCAGCGTCGCGGCCGAGCAGGCCGAGCTGCGCCGCAGCATCCGCGACATCCTGCTCAGCCTGGCCCGCAGGACGCAGGGCCTGGTCCACCGGCAGCTCACCGTGCTCGACGTGATGGAGCGCCGCGAGACCGACCCCGAGGAGCTGAAGGAGCTCTTCCGGCTCGACCACCTCGCCATCCGCATGCGGCGCAACGCCGAGAACCTCATCGTCCTGTCCGGCTCGACCCCCGCCCGTACGTGGCGGCGCTCGGTCCCCATGGTCGACGTCGTCCGCGGCGCCCTGGCCGAGGTCGAGGACTACACCCGCGTCACGCTGATGCCGATGGGCGACGTCGTGCTCGTCGGCCGCGCGGTCGGTGACGTCATCCACCTGCTCGCCGAGCTGATCGAGAACGCCGTGTCGTTCTCGCCGCCCTACACGAACGTGCAGGTCAGCGGCCAGCTCGTGGCCAACGGGTACGTGATCGAGATCGAGGACCGCGGCCTGGGCATGAAGCCCGAGGACCTGGAGGCCAACAACGCGCGCATCGCGGACCCGCCCGAGTTCCGCATCACCGGCGCCGCCCGGCTGGGCCTCTACGTGGTCAGCCAGCTCGCCAAGCGTCACGAGATCCAGGTGGTGCTCAAGCCGTCGCCGTACGGCGGGACGACGGTCGTGGTGCTGCTGCCGCAGGAGCTCGTACAGCTCGACCCCACGCCCGAGTCGCAGGACGGCGGGCCGCGGGAGCGCCTGCCGCGCAGGACGACGGCCGTGGCCACCGCGATCCGGCCGGTCACGGCGGAGAACGTGCGCACGCTCAAGCCCGCGCGCCAGGCGCCCGCTCCCGAGCCGCCCGCCCCTGCGCCGCCCGCACCGGCACCTTTGCTCACCCCTGTGGAACCAGCACCAGAACCAGAAACGCCAGCCGAACCGGAGCAGACGCCTGTGACCGAGTTCACGTCGAACGGGCTGCCCCTGCGGGTTCCCCAGGCCAACCTGGCGCCAGCGCTGCGGGACGACACGCCCACGCAGCCCGACTACGAGGAGGACGATGACGAGCGCTCGCCGGAGGAGATCCGCGCGATGATGGGATCTCTGCAGTCAGGCACGCGTCTTGGCCGCAGCGAAGCCGCCAAGATGCTCGACGAGCAGTCGAGAGGTGAGGCATGACCCCCTCGTCCGGCACCGATCTCAACTGGCTGCTCGACGACCTCGTAGGCCGGATCAAGGAGGCCGAGAACGCCATCGTGCTGTCCTCCGACGGCCTGCTGATGGCCTCGTCCGCCGGGTTGCAACGGACCGACGGCGAGCACCTGTCCGCCGTCGCCTCCGGCCTGCAGAGCCTGGCCAAGGGCGTCTCGGACCGCATCTCCGGCGGCGCCGTGCGGCAGACGGTCGTGGAGTGGAAGCACCAGTTCCTCATCGTGACCACGGCCGGCGAGCGGGCCTGCCTGGCCGTCCTGTGCGCGCAGAACGCCGACATCGGGCTGATCGCGTACGAGATGGCGATGATGGTGGCCCGGGTCGGCCAGTACCTCACCTCGGGTGCCCGCAACGCCGAGGCCATCGCCGGGGGCGACCGGTGAGAGGCACGGACGGACCGACGGACGAACACTGGGTGGATCCGGAGATCATCCGGCCCTACGTGGTCACCCGTGGCCGTACGCAGCCCGTGCACGGCCGGTTCGACCTGATATCCATGGCCCTCGCGGTGGGTCCGCCCCCCGGCCCCGACGCCGGGCTGGACCCGGAGCATCTGCGGATCCTCCAGCTCTGCCGCGAACCCAAGTCCGTCGCCGAGATCGCCGCGTACCTCGACCTGCCCGCCGGCACGATCCGGGTGCTACTCGGCGACCTCTTCGACCGCGAACTCGTCTCTGCGCAGGAACCACAATCCGAGGTGGACATGCATGACATGAAGATGTACAGGGCGGTGCTCGATGGTCTTCGGTCGCTCTGAGCGTCCGCGCCTGCCGACGGCGATCAAGATCCTGATCGCGGGCGGCTTCGGCGCGGGCAAGACGACGATGGTGGGCGCGGTCTCCGAGACCCGGCCGCTGCGCACCGAGGAGGTCCTGACCGACCGCGGGATCGGCGTGGACGACCTCACCTCGGTGGAGGCCAAGCGCACCACCACCGTGGCGATGGACTTCGGCCGGATCACGCTGGGCAACGACTACGTCCTGTACCTGTTCGGCACCCCTGGGCAGGAGCGGTTCTGGTTCGTCTGGGACGAGCTCGCCGAGGGATCGCTGGGGGCCGTCATCCTGGCGGACACCCGGCGGCTGGCCGACTGCTTCCCCTCGGTGGACTATTTCGAGCGGCGCGGCACGCCGTTCGTGGTGGCGGTCAACTGTTTCGAGGGGGCGCCTACGTTCGAGCTGGACGAGGTACGGCTGGCGCTGCAGCTGAACCCGTCGATCCCCATCATCTTGTGTGACGCCCGGAAGCGGGAGTCAAGCCGCGAAGTCCTGATCAGCTTGGTCAAACACTCGGCCCGCCTCCGCGCCGAACCAGTCGGAAGCAGCTAGGGTCGCGGGGCCGGAAAGCAAGGCCTTCCATGGGGGGGCGCTGCGCGCACGAAATTCCAGACAGCGCCTCCCATGGGGCTCCGCCCCTTTCGATCCCCGAACCCCCGCTCGCCATCGCCCGCCCGTTGCCTGGTTACCAGGTGGGCCTGCTGCAGCCCGCCCCGAGTGGTCCTCGCTGTCGCTCGGGCGAGTTCGATCGGGGGATCGAGGCCATGCCCCGACCCCTGGGCGAGAGGGCTTCCCGGCCCTCTCACGCTCTCCTGGCCTTGCCCGAGTGATCAAGCCCATCCGTCCGCTGGTCCGGCTAACGGCGCTGTGCGTCGGGTTCGTCGAACAGGTCCTGGAGGGTCTGGGCGGTGGCCGCACGAGTGGTCCAGGCTTCCAGTTGGGCGATATCGGCGCAGGCGGTGATCTGGGCACGTGCGTCCTCTGGGACGTCAAGACCGCGAGCGTCCAGGACCAGCAAGAGCAGCCTGACCGCCTCTTCCGCCTTGCCTTCCGTTTTCCCTTCCGCCTTGCCTTGTGCCAGGCCGCGGCCGAAGTGCTCGCGGGCGAAGGGGCTGTAGACCGGCCATTGGGTGGATGCGGACTTCATGATCTCCTCCATGAGGCGGCGGATCTCGGGCACGGACATGCTGTATGCGTATTCATAGTAATCCGGAGAGTGTTCGTCGGTCACGTCAGCCAGCGCAGCGGTGAACGCCTCGACGACCTTGCGGTCGCGGCCGTGGACCATGACCGACATGGCCGCGAGGTCTATGTGGGCGGCGGCCTCCTGGGGGTCGACGATGGCCGGGATCTCATCCGGCCCCAGCACCCAGGGCCGCAGGCGGTAGCCGGTCAGCCCGGACTCGATCGGCTGTGCGTAGTGGGCGGCGACTACGCGGTCTGGGCAGACGACCAGGACCGAGACGTCGCAGCCCAGCATCAGCCACAGGGCGGCGGCGTAGCGGGCGAACTGCCGGGCATCCTTGGTCTTGTCCTGCTGAATCTCCAGGATGATGGCATGAACCGGAGGGCTTTGCGGAGGTCCCAGGGTGATGACGAGATCGGCCTCAATGTCGTCGGAGCGGCGCGTGTTGAAGGTGGTCTTCTCCACCCACAACAAAGTGTCGGGCAGATCCACCCCCATGAAGTCACGGAGGATCTCCACCGCCAGTTGAGGGCGGTCGGCGAACATATTGATGAGTGCGTCATGTCGGGGGGACGACATGGCACTCATTGTCACATATAGAACACAGAGAGTGTCGAGAAATATGGAAATCTGCGCGTCATTGGGCCGGGATGGCGGCCCGTAGGACTGGGAGGACCTCCGTGGCCAGGCGTTCCGACTGCTCGCGCGGATCCGGCCCGACCGGCATGAAGTTCATCGACGTGAACCCCAGACGGGCGAAGCCGGCGAGCCGGTCGGTGATCTCCTGCGGCGAGCCCGCCACCACCGCGTCCCCGTCCGCGCCCTCCCCGATGCGGAACGGAACGTTGTACACGCACTCCACCGCCCGCCCGTGGGACAGCATCCGCTCCCGCATGGCGGCCGCCTGCTCCGGCGGGGCGAAGCCGAGGGACGGGATCCAGCCGTCGGCCAGCCGGCCGGTCGCGTCCAGGGCGCGCTTGCCGTACGTGCCGAGCCAGATCGGGATCGGGCCGGCGGGCTTGGGCTCCATGGCGGCCTCGTAGGTGTGGTAACGGGTGCCCTCGTAGGTGAAGCGAGGCTCCGACCACAGCCCGCGGATGATGTCGATCGCCTCCACCATGCCGTCGACCTTCTCCCGCGCCGTGGGCACCCCCAGCCCGAACGCCCGGAACTCCTCATCCGAGTAACCACCCCCGAGCCCCAGGATCAGCCGTCCGCCGGAGAGCCTGTGCAGGGTCTCGGCCATCTTGGCCACCATCGCGGGCGGCCGGTACGGCACCCCGAGCACCCGCGTGGCCACCCTGATCCGCGAGGTGGCGGCGGCGACCCAGGTCAGCATCGTCCACACCTCGTACGACGGCTCGCTCCCGCAGGGGTGGTCCGAGGCCGAGACGAAGTCGAAGCCCAGCTCCTCGGCCGCGCGCGCGTCCCCCACCGGATCGGCCCCCGGCGCGGCCGAGGCCGAGATACCCAGCCCGAACATGACTCTCTCCCATCGACAGGTTTACATGTAAACCTAGAACCAGGTTGGTTACACGTCAACTAAACTCGGGCGGCATGGAGCCGCGCTGGTTGGACGATGCCGAGTTCAGGGCCTGGATCGGGTACCGCAGGATGCGACTGCTCCTGGACGCCGAGGTCAGCCGGGACCTCATGCGCGACTCGGGGCTGTCGGCCCCCGACTACGACGTCCTGTCGGCGCTGACCTCCACCGAGGATCATCGGTGGCGGCTCACCAAGCTGGCCGATCGCATGCTCTGGTCGAAGAGCCGCCTGTCACGGCACATCTCCCGGATGGAGCAGCGGGGGCTGGTCCGGCGGGAGGAGTTCGAGGGCGACGCCCGGGGGGCGATGATCGTGCTGACGGAGGGCGGCCTGCGCGCCATCCAGGAGGCCGCGCCCGCGCACGTCGAGTCCGTCCGCCGCCACTTCGTCGACCTGCTCTCCCCCGAGCAGATCCAGACGTTGGGGACGATCGCCGAGACCGTGCTCACGCACCTGGATCCCGCGAAGGGCTCGTGACGAGCGGCCTCCTTTCCGGCCGCATCATGGAGTGGTGAACTATCTGGACACCTTGATCGCCGTGGCCGACGACTGTCCCGTGCGGAGCAGCGTGGTGCCGCCCGTCCGCGGCGGGAAGAAGACCGTCGCGGTGCTGCAGTACGAACTGCTCCGCGATCGGCCGTTCCAGCTGACCCAGGAGGACGTCCTGTTCATGTCCTGGCTGATGCGCCGGCCGGGTTTCGAGGACAAGACCGGCGAGGAAGTGGCCGCGCTGCGTGCCGCCTTCTTCGCCAAGGACCAGCCGTGCCTGCGGGCCTCGCCGCTGCCCAAGAAGTACGGGTTCGGCCTGCTGGCCGACGCCGAGGGCCGGACGGCCCTGTGCCCGATGGAGTCCGAGGAGTACAAGGCCGCACTCGAGAGCGGCAGTGTGACGGTCCTCAAGGCCTTCCGTTCGAGTCGCGGCTAGGAGGTCATGGGCAGGTGGGTCACCGCCCGGCTTCAGGCGGGTGGTGACAGACCGAGAGACGCGATCAGGGCGATCATCTCGTCGCGGTAGATCGCGGCAGGTTCGTGGGTGAGCGTGCGCAGGTGGCCGTAGATCTCCAAGGCGACCAGGCCGTGCAGGCGGCCCCACACCCGGATCGTGAGCGCCACCGCGTCCGGCGGCAGGCCGGGGAACGTGGCCTGGATGTCCTCCGCCAGCACCGGGTCGAAGTCGGACCAGCCGTACTCGCCCTTGTCCGGCCCGCGCCAGGCCGCCGCGACGAGACCGGTGAGCCCTCGGCAGGCCCGCTGCTCCGCCTCCTTCGCCGGGCCGTCCCCCGGCGGCTGGTAGCCGGGGACCGCGTCGCCGTAGATCAGGCGGAAACCCTCCGGATGGGCCAGGGCCCACTCCCGTACGGTCTGCGCCCAGGCCAGGATGCGGCCGCCCGGGTCATCGGCGGGCACGACGTCGCGGGCGGACTCCGCCGTGTCCACCAGCGCCGTGTAGAGGTCGGCGATGAGCGTGGTGACGAGGTCGTCGCGGGTGGCGTAGTAGCTGTAAATGGCCCCCGCGGTCATGCCCATCTCGCGGGCGATGGCGCGTAGCGAGATGGCGTCGGGGCCGCCGGCGGCCATGAGTTTGAGCGCGATCGCCTTGATCTCCGCCGTGGTCTCCGCGCGCAAACGGTCGCGCCTGCTCATCGTCTGATCGCCCACCCTTGACAGTCTACAGAGTTGGACTACTGTTCGGCATGCATACTTTGAACGGCGTGTAGAAAATGTTCGCCGTATAGATTCTGTCAGGGAGACTTCTCGTGACGCTTGCCGACTCTCGTGCGCCGACCGACGTGGGCCCTTCCGGGCGCAGGTTGGCACTTCTGGCGGTCACCCAGCTCATCGTGGCTCTGGACTACAACATCGTTTACGTGGCGCTCCCCGACATCGGAGCGGCCCTGGGCTTCAGCACGCGGTCCGTGCAGTGGGTGGTGAGCGCGTACGCCATCGGGCTCGGCGGGCTGCTGCTCCTCGGCGGCCGGGCCGTCGACAGGCTGGGCGCGCGGCGCATGTTCATGCTCGGCCTCTCGCTGTACGCCGTGGCCTCGCTGGCGGGCGGCCTGGCCACAGGGTCCACGACGTTGATCGTGGCCCGCGCCGTCCAGGGTGCGGGCGGGGCGCTGCTCACCCCGGCCACGCTCGCGCTGATCTACCGCGGGTTCGAGGAAGGCGCCGCACGCAACCGGGCACTGGGCGCGTGGGGCATGGCGGGCAGCGCGGGGCTGGCCGTCGGCTCGCTGCTCGGCGGTGTGCTGACCAACTACCTGGGCTGGGAGGCGGTGTTCTTCGTGAACGTCCCGCTGGCCATCGGCGCCGCCGCGGCGGCGCTCCGGCTGCTCGACCCCGACCCCCGGGCCACGTCTCAGCCGGGCGGTTTCGACATACCCGGGGCAGTGCTGGCCACGGCGGGCTCGACGCTGGTCGTGTTCGGCCTGGCGAGCGGACCGGAGGTGGGATGGGGATCGGTACGCGGCGCCGGGGCTCTGATCGCCGGCGCGGCGCTGCTGGGGTTGCTGCTGCTGGTCGAGGCGCGTACCGGGAATCCGCTGATCCCACCGCGGCTGCTGCGCCGGCGTGGCCCGGCCACGACGATGGCCGTGATCGCCGTGTTCCAGGGCACGCTGGGCGGCGGCTACTACGTGCTCACCTCGTACTTGCAGCCGGTCCTCGGCTACAGCGCTCTGGCGGCGGGTCTGACGTTCCTGCCACTCACCCTCGTCTGCATGGCGGCCGCGCTGAAGGCCGCGCCGTTGCTGCTCGGCAGGTGGGGAGTCCGTACGACGCTCAGCGCCGGGATGATCGGCGCCGGCGCCGGGATCGGCGTGCTGACCGCCGGCATGCCCATCGGCGGCGGGTTCTGGACCCTGCTGCCCGGCAGCGTCATCTGGGGGTTCTTCGGTGGCGTGGCCTTCGTCGCGCTGTTCGCCTCGGCCGGCGCCGGAGTGGCGCCCGAGCAGCAGGGCGTGGCCTCCGGCCTGGCCAGCACCGCCAAGGAAGTCGGCGGTGCGATCGGGCTGGCGATCTTCGTCGCCGTCGCCACCGCGGGCCCCGCCACTGGCACTGCCACCGGCACGGCCGCCGAGCTGCTCGGCGGGTTGCAGACGGCCGGCTGGGCGGCCGCGGCCGTCACCGCCGCGGGCGGCCTCATCGCTCTCGTCCTGGAACCGACCAAGAAAGGGATCACCTCATGATCAACGACCTCATCGGCACGTACCTCGACATCTGGAACGAGCGGGACGCCGCCGCCCGTGACGCCCTCATCAAGGCCGTGCTGACCGACGACTCGGTCTACTCCGACCCCGACTACGCCGGGCTGCGGGGTCACGCCGAGCTGTCCGAGGC
This sequence comes from Nonomuraea sp. NPDC049695, assembly GCF_040674955.1. NCBI lineage: Bacteria > Bacillati > Actinomycetota > Actinomycetes > Streptosporangiales > Streptosporangiaceae > Nonomuraea > Nonomuraea sp. NPDC049695. Next base: position 44,274 of record NZ_JBFANV010000061.1, on the reverse strand, counting down.
GATCGGGCGGGCTCAGGAGAAGTTCGGCGACCTCGTGTTCAGCCTCGGCACGCTGATCGGCGCCCACCACGACACGGCGCTGTTCACCTGGCGGCTGGGCGCGCCGGGCTCGGACTCACCCGTGGCCACCGGCTACGACGTCGTGGAGTTCGTGGGCGACCGCATCCACCGTGTGGTCGGGTTCTTCGGCTAGAGATCAGCTCCACGCTGTCAGGCGAGGTCGGCAGCTACGCACTGGGCGTCTACGGCGGGCTACCAGCGGACCGCTGGTAGCCCTGCCTGGCCCTGGTGGCGCTCCGGCTCCTCACGTGGAGACCCGGCGAGCCGCGATCACGAGCAGGACGACCGCGCCGACCGTCATGATCGCGTTGCTGGTCAGGTCGGCCGCCTGGCTCGCGGGCACGATCACCTTCCACGGGAACGAGTGCCACGCGTACGTGAGCATGGCTCCCGCCGCGAGCGCCAGCCGGTGCGCGTCCGACCAGCCGGAGCGGTGCGACCAGCGCCGGACCAGGACGCCGACCGTGGCGAACAGTGCCAGGTAGATGAGCACGCTGACCCATGCCGGGATGGGGATCGCCAGCCACGGAGACAGCCCGGTGGGATCGACCGCGTAGAGGAGGACGAAGATCGCACCGGCCACCAGGGCGAAGGCGAACACCGCCCACGGGCCGGGCGCCCTGCCCTCGACCGTGGGGGCGCCGCGGCGCAGGCGCAGGCCGAGCAGCACGAGGGCGACGACCACCACGGCTGCGCCGATGTACTGGGCCGGGCCGGCGAACAGGCCGATCAGGACCATTTGGCCGACCGCGCCGCCCACGAAGTAGAGCGCGAAGAACACGGCCAGGGCCCAGAAACCGCGCTTCTTCAGCCACGGCGTGGTGCGGCGCGGGCCGGCCAGCGTCTCCGCGATCGCGATGGGGACGCTGATGCTCCAGATGGTGTGCACGCCCGCCATGAACATCACCCACGGCAGCCCCGTCCCCAGCGCGGGAACGTAACCGTAGTCGAGGATGCGCACGTGGTACCAGTTCTCGTTCCAGAGCGTCTGGGTGAAGAACGCCTCCTCGAACATTCCGTACGCCAGCGCGAACGCCAGCATGGCCGGCCAGCCGCGCCCGGTCCGCCGGGCCGCCTCTCGGATGACCAGGGCACCGGCGCCGTACAGGGGAATCGTGCTGATCAGCACCGGGACATCGCTGATCGCCATGTTCCCCATCAGGAACTCCGCGTCCATCGGCGCGATCAGGAACAGCGCGATCGCGGGCGCCACGCGAGCACGTAAGGGCATCTGGTGAGTCGTTGTCACGACTCCCAGATAACACCACTTCGAGTAAACTTACAACTGATGTAAGTTTATTCAGGCTGTAACAGCACGCCAGCCCTCCCGCGCGCTGGGGTACCGCGGCGTCCAGCCGGTGGCCGCGCGGAAGCGGGCGTTGCTGACCCGGAGGGAGCGGGTGAGAGACGTGAGCCGGTCACCGAGGAGCGCGGCGGCCCGGCCGGGGCCGCGCAGCCACGTGCGGGCGCCGGCGGCGCGGGCGAGCGCGTCGGCGTACGCGCGCTTGGTCAGCGGCTCGTCGTCCACGACGTTGTACGTGCCCGCGTCGGCCCCGAGCGCCGCGACCACCGCGGTGGCGGCGTCGGCCACGTGGATGGAGGACAGGAAGCCGTCCGGCCGGCCGAGCACCATGCCGACGTGGTGGCGGGCCTGGGCGAGCAGCTGCTCGCTGTGCGCGGCGCCCGGTCCGTAGAACCAGCCGAACCGCAGGACCACCCCGCACGGGGACCGGTGCGCGCTCGACTCGGCGGCGAAGTTCCCCCGGGCCATCGGGAAGTCGTCCACGGGCGCGTCCTCGTCGATCCAGCGCGCGCCCTGGTCGCGGTAGAGCAGGCAGACCGACTCCTGCACCATCCGCCCGACTCCGGCGGCGCGCGCGGCGTCCACGACCGCCGCCGACCCCTCGGCCCGTACGCGGTGGTTGTCGCGCTGCGCCCGTTTGCTCATGAACTTCGACATCGGCGGGATCGCGGTCGCCAGGTTGACCACCGCGTCGTGCCCCGCGAGCGTCGACGCCAGCTCCTCCCGCTCGAACAGCGACACCATGGCGGGGGTCGCGCCCTGGCCCTCCAGCGCGGCCGCCTTCTCCGGTGTGCGGGCAAGCGCGGTGACCTCATGACCTGCGGCGAGCAGCGCCGGGACCGTGGGACGACCGACCGCCCCGGTGCCGCCTGTGACGAATACCCTCATCCTGCGAGGCTATGACCCTCACCCTCCGCCTTCTCGGGCGGTGTGGACAATGGTCGGATGCCCGTACGACACACCCCCTGGGACCGGCCGGAGACCCGGCCTGCCATGGCCGGCGCGGAGGACCCCCGGCCCGGACTGGCCCTCACCGACCGCTCGCTCTGGCGCGGCGGCCGCCGGTGGATCCCCGTGACGGGCGAGCTGCACTACAGCCGGGTGCGGCGCGAGCGCTGGCAGGACGCCCTGCGCCTGGTGCGGGCGGGTGGGGTGGACGTCGTGTCCACGTACGTCTTCTGGATCCACCACCAGGAGCGCGAGGACCGGGAGCCGATGTTCGACGGCGGGCTGGACGTGGCCGCGTTCGTCCGCCTCTGCCAGGGCATGGGCCTCGAGGTGATCGTGCGCGTCGGCCCCTGGTGCCACGGCGAGGTCCGCAACGGCGGCCTGCCCGACTGGGTGCCCCCGGCCCGCCGCGACGACCCCGCGTACCTGGAGAAGGTGCGGGCCTGGTTCGGCCATCTGGGGAGGGAGCTCGGCCCGCTGTGCGGCCCCGACGGGCCGATCATCGGCATCCAGCTGGAGAACGAGCTGTACGACCAGCCGGGCCACCTCGTCACCCTGAAGCGGATCGCCCGTGAGTCCGGCCTGCACGCCCCGCTGTGGACGGCCACCGCCTGGGGCGGCGCCGACCTGCCCGTCGGCGAAGTCTTCCCCCTGTACGGCGGCTACGCCGACGGCTTCTGGGTGGACACGGCCGACGGCTGGGACGACACCTTCCGCGCCCACTTCCGCTTCTCCCACCAGTGGGACGATCCCGGCATCGGCAAGGACCTGTCCGGCGACCGGGAGGGCGGCGTCAAGCATCCGGACTTCCCCGCGGCGACGTGCGAGCTGGGCGGCGGCATGGCCACCGCGTACCACCGCCGCCCCCTGCTCGAAGGGGCGGACATCGCCGCGCTGGCGCTGACTAAGCTGGGCTGCGGCTCGGCCTGGCAGGGCTACTACATGTACGCCGGAGGCGCCAACCCGCGCCCCGGCCTGCAGGAGTCGCACGCCACCGGCTACCCCAACGACCTGCCGGAGTACGACTACGACTTCCACGCCCCCATCGGGGCGCACCTGCAGACCCGCGACAGCTTCCACCTGCTGCGCAACCAGCACGCCTTCCTGGCCGCGTTCGGTGACCGCCTGGCCGCCATGAACGCCACCATCCCCGACCAGGCGTCCCTGCGGTGGTCGCTGCGCTCGGACGGGCGCAGCGGTTTCGTCTTCGTCAACAACCACCAGCCGTACGAGCCGCTGCCCGCGCACCGGGACGTCCGCTTCGACGTCGAGCTCGACGGGGCCCGCGTCCGCTTCCCGCACCGCCCGGTGGCCATCCCGAGCGGCGCGTTCTTCTGCTGGCCGGTCAACCTCGACGTCCGCGGGGTCATGATCAACTGGGCGACCCTCGGCCTGCTGACGCTCGTCGAGGGCGACGTACTGGTCCTGACGAGGACGGACGGGATCCCGGCCCACCTCTCCCTGCCCGCGGGCACCTCCGTCAGCGGCCATCCGGTCCTGGACCGGGACGGCGAGGCGATCCTGGAGGACCTGCCGGCGAGCCGCGAGCTCCTCACCGTCGAGACGCCGGACGGGGCCCGGCTGCGCCTGCTGGTCCTCGACGCGGCCGACGCCCGGCGGGCCTGGACGCCGGGCGGCCGGCTCGTCATCTCCGACGCCGACATCGTCGAGGCCGACGGCGTGCTGACCGCCGTCACCACCGGCTCCGCCACTGTCGAGATCCTCACGGACGGCGTGTTCGAGCGCCACCAGCTCGATCATCCGGCGGCCCCCGCCCCGGTGAAGGTCGTGCGGACGGCCGAGGCCACGCCGCCCCCCGCCCGGCCGATCACCGTCCCGGGCCGCGCCTCAGCCCCCGATCCGGAGACGCTGGCCGCCCACGCGGCCCGCTACACGATCACCGTGCCGCCGGGCGGCGAGCGTACGCTGCTCCGCCTCGACCTGGTCGGCGACGTGGCGGTGGCCAGGGCCGGCGACCGCACGGAGGACCTGTACTGGAACGGCGGCCCTTGGGACATCGACATCTCGGGCGGCATCGAGACGGTAGAGGTCCTGATTTATCCGCTTACGTCGGATACGCCGGTCTGGCTGCCCGAGGCCGCACGAGGGGCCGAAGGCGCGCGCATCCTGGACGCCACCGTGATCGACTACCGCGCCGTACCCCTCCGCCGGTAAGCGCCTTGCTGGATCACCATGCTTCCACCGTGCACGCGCCCTTGCGGACGCTCAGCTCGACCAGGTCGGTCTCCACGGCGGAGAGCGGATCGTCGAGCGGGATCCGGAACGTGCGGATCTGGCCCGGCCCGAAGTCGGCCGTGAGCCTGATCCTGGCCAGCGGGATGTCGAGGGTCGCCACGCCGGACCGGCCCGTGGTCTCGACGGCCCTGACCACCAGGTCGCGCGGCGCGTCCTCGTGCAGCTTGACCGCGGTCACCATGACCTGGCCGGCGCCGTCGGCCAGATAGCCGCGCGCCGCGGGGAGCGGTCCGTCGTGGAAGCTCTCCAGCATCGCGCGTACCGGGGAGCCGAGCAGCGCGGCGCGGCGGGTCAGCCCGGCGGCGCGCCAGTCGCCCGCGTGCGGCACCAGCAGGTACGTGAACCGCTGCACCCCCTGGTCCTGGTACGAGTAGAAGCCGTCCGGGTCGAGCAGGCGCGGGTCGTGCCAGGCGTGGACCGGGCTGCGCACGGCGGTGATGCCGATGCTGTGGCCGCGCCCCGGCGACGGCGGGGAGACGTCGTAGCCGTGCTTGGCGTTGTTCACGACGGCCAGCCCGGCGCCCGCCCCGGACAGGTCCACCCACGACTGCGCGGGCTCTTCCGCGCCGTCGATCGGCCTGGTCAGGTGGCCGAAGGGGATCTCGTACGTGGCCACGGGGCTCTCCAGCGCGACCGGGAAGCGCAGCTTCATCAGGTGCGCCTGCTCGCGCCAGTCGAGCTCGACCCGCACCTCCACCGCGTCGTCCCCGACACCCAGGATGAACTCCTCGGCCATCGTGGAGCGGCCCCACTCGCGCTCGACGCGGATGCGGGCCCGCAGCGGGCCGCTCTCGCGCAGCACCACGCGGGTCGTGGTCATCGCCTCGCCCGGCCAGTCGTAGGACACGACGCGGTGTCCCCACGTGTCGGTCGGGTCCTCGCAGATCTGCGTGTGCTCGCCCGCCGCCCCGGCCACCAGGTCCACGCCGGTGCGCTTGTCGAGCAGCGCGGCCAGCCAGCCCGTCTCCGGGTCGATCTCCAGGCGGAGGACGTCGTTCTCGATGTGGTGCTCGGAGGCGGTCAGGCCGCTCGTGTACGGCGTCTCGCCCTGGCGGAGCCGGTAGAGGCGGTAGCCCAGAGCGGGCAGCTCCGCCTGGAACACGGTGGCGCCGCGTCCCTTGTCGTCCGTGGTGGCGACCGACTGGGTGCGCTGGCAGGGCACGTCCCGGCCGTCGGCGTCCACGACCCGCACACCGGCGGGCGCGAGGCCGTACTGCATCTCGACCCGGGTCGTGACCGGCCACGGGTGCGGGTTGAAGACCACCACCGGCTGGGTGCCGTCCTCCTGCGGGATGCCGATGTCGCGGGCGATCACGTTGTGGGCCCTGGTGATGATCCGCTTCGAGATCGCGACGGCCTCGCCGAGCTGGTCGCGGGCGTCGTCATAGGCGGGCTCGATGGCCGAGCCGGGCAGCACGTCGTGGAACTGGTTGAACAGCACCTGCTTCCAGGCCCGCCCCAGCTCCTCGCGCGCGTCGTGGCCCGCTACGGCGGCCCAGCGCTCGGCCGACAGCAGGGCCGCCTGCGCCCTGCGCTGCCACTGCTTGATGCCCGAGTGCGAGGAGTAGCAGCCGGCCGCGTGGTGCTGCAGGTCCTCGCGCCACACCGGCAGCTCGGCCAGGCCCTTCTCGCCGAGGCGCTTGGCCACCTCGTCGAAGTAGCGGCGCGGCGAGGACATCGTCAGCTCGCCGAACGTGCCCATCCTGTCGTAGCGGTGGATGGACTCGATGTTCGCCCTGGTGGGGCCGCCTCCGTGGTTGCCCACGCCGTAGAAGATCATCAGGTCGCCGAGCGAGCGGTCGAGCTGGCCGAGCGCCTTCTCGGTCTGGCCCGCGACCTCGCCGGGCGGGCTGCAGTACTCGAACGGGATCCGGTACGCCAGCACGCGGCTGCCGTCGCGGCTCTCCCACCAGAACATCGTGCCGGGCAGCTCGCTCTCGTGCGGTCCCGGGCGCAGGAAGCAGTAGGAGTCCATGCCCTGTCCGCGCAGGATCGCGGGGAGCATGGCGTTGTGCCCGAACGGGTCGACGTTCATGCCGACCGTGGCGGTGACCCCGAACTTCTCCTTCAGGTAGCGCTGGCCGTACAGGCCCTGGCGGGCGAACGACTCCCCCGACGGCATGTTGCAGTCGGGCTCGACCCACCAGCCGCCGACGTTGACCCATCGCCCCTCGGCCACCCTCTCGCGGATCCTGGCGAACAGCTCGGGGTCCGACTCCTCGACCCACGACAGCAGGACGACCTGGTCGCAGGTGAAGACGAAGTCGGGGTACTCGTCCATGCGGTGGATCGCCGACCAGAACGTCGCCCGCGCCTCCTGGTAGCCCTCCTGCCACGGCCACAGCCACACCGGGTCGAGGTGCGCGTTCCCGATCATGTGCAGGGTGCGGTCGGGGGCGGCCACCGGCCTCGGCGCCCTCGGGAGGCCGCGCGGCTGGCCGCCGGAGGGGGCGTTCGACAAGGGGGCCCTTGACCTGGGGTCGGGCCGGTCCTTCATGTGGCCGCCCATGCGTCGACCTTCTCGCTGATCATGTGCAGCATCAGTGTGTGGATCTCCTGGATGCGCGGGGTCTCGGAGGACGGAGCTAGGAGGAGGCGGTCGGCGAACTCGGCCGCGGCGCCGCCGTCACCGCCGCCGAAGAGTACCGTCACCGCGCCATTGGTCTGCGCGGCTTCCAGGGCGCTGACCACGTTCGGGGAGTTGCCGCTGGTGGTGAAGGCGGCCACGACGTCGCCCCGGCGGGCCAGGGCCCTGACCTGCCTGGCGAAGACGTCCTCGTAGGAGTAGTCGTTGGCGATGCACGTCATGACCGTGGCGTCGGTCGTGAGCGTCACGGCGGGGAGCGGGCGGCGGTCGCGCTTGTAATGGCCGACCAGCTCTCCGGTCAGGTGCTGCGCGTCGGCCGCGCTGCCGCCGTTGCCGAGGGTGTAGAGGGTGCCGCCACGGGTGAACGCCTCGATGAGCAGGTCGGCGGCGGCCTCCACGGCGGGCAGCAGCGCCGCCACGTTCCGCGCGGCGCTGACGTGGGCCTCGACATGCTGGGCCAGCACGGACGCCAGCCCTTCCGCCGCCACCACGCCCGCCCCCTCGGAGGATGGGCCCTCCAGAAGCGCCGCACCCGTGTCCGAGACAGTGCCCGAAAGAGACGCGGGGGCGGTTAGGCGTCCATCGCGGAGTGAGGGGTGCCGAGAGGTGGGGATCGCGTCCGATCGGGACGCGGGCACGGGCGTCGGGTCAGGCATGGGACTTCCCTGAGACAAGCAGGTCGTGGGCCACGGCGCCGGCGCCCACGACGCCGACTCCCGCGCCGAGCCGGGACAGCTCGATGCGGGCGTTGCGGGCGGCGGGCGGCATGGCGTCCCGCGCGACGGCGGCGCGGACGGGGTCGAGGAGCCGGGAGCCGGAACGGGTCACGCCGCCGCCGAGGACGACGAGCTCCGGCTCGAACGCGTTCACCAGATCCGTGATCGCGCTGCCGAGTGCCCAGGTGGTCTCGTTCCACACCTCGCTCGCGAGCGCGTCGCCCGCCTCGGCGGCGTGGAAGACGTCCTCGGCCGTCGGGAGCTCGATCGCGGTCAGGGAGGAGGCGCGACCGGCGGCGACGGCCTCGCGGGCGCGCTCGGCGATGGCGGTGCCGGACGCGTACGCCTCCAGGCAGCCCAGGCGGCCGCACGAGCACCTGCGCCCGCCCGGCCGGACCATGACGTGCCCCAGCTCGCCGCCGTTGCCGGCCGCGCCCCGGTGCAGCCGGCCGCCGATGACGGACCCGCCGCCGACACCCGTCGAGATCGTGAGGTAGAGCATCGTGGCGGTGCCGCGGCCCGCGCCGTACCGGAACTCGCCGAGGGCGGCGGCTGTGGCATCGTTCTCAAGCGCGGACGGCACGCCGAACTCCTGCGCCGCCATCGGCCCCACCGGGACATCGATCCACCCCGGCAGGTGCGGCGGGCATTCGAGCACGCCGGTCGCGGTGTCCAGCGGCCCCCCGCAGGAGATGCCGACGGCCGCCACGTCGGGCAGCCCGGCCTCCGCGACGGACTTCCTGCCCAGGTCGAACAGCCTGGCCAGGACCGGCAGCGGCCCCTCCTCCCTGCGGGTGGGGGTGACCTGCCAGCCGTGGATCCGCCCGTCGCCCGTGACCACACCCGCGGCGAGCTTGGTGCCGCCGATGTCCAGCGACAGAACGGGGGGACGATCGTGCTCCATGGGACCTCCGACCGGAACGAGCGCCGCGCAAAGGATTGTGACATCGTTCCCACACGGGATCCTAGGGCGCGCTTTCCCTGCGGGTCAACGCGCCGGATGGAAGAAAAGTCAGCCCACGGGAGGCGGTGCGGTGGACTCGCGGGCGACGAGCCGCACTCCCAGCACAGTGGTGACCGAGTCGGCGTCGGGCATCTCGATCCGCTCGTCCAGCCTGCGCACGGCGGCCGCGCCGAGGTTGAACGTGTCCTGGGCGACGGCGCTGACCTGGGGCGAGACCATGCTCATCCACGGCGCGTCGTCGAAGGCCACAAGGCTGATCTCCTCGGGCGCCCGCAGCCCCAGCTCGCCGATCGCCCGCCAGACGCCCTCGGCGAGCACGTTGTTGGCAGCGAAGACGGCAGTGGGCCGGTCGGGCCCGGACAGCATGTCGAGCGCCCTGCGCCGCGAGTCGGCCACGTCCCAGCCCGACGCCACGACCAGATCGGGATCGACCTTGATGTCGGCCGCGCCGAGCGCCTCCAGATAGCCGTGATACCTCTCGTAGCCGGTGGTCCAGTCGGTCTCGTCGATGAACAGCGCGATCCTGCGATGGCCCAGCTCGACCAGATGGGTCGTGGCGGTGCGGGCGCCGACGCGGTTGCCGACCACGACGCCGTCGGTCGAGCCCGCCGCGAACTGCCGGTCCACCTCGACGACCGGGATGCCGTGGGAGCCGAGATAGGTGGACACGGCCGGAGAGTTGGGCGTCACGATCACCCCGGCCACCCTGAGCGCGACGAGCGCCTCGGCAGCCTCGCTCTCCGTCTCGGCCGACAGGCTCGTGTCCGCCAGCACCATCGTGTAGCCGCGCTCGCGGGCCTCGCTGCTGGCCCCCGCGGCCAGCTCCGCGTAGAACGGGTTGCGCAGGTCGCTCACCAGGACGCCGACCGACCTGCTCACCTGCTGTTTGAGCGTGCGGGCCATCACGTCGGGCACGTAGCCGAGCTCGGCCGCCGCCCGCAGCACGCGCTCGCGCACGTCGCTGGCGGCATAGCCGCGCCCGGTCAGGGCCCGCGAGACGGTCGAGCGCGAGACTCCGGCGGCCTCCGCCACGTCCTTGATCGTGGGCCGCCTGGAACGGCTGAGGGGGCCGCGCCGCTCTGTGGTCATCGAATCCCTTCCCCGACCACGTCGACCAGCGCCTCCGCGTGCTGCCCGAGGCGCAGATCGCCGATGGTCAAGTCGACTGCGAGGCGAACGCGGCGTCGCGGCACGACGTCCGCGCCAAGACGGAGATGTATCTGCTCCATACCCCCTCCAGGGAGCCTTAGCGTCACAGACCCCTGCTCGAGGCGCCAGCCCGGCGGGACGACCGGCTCGATGGTGGCCAGGGCCTTGTCCGGCCACGGGTTGCGTACGGTGACCGTCAGCGTGAGCTCGCCGCCCGCGGGGACGCTCGCATAGTACGGGGTCAGGCGGCACAGCACGCCGTCGGCCCCGAGGTCGAGGCGGTCGAGCGGGAGCAGGTCATGGTGGAGCGCGACGAGCTCCTCGCCGCGCTCGGTCATCATGTGCAGGTAGTCGTCGTCCACCCAGCGGGGCCGCCAGTGGCCGCTGACCATCAGGTCAGGGCGCAGGCGCCGGTAGAGAGCGGCGCTCTTCCGGTAGTCCTCGATCTGGAACCGGTTCTTGTACTGAAAATTCAGGATCTCCTGGCGTTCACCCGGAATGCCCATACCGTCCTGCTGGTCGCCGGTGACGAGCACCCGGTGCCCGTCCACCTGGAACTCGTACGCCGCCGCGAACAACGTGTGCCCCGGCAGGTCGTGCACGGTGATCTCGTACTCGCGCCAGCGCACCGTCTCCCCCAGGCCGAGCACCCGGTCGGCGGGGATGGGCTCGAACCACTGGCACGGCAGGTCGTGGTGGAGCGGCGTGGCCAGGATGGGGGCCATGTGGGAAGGCGCCCAGATCTCGGTGCCCTCGACGTCGCGCAGCAGCGGCATGCCCGCCACGTGGTCGTCGTGGTAGTGGGTGGGCAGGGCGACCTCGACGCTCGTGACGCCGTAGTGCTCGCGCAGCGCGGGCATGGAGGCCAGCCAGGGGCGGCGGGCCGCACGGGAGGTGTTGTGCACGAGGCCGGTGGACATGTCGTAGCCGAAGTCGAACACCATGGCCGCGCCCGACTCCGACAGCAGCACGTAGCTGTGGGACTGGCTGCTCCTGTTCATGAGCAGGTGGGGGGTCACCTGGATGAAGGGGTTGGCCAGCAGCCCTCTGACGTCCCAGGGGTGGGGGCGGCGGAAGTCGACGTACCGCTGCATGGCGGTGGAGAGCTGCTCGAGCGCCTCCTGGGGGTCGGTCATCGGCTCGCCGTGCGAGGGCAGCAGCACGCCGAGCTCCTCCCGCCGCAGCAGCTCGGAGCTCAGGATGACCATGGCGGGGCCCTCGTTCTCGGTGTACGACCACTGGGTGGCGGCCAGCGACCACACCTTTCCAGGGGCGTAGATGAGATCACCGGTGAACGCGGCCTGCCCGACGATGTACGTCACGGACCCGGGGGTGTGCCCTGGCGTGGGCAGGACCCGTACGTCTATCCCTCCGTAGTTCGCCGTCCGGTATTCGGGCACGACGCCGTCGACCGGCACGGGGTCGAGCAGCGAGAACCGGTCGTCGCGCAGGTCGTAGTCGTTGCTGATCTGCCGGCCCGTCCACATCTGGTCGACCCGCTCGAACAGGTCGCGCTCGACGGGCGGCACGTGCACCCGGACACCGGACTCGACTGCTCTCCACAGTCCTTGGGCCTGGTCGCGGTGGTGGTGCGTCATCAGGACGTCGGTGAGGCGGTCGAGGCCGAGCTCGCCGAGGAGGTCCAGCGCGCGGCCCGAACCGAAGTCGACGGCGATCCCCGTGCGTTCCTCTCCTCCGGCAGGAGCGGCGATGACGTAGACGTTGCAGGTGTCCGCGATGCGGAAGACACCGGGGACAACTTCGGTCACATCGTTGCTCACGAGGCGCGATTCTATCCGGTATCGTTCCCACAATGGAGGCCCTGGAGTGGATCGTTCCCTTTCCTCACAAGGCTGCCATCGGCCGGTCGCATGTCGATCTGACCAGGTGCCGGATCCAGGGAGCCCAGGCCGCGACCACCGCCGTGACCGCCCTGCGCGCCGCCCTCGCCCCGGCCCCCGGGCCCCTGGTGGTCGAGGTGCGGATCGACGCGGGCGCCGAGCTGCCTCCCGAGGGATACGCGCTGACCGCCGGCGAGACCGGCGTGGTGATCGCCGGGGCGGACCCCGCGGGCGCCTTCTACGGGGCGCAGACGCTGCTCGCCCTCGTGGCGGCCCCGTGTGACGAGCACCGGGCGTGCGTGCCCGAGTCCGACATCCGCGACTGGCCGGACCTGCCGCTCCGGGGCACCATCGAGGGCTTCTACGGCACCCCGTGGACGCACGCCGAGCGCATGGAGCACCTGCGCTTCTCCGCCAGGCACAAGCTCAACGCGTACGTGTACGCCCCGAAGGACGACCCGTTCCACCGGGAGCGGTGGCGGGAGCCGTACCCGGAGGCGGAGCTGGCGAGGCTGGGCGAGCTGGTCGCGGAGGCGGCGGCGCAGCACGTGAGGTTCGTGTTCGCGCTGAGTCCCGGCCTGTCGATGGTCTACAGCGACCCGGCCGAGCGGGCGGCGCTGCGGGCCAAGGCGGAGCAGGTGTGGGACGTGGGCGTGCGGGAGTTCGCGCTGCTCTTCGACGACATTCCGCCCGAGCTGCGGCACCTGCCCGACCGGGAGGCGTTCGGCACGGAGGAGGGCGCGAGCGCGAGAGCCCACGCCGCCGTCTGCCGGGACCTCGCCGACCGGTTCCTCGCGCCGCGCGGCGCGGCGCGGCCGCTGACCATGGTGCCCACCGACTACGCGGGGACCGGGCGGACCGCCTACCGCGACCGGCTGTCGGCGGAGCTGCCGCAGGACGTGCTGGTCTGGTGGACCGGGTCCGACGTGGTGGTGGGCGAGATCACGGCGTACGACATGACCGCGGCGGCCGCCGCCTACGGGCACCGCGTCGCCCTGTGGGACAACTTCCCGGTCAACGACTTCGACTTCTCCCGGGTCTTCCTCGGGCCGCTGGTCGGGCGGGCGACGGAGCTCGACGGCGTGCCGCTGGAGGGCATCACGGCCAACCCGATGGTGGAGGCGGCGGCCTCCCGGCTGGCGCTGACGACGGTGGCCGACTACGCCTGGCACCTGGCGGCCTACGATCCGGCCAGGTCGCACGAGCGGGCGGTGCGGCTGCTGCCCGGCGCGGCCGAGCTGCTGCCGCTGGTGGAGGCGTGCTCGTCGTGGCCGCCCGGCGACGACCAGAGCCCGGCGCTGACCGCTCTGTGCGCCGCCGCCCTGGAGGGGGAGCCCACGGAACGGCTCCGCGCCGAGCTGACCCGCCTGGCCGGGCTGCCCACGGACGTTCCCGGCCCGTTCGCCGAGGAGCTGGCGCCGTGGGTGTCGGCCGCCAAGGACATGGCCGCCGCCGCTCTGGCGGCGCTCGACCTGCTCACCGAGACTGCCGCTGCGCCCGCTGGCAGCCGGGCCGCCGAGGTGGAGCGGGCGCTCGAGCGTGCCGAGGCGCACGAGGCGAACGTGCTGCGCCGCGTCATCCCGCCGTTCGTGCGGGCGGTCCTGGACCGCCCCGTCACCAGCAGCTTCGCCACCAGTTCGCCACGAGGTCCAGGTCGTTCCCGGTGATCGGCTCGCCGGAGTTGTCGATGGACTCGACGTAGTACAGGGCGGGCACGCCGAGCGCGGGCTGCGCCTCGGCGTACGCGAGCCAGTCCGCCCTGCTGGGCATCGGCCACTGGTCCGTGTCGATCAGGTGCCCCGGCATGGCGCGGGTGGCCACCGCGTGGCGGAAGCGGAGCTGGTCGACGGCGGGGACGGGGGCGCCATGGGGGTCGAACTCGAGCACGTCGTTGAGCCGGATCATGTCGGTGACGTCGCCGAACGCCGGATGCGGGGTGTGCGTGACCATGAGGGCGTCGGGTTTGACGCTCTTGGCGGCCTCGTACATGGTCTTCAGCAGCTCGTGCAGGAGGGAGAGCCCCCAGGTGGTGCCGTACGACTTCAGGTGCGACCCGCTGGGGAACCACTGCGTGAAGTCGACTTTGAACCCGTCGGCCCCGAGGTCGCCGAGGAGCCTGTCCATGATCGTACGGATCCTGCGCCGGTAGGCCGGGTTCGAGGGGTCGGCGGCCACGGGACGGCCGCCCGCGTCCGTCACGCACTCCTCGGCGGGCAGCCCGTCGGGGGCCCACGCCCGCCACCACAGCAGCACGCGCTGCCCACGCGCGTGCCTGGCGGCGATCCACTCCCCCAACGCGGGCCACTTCGCCGGATCGGGCGCCGGGTCGCCGTACGTGAGCTGCCACCGGTCGTCGATCACGACGGTCCCCGGCACGATGCCGTGCTCCTCCAGCCTGGACAGCCACTCGTCGTAGAGCTCCTGCCGCGCCAGCTCGGTCGGCGAGACGCCGTCGGCCCTGGCGCACTGCGCGCCCCAGCCGCAGAAGATCGGCCTGCTCCACCAGTCGTGCCGCTCGCCGGCGGACGCGGCCAGGCCGTGCGCGGCCAGGTCCTCCCGGTGGTGCGAGATCGCCTCCCACGGCGACGACGCCGCCCGGAACACGACGGCCGGTGACCGCCAGGCCCCGCTCACCAGGGTGTGGCACTCGTAGTCGAAGCGGAGCAGTGCCCCGCCGTCCAGCGGCTCGTACCCGAGCTCGGTGAAGGTCAGGTCCTCGATGCCCGCGCGTACCGAGGCCCCCAGCCAGGGGCCGCCGGGCACGGCGGTGGCGCCGTCCGGCTCCTGCTTGCAGAAGGCCAGCACCAGCGGCGGCGGCGAGAAGACCGCGTGGAGGCGGCCCGGCGAGGCGTCGCCGATCACGGTGAGCGCGAGCGGCACCGACACCGGCCGCACCACCTGCACCGGGTGGGTGGGCGTGGGGTTGAAGACGCCACGCGCGTGCAGCCCCGTGCGGAACGTGCCCGCCGCCCTGGTGTTGAGCACGGCGCGCCCGCCGAGCAGCGTCACGTCGCCGATCACGCCGTGGCCCTCGACGCGCACCTCCACCGCGATCGTCTCCGGAGTGCAGGTCAGCCGGACCGTCTTCGCCTCCCACCCGGTCGAACGCTGGGGGAAGTCGAAGATCGCCTCGCCTTCGCGCTCGGCGAGCACGGGCGGCAGTGTCTCGTACGTCTCGTCGCGCCCGCCCGCGGTGTCGACCGAGGCGATCAGGCTGAGCGTCATCCAGCCTTCCAGCTCGGCGCTGGGGTCGGTGCGCGAGACCGTCAGCCGGTAGGAGCCGGCGTCCAGGTGGTACGCCTGGTCGGTGGTGGTGATCCGCATGCTTCAGCCGACGTTCCCGTGGAGGTGGCTCATCCCTTGCTCCCTGTGGTCGCGATGCCCCTGATGAAGTGTTTCTGGCCGAGGAAGAAGAGGATGATCATCGGGATCGTGGTGATCACGCTGGCGGTCATGACGATCTCCCAGTGCCACTCGCCGCCGAACCCGAACTGGTCGAGCAGCGCCTTCAGCCCGCGCGGCACCGTGAACGTGGCGGAGTCACGCAGGTAGATCAGCGGCCGCATCAGGTCCGTCCAGGCCGCCTGGAACTCGAAGAGCAGCGTCACCACGACCGCGGGCCGGCACAGCGGCAGCGCGATCCTGGTGAAGATCGTCCAGTTGTTGGCCCCGTCGATCTTGGCCGCCTCGAACGGCTCCCGCGGCAGCCCCATGAAGAACTGCCGCAGCAGGAAGATGTAGAAGGCGCTGCCGAACAGGTTCTGGGCCCACAGCGGGGTGAGGGTGCCGACCATGCCGAGCGAGTTCCAGATGAGGAACACCGGGATCATGGTGACCACGCCAGGGAGCATCATCGTGGCCAGGAGGAGGCCGAACAGCGCGCCCCTGCCGGGGAAGCGGAAGTAGGCGAACCCCCATGCCACCATCGCGCTGGTGATCGTGACGGTCACCGCCGCCAGCACCGTGACCAGCAGCGTGTTGGCCATCCAGAGCCCGAGCGGCGCCTCCTGCCACACCTTGACGTAGTTGTCGAGGATGAACGTCTCGGGGATGAGCCGGTGGTCGAACACCTCGCTGCGCGGCTTGAAGGAGGCGCTCAGCAGCCAGACGAAAGGGTAGATGAAGGCGACGGTGAACCCGCCGAGCGCGGCCCACGTCAGGATCCGCCCGGCCCGCCTCACGACTGTCCCCCTTCGTAGTGGACGTACCGCCTGGTCACCAGGAACTGGATACCGGTGATCGCCATGATCACGATGAACAGCAGCCAGGCGAGGGCCGAGGCGTAGCCCATGTGCAGGAACTCGAACGCCTGCTGGAACAGGTAGATCGCGTAGAAGAGGGCCGCGTCGTTGCTGTAGGTGGTGTTGCCGGCGCCGAAGAAGGCGGTGTACGCCTCGGTGAACGACTGCAGGGCGCTGATGCTGTCCACGATGAACAGGAAGAACAGCGTCGGGCTGATCATTGGCACGGTGATGCGCAGCGTGCGCCGCCACCAGCCGGCCCCGTCCACGAGCGCGGAGTCGTACAGCTCCTGGGGGACGCCGCGGAGCGCGGCCAGGATGATGACGATCGAGGAGCCGACGGTCCACAGGCTCATCAGCACCAGGCCCGGCTTGACCCAGCCGGGGTCGGTGGTCCAGGCGGGCCCGTCGATGCCGAAGAGGCCGAGGAAGCCGTTGACCAGGCCGTTCTGGCCGTTGAACAGCATCAGCAGCAGGATGCCGATCGCGACCGGCGGCGTCATCTTGGGCAGGAAGAAGGCCGTGCGGAAGAAGCCGGTGGCCTTCGAGGCGCCGTTGAGCAGCAGCGCCAGGCCGAGCGAGACGACGAGGTGGAGCGGGACCGACATCACGGTGAACAGGGCCGTGTTCCGGAGTGCGAGCCCGACCTTCGGGTCCTCGAAGAGCTGCTTGTAGTTGTCGAAGCCGACGAACGACGGGTCGTTGATGACGTCGTAGTCGGTCAGGGACAGGTAGGCGCTGTTGATGACGGGCCACGCGGTGAAGATCAGGAAGCCGATGATCCAGGGGCTGATGAACAGCAGGGCCGCCCGGGTGTCCTTCCAGCGCATGGTGCGCCAGAAGGGGACTTTGCCATGGTTACGGGGCATCTCAGTTCGTACGCTTCGTCCAGCCGGCCCATGCCTTGTCGAGGGCGGCCTGCGCGTCCTGCTGCGCCTGGTCGAGCGCCGGCTGCGGCTTGTCCTGGCCGTTGAGCACCCGGTTCACCGCGTCCTGCCAGGCCGTCTTGAACTCCTTGTCGGCCGGGTTGGCGGGCAGGCTGAAGGTGTGCTTGTTGGCCTCGTAGAACGCCTTCACGCCGGCGTCCCAGACGGGGCCGCCCGAGGTGAGCATCTTCTCGATCTCCGCGTCGGCCTGGACGTTGCCGGTCAGGACGCCGGTGAACGGCTTGCCCTCCGCCTTGCGCTTGTCCAGCCGCGCCTGGGCAGCGGCCTTCCAGGTGTCGACCAGCGTCATGGTCTTGGCGAACCGGCAGGCGGCCGCGGCGTTCTTCGACCCCTTCGGGATCGCCCACGACGAGCCCGAGGAGTAGGCCAGCGGCCGGCCCTGCGGGGTGCGGAAGGTGTCGAAGACCAAGGGGGCCTTGGGTGAGACGTCGTTGAGCACGTTGACGTACCACTGCTCCATGGGCATGGCGCCGAGCTCGTCCTTGGCGAACTGGTTGCCCTTGCCGAAGAAGTCGGCGGAGTCGCGCAGGGCCTTGACCTTGGCGAAGCCGCCCTGCGCGGCGTAGATGCCGACCGCGAACTCCAGCGCCTTGACCACCTGCGGGCTGTTGAGCTGCGCCGTCCTGCCGTCGGCCGACAGCAGGTCGGCGCCGTTGGCCTTGGCCCACAGCGGCAGGAACTCCGGCAGCTTGCTGTCGTAGCCGATCACCTGGAGCTTGCCGCCCGGCGCCTTGTACAGCTTCTTGGCCGCGGCGGTGATCTTGTCCCAGTTGGAGCCGTTGACGTCGTCGATCGTCAGCCCGGCCTGCTTGAGCAGGTCGCCGTTGGCCATGGTGATCTGGACCTGGTTGAACTCGGGGATGGCCCAGACCTCGTCGCCGAACGTCACCTGGCCGAGTGCGTCCTTGTCGTACATCGAGGTGTCGATCTGCTCGCCCTTGATGCACGAGGTCAGCGGGATGACGGCGCCGCGGGAGGCGAACGTGCCGATCTCGTCGCGGTTGGCGTAGACGATGTCCGGCGGGTCGCCCGCGGCCACCGAGGACAGGAACTGCTGGATGTCGAGATCCCCTTCGATCAGCTTCACGTCCGCACCCCCGAGCGCCTTCTTGGCCAGATCGACGCGGGTCGTCCCGATCTCGTCTGTCGCACCGAAGCCCATGACGGAGATGGTGCCCTGGAACGTGGCGCTCGGGTTGAACTGACCCGCCGACGGGGTCGCCGACGCCCCTCCGCCGGTGCCCTTGGCGCATGAGGTGAGTGCCAGTGCCAGTGACACCGACAGGAGGGACCAGCGGACGAGTGGGGTTCGCATAGGGGGTTCGCCTCCAGGGCAAGCCTGCTGATGACGGCCACATAACGGCAGACGGGTGTGGCAACGTTCACACATCTGAGAACGTACCCATACCGCTGAAACCCCGTCAACCACTGACTTCACCGCGTTTCAGTGTCGTTAATCTCGGCCGGACGAGTGGGAGGTGCACCTCTTTCCCAGAATTCCGTCCCACACACGCGTTCACCTCCGAACGGTCACATCCACCACTCCAGCCGTGTCATAGCAGCGACACCACGTTGAGATCCGGAAGGGAAAGCCCCCTGATGACCACTCCCACGACCGCCGCTCCCGGGCCTGTCGGTCGAAGAGCGGTGGACGGACTGACGCCCGGCAGACCCGGCACACCGCGAAGGAGAAGCGTATGAAGCTGACCGTCTTCGGCGCGACAGGCGGGATCGGCCGCTGCCTCGTCGAGCAGGCCACGGCCGCCGGCCATGAGGTCACGGCGGTCGTACGCGACCCCGCCAAGATCTCGCTCCCCGTGCGGACGGTGACGGCGGACCTGTTGACCGCCGACCAGGCGACGCTCCAGCGGGCCGTGGCGGAAGCCGACGCGGTCCTGTCCACCGTGGGCCCGCCGTCGAACGCTCTGGCAGGAGTGGCCTCCCGCGGCACCGAGGCGATCGTGCGGGCCATGCGCGCCACCGAGGCCCGCAGGCTCATCGCGGTCAGCGCCGCCCCCGTCGGCGCGATGCCCTCGCCCGGCCGCCCGCACCCGCCCAAGCACGACCCCGGCGACCGCTACATCTCCCGCGCCGACGTCGCCCACTACATGCTCCACATCCTGGACCGGCCAGAAACGATCGACAGAGCGGTCGGCATCGCCGACTGAACGAACAGAAGAACACCGTGGAAACCCCGTGAAGGACCCCGTACCAGTGGCGGAATCCGGCAGGTTCCCAGCACCTGTGGAAGCAGACCGCCAATGCCGGACCGCGCTACGTCAACGTCGCCCACTGCGAGAGCGGACAGGCCTTGGAGAAGGCCCTGACCTGCTCGGATGGCCCGCAGGCGGCGGTGTTCTCCAGGCCGTCATCCTGCGGCACGTACCGCCGCCCATTCGTTTCGCACGTTCGGATGAGTAGCCCTTACTCATGCGAATTGTCCCCTTAGGCGCGAGGCTCTTCTCGACAAAGAAAGAGCAGGCACGAAGGGGGCAAAGTCTGTTTCTTCCCGTACTGGGACACGCGTTGGGCATCTCCGCTGGATATTGGCCACCGGCCTCATCGGGCCATACCGGAAACGGAAGCATCGTGCGAATCATCAACCATGTCGTCATGGTCATTGCCGCCATCGGAACACTGACTGTCGGCCAGGCTGCTTCGGCTACCACTTACTACGAGATCGTCGCGAGGCACAGCAATAAGTGCCTGGACGTACAGGACGCCAGCCTGGCCCACGGGGCGGACGTTCTGCAGGCGGACTGTTACGGAACCTACAACCAGCAGTGGAAACTCGTCTACAACAGCGACGGCTACTACGCCATCATCGCAAGGCACAGCAATAAGTGCCTGGACGTACAGGACGCCAGCTTCGCCCACGGCGCCAACGTTCTGCAGGCAGACTGCTACGGAACCTACAACCAGCAGTGGAAACTCGTCCGCAACAGCTACGGCTACTACGCCATCATCGCGAGGCACAGCGGCATGTGCCTGGACGTACAGAACGCCAGCCTGGACCACGGCGCCAACGTTCTGCAGGCGAACTGCTGGGGCGGTTACAACCAGCAGTGGTCGTTCTACCTTCCATAGGCGCGGCAAACGGCACCTGCGGCAAACAGCAGGGCCGCCACATCGCTGAGGCCCCTGGAACCGAGCCAGGGGCCTCAGCCTGTTGCCAAGGTCAGGCTGCAAGCTCCTCCCTCAGCAGCGGGTCATCCATCTCGTCGCCGGCGTACGGCCCGCCGTAGCGCAGCGGCTGCCCTGCGGGTCCGTGATTACTCGACCAGCGCGGCGGACCTCAGCTCGGTGTTCTCGGATGCTGAATCGCGGCCCGTGCACGGTTTCCCGGCGGGAGTCGTGAGTGCTGGTGATACCCCTGGTTGGCGCCCCTTGCTGGTGCGGCACGGCTCTCATGAACAGCTTGCAGTCGCGGACTTCCTCGGCTTCGCACAGCAGCGGGCCGGCGTCGAGCGTCCGGCACGGCTCGAACGCTGATGACTGGCAGGTGGGACAGTCGAGCAGCGGCGCCCTGCCCTGTCCGGTGTGGGTCGGGGCGTCGGCCTGGAACATTCCACGGTGTGATCCCGAATACCTGGCATGGGTTCAGAAGCGTTCTACACCACGGCCGCGCAGGTGCTGCCGACCATCCTGATAGCGATGGTGGTGGAGGTCGGATTCTTCCTGCGAACCAGTGGGCGTGCGGTCTTTGAACTGCGGAGACATCTGGAAGAAGAGAATAGACGGAACTTCGAACTCGGGGGGTATGAACCGCAGCCGAATCACCCGGCTGAACTTGCCCGGATGCGCTGGGGATGCACAATGCAGTTTATCTTTTGGATGTTTGTGATCGGTGAGGTGGTGGCCATACTGGCGTTGGGGTTCCGCTGGTTCAACGCTTGGACCTTCTGGCCCGTCCTTACCTGCATGGTGATCCTGACCTGTCTGGCCGCTTACATTCCCCTCTACCGCTACATGAGCGAGGCCCTGTCGCCGTCAGAGGAGCCGCCTTCGTCGTGAGCGTCCCATGCCTCATCAACCGAGCCCTGCAGCTCATCACCATCAGCGCAGCGCCACTCCTGAATGACCCTTCGCACCACAATCCATGAGCGCGATCACATGGAGTTGCTTTGGGGCTGGTGGCAGGGACCCGAGCGAGGGCCCCCACTGGGTGACCGGGTTGCCGAGCGGATCGAGCTGATCAGCGGGTTCCTGCGTGACCCGGCCCGGACCGCCGGATCATGACCGTCGAGCCCGCCGAGTCGCTCGTCAACGGGGGGCGCGCGGACTGCCGGCCCTTGTCGAGCTGGACGGCGCGTCGGCCTCCTGGCTGGACGGCTGCCTCGACGTTGACCTGGAGTCCTCGGCCCTCACCAACACGTTCCCCGTGCACCGCCCTGCGCCGTCTGCTCGAGCTTTCCTCAGCGGGCCGGCCATCGGCGCGACGCGGGACCGGCGCAGGGAAAGGGCCCGGTCTCGGGGGCGAGACCGGGCCCTTTGGGGGACAGGCGCCTCCGGAGGGGGGAAAGGCGCCTTCAGGGAGCGGACGTCAGTGCTGGGTGGCCTTCTCGGCGCCGACACCGGTGAGGGAGCGGACCTCCATCTCGGCGTACTTCCCGGCGTTGTACTCCTTGCTGAGGATCGTGCCGAGCCACCCGCACAGGAAGCCGAGCGGGATCGACACGATGCCCGGGTTGCTCAGCGGGAACCAGTGGAAGTCCACGCCGTGGATCAGTGCCGTCACCGCGGTCCCCGCCGGAGGCGTCGGCGCGGAGACGACGGGCGAGAAGATGACCAGGATCAGGGCGGACCCGAGGCCGCCGTAGATGGCCGAGACGGCGCCCGTCGTGTTGAACCGCTTCCAGAACAGGCTGTAGAGGATCGCGGGCAGGTTGCCGGAGGCCGCGACGGCGAAGGCCAGGGACACCAGGAAGGCGACGTTCTGCCCCTGGGCCAGGATGCCCAGGCCGATCGCGATGGCGCCGATGACCAGGGCGGACACGCGGGCCACCACGACCTCCTGGCGCTCGGTGGCCTGGCCGCGCTTGAAGACGTGCGCGTACAGGTCGTGGGAGAAGCTGGAGGAGGAGGCCAGCGTGAGGCCCGCCACCACGGCGAGGATCGTGGCGAAGGCGACGGCGCCGATGAGGGCCAGCAGGATCGTGCCGCCGACCGAGCCGAAGATCTCCTGGCCGATCTTCTCGGCCAGCATCGGGGCGGCCGTGTTGCCCGCCTTGTCACCCTTGATGATCGCCTCCTTGCCGACCAGGGCCGCCGCGCCGAAGCCGAGGACCAGCGTCAGCAGGTAGAACACGCCGATGAGGCCGATGCCCCACAGGACCGACTTGCGGGCGTCCTTGGCGGTGGGGACGGTGTAGAAGCGGATGAGGATGTGCGGCAGGCCCGCGGTGCCGAGCACGAGGGCGAGGCCGAGGCTGATGAGGTCGATCTTGCCCATCAGGCCCTGGGCGTCGGTGCCGTACTTCAGGCCGGGGATCAGGAAGTTGCCGGGGTTCGCCTTGGGGCCGCTGGTGGTGGCGGCCTGGCCGAGC
This sequence comes from Nonomuraea sp. NPDC049695, assembly GCF_040674955.1. Taxonomy (NCBI): domain Bacteria; kingdom Bacillati; phylum Actinomycetota; class Actinomycetes; order Streptosporangiales; family Streptosporangiaceae; genus Nonomuraea; species Nonomuraea sp. NPDC049695. The sequence goes on along the minus strand of NZ_JBFANV010000061.1, from coordinate 21,716 downwards.
AGGGACGACAGGTTGAAGCCGAACTTGCCCAGCACCAGCACCGTCACGAGCGCGGCGCCGCTCATGAGGAGCACCGCCTTGACGATCTGCACCCAGGTGGTGCCCTTCATGCCGCCGAAGACCACGTACACGACCATGAGCGCGCCCACGCCGACGATCGTCCACGCCTTGCCCGCCTCGCTGGTGATGCCGAGCAGCAGGCCGACCAGCGCGCCCGCGCCCACCATCTGCGCCAGCAGGTAGAAGATGCTGACCACGATCGTGGACACGCCGGCCGCCGTGCGCACGGGGCGCGGGCTCATCCGGAAGGCCAGCACGTCGGCCATCGTGAACTTGCCGGAGTTCCGCATCAGCTCGGCCACCAGCAGCAGCGCGACCAGCCAGGCGACCAGGAAGCCGATCGAGTACAGGAAGCCGTCGTAGCCGGAGAGCGCGATGATGCCCGCGATGCCGAGGAAGGACGCGGCCGACATGTAGTCGCCGCCGATGGCGAGCCCGTTCTGCACGCCGGTGAACGACCGGCCGCCGGCGTAGTAGTCGGCGGCCGTCTTGGTCTGGCGGCTCGCCCAGAACGTGATCGCCAGCGTCGCGGCGACGAAGGTGAGGAAGAGGATCATCCCCAGGGTCGTGGAGCTCACTTGGCCTTCTCCTCAACCTCGTGGCGGAGCTTGTCGGCGATCGGGTCGAGCTTCTTCTCGGCGTGCCTCGCGTACGCCCACGCGATGAGGAACGTGGAGACGAACTGGAGCAACCCGAAGACGAGGCCGACGTTGATGTCGCCGATCAGCTTGATCCCCATGAAGCCGCGCGCCCACCCGGACAGCACCACGTAGAGCAGGTACCACACGAGGAACGCCACGGTCATCGGGAACGTCCAGGCGCGGAAGCGCCGTTTCAATTCCTGGAACTCACTGCTCTCCTGCATTTGTTCGTATACCGAAGCGTCATGTTCTCTTGTCGTCAACTAGACCTCCACTGTGATGCGGATCACGCCCAACGTAAGAGCGCAACCTATCTGCCGTGGAGGTCCGTGGTGAGGTTGTTCGGCGAGCCGCTGAGGTCCGGCGCTTAGTTGGGGATGGCCTGCGGTGAAAGGTCTGTTGCGTGCGATGAGCGGTAGCCCATCCCCTTTCACCGCGTTATGGAAGACCCCATGCCGGAGCGCTTCCGTTCGCCGGTACGTCCCGGGCCTCCGACGGCCGTACGCCGCGCCGGGCGATCACCGCGGTCGCGCCCTTGCGCAGCGGGATCTCGATCGTCTCCTCCCCCCGGTACGGCAGGCGCCTGCCGCGCTCGTCGTGGACCTCGAACGGGCCGTCGATGCCGTGCCTGAGCCGCAGCGGCTCGCCCGCCTCGCTGCTCACCCTGACCCATTCGGTACGCCCCCGGCTGCGCGAGGCGTCCACCAGGAACGCCCCCTGCGTCCGCAGCCGCTCCACCGAGGCGTCGGCCCAGGTGGCCGAGACGCCCGGGAACACTTCGACCACGCCGCCGTGGCTCTGGACCAGCATGTCGAGCAGTGACTGCGCGGCGGCCAGCGGGCTCTCTATGGCGAGGTTGGACCCCTCCCTGTACATGGTGTTGGGCGTGATCGCGCAGTTGTCGGCCACGTTCCCGTCGACGAAGAAGCGCAGGTGGGACAGGGCCTCCTCCGGGTTGCCGAACAGCGTCTCCATCGAGGACGCGGCCGCGAAGCTGTAGCCGTGCCAGCGCTCGCGCATGCTCGCCCAGTGCTCGAAGCTCGTCCGGTCGAGCGACTCGCGCAGCGGGTAGAGCCAGAGCAGGTGCGAGTAGTGCCGGTGCGACTCGGCGAGCGGCACGTCCGCCCCGATCATGACGCCCTGCTCGTTCCTGTGGTACGGCGTCAGCCGGGCGAGGATCTCCCGCCACCGGGGCGCGAGCGGGTCGTCGGCGCGCAACCGCTCCGCGGTGTCGAGCAGCGTCCGGCAGCCCCACCGGATGAGCGAGAGGTCGTAGGTGCAGTCGGAGGCGTTGGCGTACTCGGGCGAGCGGGTCTCCGGCAGGTGCAGCCGCCCGTCCGCGCCCTCGACGAGGAACCGGTCGTAGTACGCGATCGCCCGCGTGAGCACCGGGTACAGCACGTCCTTGAGCACCGCGGCGTCCATGCTGTGCCGGTGGGCGAGCCAGATGTTGTGCATGGCCCAGGTGAGGTTGCCCGTGTGGTCGTTCGGGCTCACCCCTGGGATGCCGACGTAGCGCGGGCCGGGCCGGAGCATGCGGTCGCCCGGGTGGCAGAGCGCCCAGGACTTCCCGTCGCGGTACTCGGGCCGGACGTTCAGCTCTAGGTTCTCGTGATATTTCCGGAACGTCGTGGTGAGGGCGTCCAGCTCCGGGTGGTTCGAGCCGTTGATCAGCGGATAGGAGACCTGGACGTTCAGGTTCCACCAGATGTTCGTCCAGCTGTTGCCCACCTCGGGGAACCACGGCCCCCACTCGGTCACCACGGGGGCGTTCTCCCGGGTGGCCGAGGCCATCTTGTAGAGCTGGATCCAGTAGAAGCGCTGCAGCTTCTTGTCCGGGACCGAGACCAGGCTGCGCCGGTAGAACCGCCTCCACCAGTGCCGGTGCGCCAGGACCTGCGCCTCCGGGTTGCCGTCGAGCACCCGGCGGACCGTCCGTACGGCCTCCTCGGCGCCGGTCGAGTCGGGATAGCCGTACGAGATCGTGGCGGCGAGCAGCCGCCTGCCGCCCTGGGTGAGCTCCCGCCAGGCGGTGGTGTAGCCGCCGCCCGCGTGCATGGGCTGCTCGACGTGCCCGTCGGCGACCACCGGGTCGGGGTTGGCGGTGTAGTCGGGCGGGCGACGGATCGTCCTGGTCGTGGCGGACGGCAGCGGTGTGAAGCCCCAGGCCGCCGCCTCCTCCCCCGCGCTGGGCGCCAGGGACACCAGCAGGACGTCACGCTGGTTGAGCACGAGCGCGGTGAGCCGCACGCTGCCCTGCGCGGTCGTCACCGTGCCGGTCAGCTCGGCGTGCTCCAGGTCCAGCCGCCAGTCCACGGCCGTGACGGCCCCGGCGAACGTCAGCGTGAGACAGCCGATGGGCAGCCGCGAGTAGCCGATCGCCGCCTCCCACTGGCCCCGCTGGTCCTGCACGAGCGAGTGGTTCAGCATGAAGCGCAGCACGTTGCCCTCGCCGGCCTTCTGGTAGACGTGCACGCCCAGGAACCCGTTGCCCAGGAACGGACCCTCCTGCCAGCCGGCGGGCGGCCGCCGCCACACCATGGCGGCGTCGGCCAGGACGTCGCCGTGCACGTCGCCGCCGGGCGCGGCCTGCGCCCACGCCACGGGCGAGGTCACCGCCACGGCGGTCGCGCCGGCTCCGGCCACGAACGCCCGGCGTGAGAGTCCGGTCATCGGGGTCCCTCCAGCGAGAGCGCGAACAGGTGCAGCTGCGGCCGGGTGAGCGCGGGCAGGGTGAGCGAGCGCAGCTCCTTGGCCGGGTCGAGGGCGGCCTGGACTTCGAACAGCCCCACCTGCAGCGAGTTCGGGCCCGTGCGGCCGTGGCGGTGGGTGCAGCGCAGCACCTCCGTGGCCCCGGCCCCGGCCGCGCCGCCCCAGTCGGGCATGGTGAACGGCACCTGGGCCGTGGTGCCGTCGGCGTAGGTGGCGGTCAGCGCCGAGGTGACGGCCCCGGAGCTCGCCGAGCCCAGGAGCCGGACCTTGGCGTACGTCCCGGCGGTCACGGTGATCGCCTGGCCTTGGCCGGTGACGTTGTTCTTGGCGCCGTCCCCGTACGCGGGGAAGACGAAACTCAGCCCCTCGTGGGCGAGCGGCCCGGCAGGCGGCAGTTCCTCGGCCGGGTACGTGTAGCCGGACCCGTCGAAGTCCCCGTCGGTCATCGTCTCGTGCGTGGAGACCCCGTCGCTGTCGAGGTGGGCAGACAGGTCCACCGGCGTGGTCGGGCCGGGCGGCGGGATCGGCGGCAGGCCCCACGCCTGACCGGGCAGGCTCACCGGCACGGGGGCGACGACCGGGTCGGGCCGCGTGCCCGTGTGGACGAGCACCTCGCCACCCTTGCCCAGGGCGATCTCCACCACGCCCTCCCCCAGGTCCTTCACTGCGACGGGCCGCCCGTCGGAGAGCACGGCGGCGACCGGCCCGTCGAGGCCGTGCCTGAGCCTGAGCGGCGCCCCGGCCAGGCTCCTGACCCGGATGAACGTGGTACGCCCGCCCTTGCGCACCGCCGAGACCAGGAACGCCCCCTGCGTCCTGAAGTCGTGGATCGCGACGTCCTCCCACGAAGCGGGCACGGCAGGAAAGACGCGGACGATTCCGCCCCAGCTCTGGCAGAGCAGGTCGTGGATCGACTGGGCGGCCGACAGCGGCGTCTCGATGACGGGGCCCGCCTCGGCGTAGTGGGTGTTGGGCCGGCACGGGTAGCGACTGGCCGGGTCGAAGAAGCGCTGGAGGTAGGACAGGGCGGTGTCGCCCCGGCCCATCATCGCGTAGAGCGAGGCGGCGCCGGTGTAGCTGTAGCCGCGGTGGGCGCCCGTCAGCGACTGCCAGTGGGCCACCGACTTCTCGATCAGCTCCCGGTGTTCCGGCTGGTCCCAGTTGACCAGGTAGAGCGGGTAGATCATGAGCAGGTGCGAGTAGTGCCGGTGCGACTGCGCGTACGGCGTGCTCCCCCCGATCATGAAGCCGTTCGCGTCCGCCGGGTAGTCCACGAGCGTGTCGAGGACCTCGCGCCACTTCGCCTTGAGCGGGTCGTCGATCCGGAGCCGCTCGGCCGACTCGATCAGCGTCTGACAACCCCACCGGATCAGCGCCAGGTCGTAGTTGGTGTCCTGCGGCGGCGTGACCGGGTACTCGGGCGACAGCGTGCTGGGCAGGTGCAGCTTCCCGTCGGCGCCGGCGGCCAGGAAGTGCAGGTAGTAGTTGATCGCCCGCCTGAGCAGCGGGAAGACCGTGTCGCGCAGGAGCCGTTCGTCCATGGTGTGCCGGTAGGTCAGCCAGACGTTGTGCAGCGCCCACGTCAGGTCGCCCACCTCGGCGCCCGAGCCCGGCGTGCCGACGCTCCGGTTGCAGAACATGTCCGAGCTGCGCCCGATCCCCGCCGAGTCGTCCCGGTAGGCGGCGGGCACGTTGGCGACGAGCTGGTCGCGGTTGCGGTCGAGCGTGCTGGTGAGCGAGTCGAGCTCCAGGTGGTTGGAGCCGTGGATGAGCCAGTACTCGAGCTGCACGTTGAGGTTCCACCACACCGCGGGCCACGGGGTGGTCTCCAGCCAGGGGCCGGTCGTGGCCATGACGGGGCCGCCCGTCCGACCGGCCGCGGCGACCTTGTACAGCTGGATCCAGTAGAAGCTCTGCAGCCGCTGGTCGGGCAGGGAGACGAAGCTCTTGCCGTAGAAGTCGTGCCACCAGTCCCGGTGCCGCTGCCTCATGATCCCGTACGGCCGCGCGTTCCGGATCCTGCTGAGTGCGGTCTCCTGGGCCTCGGTCGTGGACGGGAAGCTGTGGGCCACGGCGACCAGGAGCGCCCCGTCCTTGACGCGGTAGGCGGTGGCGGTCTGCCCGCCGCCGGTGAGCGGCTGGAGCACCTGCTGGACGTCACCGGCGGTCGCGGTGGTCCAGGCGGGGTTGGGCGTGTATCCGCTGGGCGGGGCCTCCGAGGCCGATCGGGGGCTGACGGCGTCCTCGGGGTGGAACGTCCACCGGACCTGCTCCTCGCCGCCCGCCTCCGCCCTGGCGACCAGGAGCTCGTCGTGGATGAACGCCGAGAAGGAGAGCGTGCCCTTGTCCGTGGTGACGGTGCCGGTGAGCTCGGCGTCCCACAGGTTGAGCCGCCAGTCGACGCCGGTGATCGTGCCGACGGGGTCGAGCGTGACGTGGCCGACGGGCAGGCGGCAGGTGCCCCAGCCGCTGCCGAACTCGGGCCGGTGGTCCTGGACGCGGCCGTGCTGGACGGTGAAGCGGATCTTGTTCTGGCCGGGCTCCTGGTAGATCATGCTGCCCAGCAGGCCGTCTCCGAGGAACGGGCCCTCGTACCAGGACCTGGGCATCCTGCCCCAGAGCAGGTCCTGGCCCTTCATGAACTCCGGCCATGGAACGCGCTCCTGGAGGCACCAGCCGCGCGCCGCCGCCGCGTGCGCGGGGATGAGGGGAGCGAGCCCCAAGCCGCCGAGCACGGCGCGGCGAGTGGGGTCAGCTGCGGGGGGTGTCATCGAGACTCTCCAACTCTCGTATGAGACATCGGATCTTTCGCCTTTATGACACCCAAGATGACCTGAGTCAAGGGCAGTCAGCCGAGATTCATCGGATGCATCACCCCTTTACCGCTCCCGCGGTGAGCCCTTCGACGATGTAGCGGCGGATGGCGGCGAACAGCACCAGCGTCGGAAGCACCGAGACCACGGTGGCGGCGGCCATCGATCCCCAGTCGATGTCGTACTGGGTGATGAAGGAGTTCATGGCGACCGGGATGGTCTTGGAGTCCTCGCTGTCGATGAACGTGATCGCCAGGAAGAGTTCGTTCCAGCACTGGACGAAGGCGAAGATGAACGTGGCCGCGATGCCCGGCAGCATGACCGGGATCACCACCCGGACCATGGCCACCAGCCGCGAGGCCCCGTCCACCTGCGCGGCCTCCTCCAGCGCGACCGGCACCCGCTCGTAGAAGCCGCGCATGATGATCGTGGAGAACGGCACCAGCATGGCCACGTACACGAGCATGAGCCCGGCCAGCCGGTTGAGCAGGTCGAGGTCGGACATCAGCAGGTAGAGCGGGCCGAGCGCGATGAACAGCGGGAGCATCTGCGTGACCAGGTACGCCAGCATCAGCGCGCCCCTGCCGGGGAAGGCGAAGCGGGCCAGCGTGTAGCCGCCGAGCACGCCGATCGCGGTCACCGCGGCGGCCGCGACGAGGGAGACGAGCAGGCTGTTCAGCAGGTACGCGCCGAAGTCGGCGAAGGAGAACAGGTCCGCGTAGTGCTCGAACGTCACCGTGCCCGGCCAGTACTTGAGCGGCATCGAGAAGATCTCGGGCTTGGGCTTGAGCGAGGTGACGACGATCCAGTAGAGGGGGAACAGGGTGATCAGCAGCCAGGCGCCCAGCACGACGACCTTGGCGGCGGTCGCAACTCGTCTCATCGGGCTTTCTCGAATCTCGTCGCGTTGAGGTAGAAGACGCTGAAGGAGAGCAGCAGGCCGAGGGTGAGCAGGCCGACCGCGCCGCCGCGGCCGTAGTCGCCGCCGATGACCTGCTGGATGAGGAAGGTCGTGATGATGTCGGTGCTGCCGGCCGGGCCGCCGCCGGTCATCGAGTAGATGAGGTCGGGGAAGTTCAGGATCCAGATGATGCGCAGCAGCACGATCAGCGCCAGGGTGGGCCGGATGTGCGGCAGCGTGACGTGCCAGAACTGCCGCAGCCGCGAGGCGCCGTCCACCGACGCCGCCTCGTACAGCTCCTTGGGCACCGACTGCAGCGCGGCCATGATCATGATGGCGAAGAACGTGACGCCGTACCAGATGTTCGCCACGATCACCGACGTCATCGCCCATCCCGGGGTGGCCAGGAAGCCGATGCGCTGGTCGATGATGCCGGTCTTGAGCAGCAGGTCGTTGATCACGCCGAACTGGCCGTTGAACATCCACCGCCACAGCAGCCCGATCAGGAATCCCGACATGGCCCAGGGGAAGAACACCCACGCCTGGTAGAGGCCCCTGCCGCGGAAGTGCCGCCGCAGCAGCAGCGCCAGCCCGAAGCCCAGGAAGAACTGGAAGAACAGCGACACGGCCACCCACGTGCCGGTGTTCCGCAGCGCCGTCCAGAAGCGGTCCTCCCCTAAGACGGCCCTGAAGTTCTCCAGGCCGACGAAGGGCGTGGAGGTGATGTCGAACAGGTTGTACTGCTGGAAGGCGATCACCGCGCCGCGGAGCACCGGGTAGTACGTGAAGACGGACACGAACACCACGCCCGGCAGCAGGCACAGCGCGATGAACCTCGCCCTGCGGAGGCTGAAGGTCCTCATGAGACCTTCTTGGCCTGGTCCGTCCAGAAGGCGTCCCACGACTTGAGCACCTCGGCCACGGTCTTCTTGCCGGTGATCAGGGACTGGACGTCACGGTCGGAGTCGACGAGGAACTGGCTCCAGCCCGGGTAGTCGACCGGCCTGATCGTGATCACCTGCTTGGGGTCCTGCTGGGCCTGCAGGTACGCCTTCCACGCGCCCTGCGAGAACTGCGGGTCGCTCTGCGCCTGCTTGGAGATGGGGATGAGCGAGTTGCCCTTGGCGAAGGCGATGCTCTGCTTGGCCTCCGACAGGAACTGCACCAGCTTGACCGCCTCCTTCGGGTGCTTGGTGAACGACGTGGCGCCCCATCCGGCGTAGCCGACGGGCTGGAAGGCGTACCCGGACGGGCCCTTGGGGATGGGGGCCGTGGACCAGGCCGTGACGCCGCTCTCCTGGACGGTCTTGATCACTTCGGGGTCCTGGATGAGCATGCCGGTGACGCCCGAGGTGAAGCCCTGGACCATCTCGGGATAGCCCCAGGAGACGGAGTCGGGCGGGGACGCCTCCTTGAAGATCTTGACGTAGAGGTCCAGGGCCTGGGCGGCCTCGGGGGTGGAGAAGATCGTGCGCTTGTCCTTGAGATAGAACGATTTTTCGGGATTCAGGGCTTCGCCGTTGTACGCGCTGATCATCTGGACCGCGTAGTCCGCGCCGCCCTTGCCGCCCCTGAACGAGTAGCCGTACCGGTTGCCCGAGGTCAGCTTCTTGCCGGCCTCGTAGAGCTCCTGCCACGTGGTCGGCGGCTGGGCCATGCCCCAGTCCGTACGGTAGAAGAGCGTGCGCTCGTAGAACCCGTACGGGATCAGGTAGGCCTTGCCCCCGATCTCGACGGCCTTCTTCTGGGCCAGCTCGGTCAGGTCCGACCAGCCGGGCCACTCCGTGGTGGGCAGCTCGGCCAGCCAGCCGTTGTTGGAGAAGGACTTGGCCGTGTGGTCGCGGACTTCCAGCACGTCCAGGTCCTTCTTGGTCTGCAGGATCTGGGTGATCTTCTGGTCGGCGCTGTCCAGGGGCGGCGAGACCAGCTCGACCTCGATACCGGGATTCGCCTTCTCGAAGTCGTCGAGCAGGGACTTGATGAGCTTGGTCCGCTCGGGACTGGTCAAGCTCTCGATCATGCGGAGCCGTACCCCTCCCGAGGATGAGGGGCCGGAGCCGCACCCGGCGAGCACCAGTGTGGCGGCGACGGCGGCCGCCAGGAAGGGCTTGGTCATGACGAGGCCTCCCGCGTTTAGACAGCGCTGTCAGGTCACGCTAGGCGACCGACCCCCTCCAGCGCTAGACCGAGGTCCTTGATCAACGTGTCCGCCGGCTCCAGACCCACCGAGAGGCGGACGAGGCCGACCGGGATGCCCATGGTGGCCCGTACGCTCTCCTCGGTGGACAGGGCGGGCGCGTTTACCAGGCTCTCGAAGCCTCCCCAGGACACCCCAATCCTGAAATGTCGCAATTTATTGAGGAAACTGCTGACTTCTTCGCGCGACTCCGTGTCCAGGACGAGGCTGAACAGGCTGGAGAATCCCGTCATCTGGCGCAACGCGATGGCATGCCCGGGATGGGACGGCAGCCCGGGATGGTGCACCGCCCGTACGGCCGGATGCCCGCTCAGGAACTCCGCCACGGCCAGCCCCCGCTCCTGGTGCGCCGCCATCCGCACCGGCAGCGTCCGCAGGCCCTTGATCACCTTGGCCGCGTCGTGCGGCGACATGGCGGACCCGTACAGCTGGTACTCGGTCAGCGCCAGCGGCCTGATCAGGCGGGACGGGCCGATCACCACACCGCCGACCAGGTCGCTGTGCCCGCCGATGTACTTCGACAGGGAGTGCACGACGAGATCCACGCCCATGGTGAGCGGCTTCTGGAACAGGGGCGTGGACCACGTGTTGTCCATGACCGTCACCAGCTCGCGCTCCCGGGCCCACGCCGTCACTTCCGCGATGTCCACCACGGCGTAGGCCATGTAGGAGGGCGATTCGAAGTAGAGTAGGCGGGTGTTGGGCCTGATAGCGCTGTCACAACCCGCGAGGTCGCCGACGTGCGTATGCGTGACACCGAATTTCTCCAGGTACCGCAGGAACTGCGTGGTGGGTCCGTACACCGCGCCCAGGACCAGGACGTGGTCCCCGGCCTGCACGAGCGAGGAGATGGTGGCCGAGATGGCCCCCATGCCCGACCCGAAACACTTCGCCCGCTCGCCCCGCTCGAGCGCGGCGAGCTTACGCTGGGCGAGATCGACCGTCGGGTTGGTGCCCCGCCAGTAGACGTACCGCTCGTCCTCGTTCCTGATGGCCTCGCCGAGCTCCTCCGCCGTCGCGAACGTGAACAGCGAGTTCTCGAACACCGGCGGGTTGACCGCGCCCATCACCCAGGGCTCGTCCTCACCCAACCGGCCACAGATCCATTCGTCATCCATGGGGGCAGACTATGACAGCCGCGAGGGAGCGCCGTCGCCTGGAGGAGGAGCGGCGGGAGCGCAGCGACCAGAGCGACGACGGAAGGCGGCGGCCCTCCAGCGACCGAGCCGCCCATGCGGAGCAGGGGCCATCAACACAGGAGGACCGCGAGCGCGGCAAGCCGACCATGGCTGACGTGGCGCGTCACGCGGGCGTGAGTCTCAAGACCGTCTCCCGGGTCGTCAACCAGGAGCCGCACGTCAGACCCTCGCTGCAGGAGCGGGTGCAGGCGGCGATCAGCGCGCTCGGCTACCGCCGCAACGAGGCCGCCGCCCGCCTGGCCAGGGGCGCGACCATGCTGACGCTGGGCCTGGTGATGGAGAACATCTCGAACGAGTTCTACTCGCGCCTGGCCGCCGCCGTCGAGTCCGCCGCGGCCGAGCACGAGGCGCTGGTGGTGTTCGGCTCGTACGAGGAGAGCGCGGCCAAGGAGCGCATGCTCATCGAGTCCATGTACGCGCGCGGCGTGGACTCCCTGATCGTGGTCCCCTCGGCGGCCGACCACGCCTGGCTGGCCGAACACGCCTCGCTCACCACGGTGTTCGTGGACCGGGTCCCGCCGGGGCTGGAGTCGGCGGACGTGGTGCTGCTGGACGACGTGCGCGGCGGCCGGACCGCGACCGAGCACCTGCTGGCCCGCGGCCACCGCCGGATCGCGCTGATCTCGGACGACGAGGGGGTGAGCTCGGTGCACGACCGCGCGACCGGCTACCGCACGGCGCTGCGCGCGGCGGAGGTGCCGGCCCTCGACACGCTGGTGGTACGCGGCATCTTCGACCCGTGGCGGGTCTCGCAGGAGGTCACCCGCCTCCTGGACCTCGCCGACCCGCCGACGGCCTTCTTCGCCACCAACAACCGCGCCGCGATCGGCATCCTCCAGGCGCTGCGCGAGCGGCCCGAGCGGCCCGCGTACGTGGGCTTCGACGACTTCGCCCTGGCCGACGTCTTCAACCCGGGGGTGACGGTGGTCCGCTACGACACCACCCGCCTGGCCCGCAGCGCGGTGGACCTGCTCCTGAACCCGTCACCGTCGCCGCGCCGGGTGAAGGTCCCGGTGGAGCTGGTGGCGCGGGGCTCCGGGGAGCTGCCACCCGCCTGAGCGTCCCGAAAGCGAACCCCCTAGGACGAGCGGGGCCGCCAGTCGCCGCGGTCGAGGTCGAGGTTCTCCGGGGCGTGCAGCCGCACCATGGTCCTCGCGACCCCCGCCGGCACCCGGTGCGGGGTCAGGAACGACACCGACACCATCACCGCGAACGCGATCGGCACCGTCCACGCCGCCGGCTGGGCGAGCAGGGCCCCCGCGGGCCCGTCGTGCGGACCGGCGACGATCGTGACGAGCACCGCCGCGCACGCCAGCCCCCCGCCCACGAACAGCCCGGCCAGCGCGCCCGTCGTCGAGAGGCGACGCCACCAGATGCCCAGCACCAGCAGCGGGCAGAACGACGAGGCCGCCACCGCGAACGCCAGTCCCACCACGTCCGCCACCGGCAGAGCCCGCGCCCACAGCGCCAGGGCCAGCGGCACCACCACCGCCATCAGCGTGGCGATCCTGAACGAGCGCACCCCGCCCTTGAGCAGATCCTGCGCGATCACACCCGCCACGGACACGGTCAGCCCCGACGAGGTGGACAGGAACGCGGCGAACGCCCCCGCCGTGACCAGCGCTGTCAGCACGTCGCCCAGCGTGCCGCCGACCATCCGCGCGGGCAGCGTCAGCACCACCGTGTCGGCGCCGACCACGTCGGGCGCGTAGAGCCGGCCGAGCCAGCCGTAGACGGCGGGCAGCAGGTAGAAGGCCCCGAGCAGGGAGAGCACGACCAGCGTGGTGCGCCGCGCGGCCCGGCCGTCCGGGTTGGTGTAGAACCGCACCAGCACGTGCGGCAGCCCCATGGTGCCGAGGAACGTGGCCAGGATCAGCGAGTACGTCGAGTACAGCCCGTACTCCTTGCCGCCGGACAGCGGCACCTGCCAGGTGGCGGCGTCCTGGACGCTCACCGGGGGCGCCCCGTCCGCCTTCCACGCCATCATCAGGAACACCAGCGGCACGGCCAGCGCCGTCAGCTTGAGCCAGTACTGGAACGCCTGCACGAACGTGATCGACCGCATGCCGCCGGACAGCACGTTCACCGCCACGACGACCGCGACCAGGAGCCCGCCGACCCACACGGGGGCGCCGGTGATCGTACGCAGCACCAGGCCCGCGCTCTGGAACTGCGGCATCAGGTAGAGCCAGCCGATCAGTACGACGAGCACGCTCGCGGTGCGGCGCACGGTCATCGACTCGAGCCTGGCCTCGGCGAAGTCCGGCAGCGTGTACGCCCCGGAGCGCCGCAGCGGCGCCGACACCAGCACCAGCAGCACGAGGTACCCGCCGGTCCAGCCGACGGGCAGCCAGAGCATGTCCACGCCGAACGACAGGATGAGCCCGGCGATGCCCAGGAACGAGGCGGCCGACAGGTACTCGCCGCCGATGGCCGAGGCGTTCCAGAGCGGGCTGACCGTGCGGGAGGCGACGTAGAAGTCGGAGGTGGTACGGGAGAACCTGATCCCGAACGCCCCGATGAGCACCGCCGCCACCATCACCACGAGCACTGCTGTCAGGCTCATTGGCGTTCGACCAACTCGGCGAAGTGGCGTTCGTTCCGCTCGGCCTGGCGCACGTACAGCCAGGCGCCCACGACGAAGGCCGGGTAGATGAGCCCGCCGAGCACCGCCCACGGGAGCGGGATGCCGAGCAGGTCCACCGAGCGCAGCCGGGGGATGAGCAGGAACAGCAGCGGCAGCCCGCCGACCACGCAGGCCAGCACCGTGCACACGAACAGCGCCAGCCTGAACTGGGTGCGCAGGAACGAGCGCATGTAGACCTCGCCCAGCCGGGTCTGCTCGTCGATCTCCCTGGTGGCCGGGTAACGGGGGCGGCGGGCGGCGGCCGTGCGCGGGCTCATCACGGCCACCCGGCGCGTGGTCTCCCGCCGGGAGGCGTCGGTCTTGGGGAGTGGCGCCCGGCGTCCGGGCCGCGGCTCGGGGCTCATCACGGCGCCGACCTCGCCTTCCTGGCCCGGCGGACCAGCAGGTCCCGCAGCTCGCGGGTGTGGCGGCGGCTGACCGGCAGCTCCGTGTCGCCGACCCGCACCGTGCACTTGCCCGAGTCGATGTGCAGCTCCTCGATGTGCTTGACCGCCACCAGATGGCTGCGGTGCACGCGGACGAACCCGGCCGAGGCCCACCGTTCCTCCAGGGTGGCCAGCGGGATCCGGACCAGATGGCTGCCCGCCGCGGTGTGCAGCCGCGCGTAGTCCCCGTGCGCCTCCACGTAGATCACGTCGGCGCTGGAGACGAACCGCGTCACCCCGCCCAGCTCGACCGGGATGGTGTCCGTCTCCCCGCCCTCGACGGGCACGTCGGCGGAGACCGCCACCCGTCTGATCGCCTCCGCCAGCCGCTCCGGTCGTACGGGCTTGAGCAGGTAGTCCTCGGCCTTGATCTCGAACGCGTCCACGGCGTGCTCCTCGTAAGCCGTCACGAACACCACCCGCGGCGGGTTCGCGAACTGCGACAGCAGCCGCCCGAGCACCACCCCGTCGAGCCCGCGCATGCGGATGTCGAGGAAGACCGCGTCGATCGGGCGGCCGTCGGCGATGGCGCGGTCGAGCAGCCGCAGCGCCGCCGCGCCGTCCCTGGCGGTGGCCACCTCGCCGATGCGGGGGTCGGCACGCAGCAGGTACGACAGGTCTTCGAGGGCAGGCAGTTCGTCGTCGACCGCGAGGACCCGTAGTTGTGCCATAGACAGTGATAAAACAGACAACAAAGATCAAGGTCAACGGGCAGAGACGCCTGGGTGATATTTCGGCAACCTGACGTTGACCTTCGTGCCCGCTCCCTGGGCGGTCTCGACGACGAGGCCGTACTCGTCGCCGTACACCTGGCGCAGCCGCTCGTCCACGTTCGCCAGCCCCACGCCGCCCGATGCGGGGATGTCACCTGCGAGGATGCGGCGCAGCCGATCGGGGTCCATGCCGAGCCCGTCGTCCTCGACGCTGATGCGGCACTCGGCGCCCGCGTCCTCGGCGATGATCGTGATGCGGCCGACGCCGTTGCGGCTCTCCAGGCCGTGCCTGACGGCGTTCTCGACCAGCGGCTGCAGGCACAGGAACGGCACCGCGACCGGCAGCACCTCGGGCGCGATGCGCAGCGTCACCTGGAGCTGGTCGCCGAACCTGGCCCGCTCCAGGATCAGGTAGCGGTCGATCGAGCGCAGCTCCTCGGCGAGCGTGGTGAACTCGCCGTGCCTGCGGAAGGAGTAGCGGGTGAAGTCCGCGAACTCCAGCAGCAGCTCCCTGGCCCGCTCCGGATCGGTGCGGACGAAGGAGGCGATCGTGGTGAGCGAGTTGTAGATGAAGTGCGGCGAGATCTGCGCGCGCAGCGCCCGCACCTCGGCCTCCATGAGCAGGGTGCGCGAGCGGTCCAGCTCGGCCAGCTCCAGCTGGGAGTCCACCCATCCGGCCACCTCCTGCGCGGCCCTGACCAGGCCGGCGGAGGCGGTCTGCCCGTAGGCGGCGAGGGCGCCGACGACCCGGTCGTCGGTGGTGAGCGGCACGACGACGGCGTGGCGGATCGGGCATTCGAGCAGCTCGCAGTCGATGGTCAGCACCTGGGTGCGGCCGTCCTTCAAGGTGGCAGCCGCGTGCTCGAACGCCTGGTCGGCGTGGTGGTCGCCGTCGCCGTCGTACACGAGCAGCCGTTCGCCGTCGGTGATGGCGAGTGCGGCGCAGCCGAGCAGCGCGCGCAGGTGCCGCGAGGCGCGCTCGGCGCCGTCGGCGGTCAGCCCGGCCCGCAGCGGCGGCCCGGCCAGCGAGGCGGTGTGCAGGGTCTCGAACGCGGCCCGCTCCGCCGGGCTCGTGCCCAGCTCGCGGCGGCCCCGCATGACGCGCCAGAGCACGATCGCGGGCACGGCGACGAGCACCGCCACCACGGCGACGCCGACCACGTACTCCACGCCGGGGAGCTTAGCTCAGAGGGCCTTCGCTATCAGATCGGCGTACGAGGCGGCCTCCTCGGCGGAGCCGTATGTGGTGCGCGGCCAGAAGAAGCCGCGCAGCCCGTCCTTCCTGTTGCGCGGCACGATGTGCACGTGCAGGTGGGGCACGCTCTGGCTGACGCGGTTGTTCATGGCCACGAACGTGCCGGCGACCCGCAGGCCGCCCTCCACCGCCCTGGCCATGGCCTGCACCCGCTCGAAGAACGGCCCCACGTCGGCCAGGTCGGTGAGCGTCTCCACGTGGATCCTCGGCACGACCAGCACGTGCCCCTTGAAGACCGGCCGCGCGTCCAGGAACGAGACCGCCACCTCGTCGGAGTGCACCATGGTCGCCGCTCGCTCACCCGCGATGATCTCGCAGAACGGGTCGGTGCTCACGGCCTGACCTTGGCCGCGAAGGCCGTCCAGCTCGTCACGTTCGGCGCCGACCACTCGGCAGGGGCGTGCAGGAACCGCTCGCCCACCCGCTCGCGCAGCCGTTCCGGCACCTCGGCCACCTTGGCGCCCCTGCAGTGGTAGACCAGCCCGCCCCCGCGCTGCCCCATCGCCATCCACGGCAGCCACGGCGACACCCGGCACCACGAGAACACGCACGGCACGTCCGGCACGCCGGAGTCCAGGTCCTTGGCCGAGGTGAAGAACTGGAACAGCTCCAGCGCCCGGTAGGTGTCGCTCGCCGAGTTCTCGGGATAGTCGGCGACCTTCAGCGGCGACGGGTAGGCCAGCCGGATGTCCACGTTGTGGACCACCTGGTCGCCCAGGCGGGTCGTGGGCACCGGGTAGGCGCCGAGCCGCTGGTTGACCGGGTCGTTGAAGACGTGCTGCACCTCGACCCTCCGCTCCGTGAACGGGTTGTCCCAGGAGTCGAGCACCTGCCTGCTCCCGGGGTCGAGGTAGAGGGCGGCCTCCCTGGTCAGCAGCTGCCAGCCGCCGTCGGTCTCGACGGCCCTCGCCACATTGAGCCCCTCGAACCCGAACAGGTGGTGCGGCCCGCCGTCGTCCTGCCAGCCGTACACGTCGCCGGTCCAGTAGGAGATCGTCTCCGCGCCGTCGGAGGACGCGCGCACCCGGATGAAATCCATGATCCCCACAGTAGTCCGTTGCTTTGCGACATGGTGTTGCTATCTTTGGCGACATGGCGTTGCTAAATGACGGGACCCGGCAGCAGAGCTGGCTCCCGCTGTTCGTGCTGGGCGTCGGCATGTCGATGATCATCATCGACGCGACGATCGTGAACGTGGCCGTCCCCGCGATCATGGGGGACCTCGGGTTGTCGGCGACGGACGTCGAATGGGTGAACTCGATCTACTCGCTCACGTTCGCCGCCCTGCTCATCCCGCTCGGCCGCACCGGCGACGTGCGCGGGAGGCGCGGGATGTTCGCGCTCGGGCTGGTGGTGTTCCTGGCCGCCAGCATGCTGGCCGCCGCGGCGGGCAGCGGCGCGATGCTGATCGGCGCGCGGGTGATCCAGGGGGTCGGCGCCTCCATGGTGGTGCCGATGACGCTCGCGATCATCAACTTCCTCTACACGGGCACGCGCAGGACCGTCGCGTTCGCCGTCTGGGGGTCGGTCATCGGCGGCATGGCCGCGCTGGGACCTCTGCTCGGCGGCTGGCTGGTGACCGACTTCGGGTGGCGCTGGGCGTTCTGGGTGAACCTGCCGATCGGCCTGCTGGTCCTGCTCGGCACGGTGCGGGTGCCCGAGTCGAAGGACCCGCACGCGGGCGGCTCGGACCTCCCCGGCGGGCTGCTGTCGGTGGCGGGCACGTCGTCGATGGTGTTCGGGCTGATCGAGGGCCAGCGGTACGGCTGGTCCGGCCCGATCCTGGCGGCGTTCCCGGTGGCCGCGCTCGCGCTCACCGCGTTCGTGCTGGTCGAGCGGGCCAGGGCGCGGGCCGGCCGCCCGGTGATCCTGGACCTCTCCCTGCTCGCCATCCCCTCCTTCCGGTACGGCGGCGTGGCCGCGATGATCATCACGCTCGGCGAGTTCGGCCTGATCCTGGTGCTGCCCCTGTTCCTGCAGTCGGCCATGGGGTTCACCGCGTTCCGGACGGGACTGATCGTGGCCACGCTGGCGGGCGGCACGTTCCTGGCGGGCGGCGTCGTGCCCAAGCTGCCGCTGGCGCCGCGGGTCATCGTCCGGCTGGGGCTCGGGCTGGAGGCGGTCGCCGCCATCGCGATCGGCCTGGCCGTCTCACCCTCGCTCGGGCCGTGGACGCTGGTGCCCTGGCTCGTCGTGTACGGGGTCGGCGTCGGGTTCGCCTCGGCCCAGCTCCCGAACGTCATGCTGGCCGACGTACCGGCCCGCCAGTCCGGAGTGGCCTCCGGGCTGCAGAGCACGATCCGCCAGCTCGGCGCGGCCATCGGCATCGCGGTGCTCGGCGCGGTCCTGGTGACCGGGCTCGACCAGGCGATGGCCCGCCACCTGCCCGCCTCGCACGATCTGCGGCGCGCCGTACGCGACAGCGCAGGGGCGGCCGTCGCGGCGATCAGGGACCCGGCCAGACACGCCGCGGCCGTGGCCGCCTCCGCCGAGGCCACCCGCCGGGTCACGATCGTCACGGGGCTCGTGCTGCTCGGCGGCGTCGGGACGACGCTGCTGCTGCCCGATACTGGGGGGAGGCGACGCGAGGAGGAGTGAGTGCCCAGGATCAGCGCGGCCACGGTGGCCGACCACCGGGCCAGCCAGCACGCGGCCCTGCTGACGGCCGCGATGGAGATCCTCGTCGCCGAGGGCCCGGCCGGGCTCACACCGGCGGCCGTCGGGGCCCGCGTGGGGCTGG
This sequence comes from Nonomuraea sp. NPDC049695, assembly GCF_040674955.1. Lineage (NCBI taxonomy): Bacteria > Bacillati > Actinomycetota > Actinomycetes > Streptosporangiales > Streptosporangiaceae > Nonomuraea > Nonomuraea sp. NPDC049695. The sequence goes on along the minus strand of NZ_JBFANV010000061.1, from coordinate 3,413 downwards.
CCCGCTCCAGCGTCTACCGCTATTTCTCCTCGACCGCCGACATCCTGGCCCAGCTCGTCGAGGACGCCATCCCGCGCTGGACCGCCCGGCTCGAAGAGGCCTCTTCCGAGGCCGAGGGGGCGCGGGAGCGGGTGCGGGCGTTCGGAGCGGTGACGCTGTCCTTCGTCACGCACCCCGACTACGCGCTGCTGCGCGCGGTGTCCTCCGTCGAGCTGCCCCGGGAGTGCCAGGACCGGCTCGACCAGCTCCACGAGACGATGATCGCCCCGCTCCGCGCCACCCTGGCCGACGCCGGGTGCCCACATCCGGACCTGGTGGCGCACCTGGGGTGGAGCATCCTTGGGGAGGCGCAACGCCGACTCGCCACGGGGGCGGACCCCACGGTCGTCACAGAGACCACCCTCACGGTCCTGTGCCGCGCCGTGCTCACCTGAATTCGAGGTAGCCGCTCATGTACTGATCTACCGATCGTGAGACCAGGAATGCTCGGCAAGGACGGGTTCACCCACAGGCAAGGGCGTCAGTGGCCTCGCCCGCCATCGACCCTGGCAAGGCCAGCAGACCGGCTCTTCCAAGTCAAACCTCGTTCAGAATTCGAGTTCGCCGACATCGCGGGCAGCATGGGCGAAGTGTCGGATGAGGTCGTTTTCTGCTGCGGTGCTCCAGATGAGTGCCCAGCGCAGCGGCGGCGCGTCGCGAATGGGCACGTGAACCGTGTCGGGTCGGGCGTAGTAGCGGGTGGAGTGACCGTAAACCGGTGAGACAGCCTCTCCGGCGGCGAGGATGGGAAGCATTTCTTCGCCGGTGGAGACGTTCGGCCCGATGCGGATGGGCCGGCCGCTGGGGGTGCGGGTGGGGACGATCGCCTCGCGCCAGTAGCCGGGGTGGGCGCCGCCCATGACGATCTCGTCGCCGAGGTCTTCGTAGCTCACCCACGTCCGCGTGGCCAGTCGATGCGTGGCTGACACGGCCAGCACGGGGTGTTCGGTGGAGATGATCGGGCCTACGGTGAGGTCGCGCTCCTCGACCGGGAGCCAGGCCAGCAGCACGTCGACCTCCCTGGCACGCAGCGGTCCGAAGGGATCGCTGAAACTGATGTAGCGGAGCTGGATCTCGCAGTGGGGGCGGTGGGCCGCGAACGCGTCGAAGAGGGGACGGAGCTCGGCGGTGTTGGTACTGAGCATGCCCAACCGCAGCGCCTCGTTCTTGTTCTGTGCCTCACGTTTGGCCCGCTCCACACTCTCACCGAGCGCGTGGTATATCGGCCGCAGGTCGTCACGCAAGCGCACCCCCGCGGGCGTCAGCAAGACACTGCGGTTGTTCCGGACGAACAGCTGGGTGCCGATCTGCCGCTCCTGCTTCTTGATCGCCTGGGTGATCCGGGCCGGGGAGACATGCAAGCGCTCGGCGGTACGCCCGAAGTGCAGCTCTTCGGCCAGCGTCAGGAAGATCTCGATGTCCCGCAGTTCCACGCTCGACCTGCCACGATAAGTCGCCGCTTCATGTGATCATGCAGCATTTGTCGTTGCTGTGGTGGTCCACCGTACTCGATCCCCGAGTCCGGAAGGGTTGCGGCCAGGCCTTTTCCGTCAGGGCCGAGTTGGGATCCTCGGCGACGTGGACATCTTGTTCGCCGGACCGAAGGCAGGCTTGCGCGTGGACGAGCCAGGTACCGATGGACATCCTGGACAACAACACCGGTTGTTCGCCGACTGGTGTGAGCCGAACGGCTCGACTGGTGGCTTGAAGTGGGGGTGCCGACATTGCGCTCGTGCTTCTGATCGCCTGACTTACGCGCGCCACGGACATGTGCAGCCGCTCCACCGTGCGGGCGAAGTGCAGCTCCTCGGCCGGTGTCAGCAAGATCTCGATGTCGCTGATCTCCCGTGTGTCCTCCCTGACGTTAAGTCTGCGGTTAACGCAGTGTTGCACGATCCGGCATTGCCCCGGCTCGGCCATATCCGCAACCCTGATCAAGGATGAATCACCACATTGGGGGAAATCGTGCTAGGCAACCGCATACGAGCAGAGCCATGAACATTGTCGCCTCAACGGTCGTCTTCACCGTCGACGATCTGGCAAGCTCCCGCCACTTCCTCACCACCTATCTGGGCTTCCGCGAGGTGCTCGACAGTGGCCGGCGTCGTGAGGGCGCAGCGTGCCGAGCTTGCGGTCCGGGTCGGAGGTCCGGGCGTCGTGCAGGCGGCCGACAGCAGCAGCGCGGCCGCCCCGGCGCTGGGAGGCTTTTAAAAGAGTTATTCCGCTACTGGACAAATCCCGCTCGCTATGGCCATGCACCGATGAGCATGGAGACATCTATCTCATTGCGCGGAGCGCCATTTTATGGCCTCCCCATCGCTAACCCCACCTGCAGGTCGGTGCGCCAGAACCGCTGGTCGCCCAGGCCGGCGAAGCGGGCGCGAACCGGTGGCCGAGCATGGAGATCATCCCGCACACCATTGACCGCGTTCAAAGCGTGAGACCAGTCATCAACTGCTTCTAGAAGGGATGTGCGTGAAAGGGTTGCTCACCCTGACCTGCGCAGGTCAGTTCATGGTGCTGCTGGACAACACGATCGTCGGCGCGGCCCTGCCTGATATGCAGCAGCGGCTGCATACCGGGCTGACCGGCCTGCAGTGGATCGTCGACGCCTACGTGCTGCTGGTGGCCATGTTGCTGCTGTCGGGCGGCGTCTTCGCCGACCGGTTCGGCCGCCGGCGGGTGTTCCTGGCCGGGGTGGTGGTGTTCACGGCCGCGTCGGTGGTGTGTTCGCTCGCGCCCTCGATCGGCTGGCTGATCGCCGGGCGGGTGCTGCAGGGCGTGGGGGCCGCGGCGCTGAGCCCCGCCTCGCTGGCGCTGCTGGCCGCCGCGTATCCCGCCCCGAGGCAGCGCGTCAGAGCGATCGGGTTGTGGGCCGGGCTCAGCGGCATCGGCCTGGCCGCCGGGCCGCTGGCGGGCGGGATCTTGGTGCAGGCGTTCGGCTGGCCCGCCATCTTCCTGGTCAACGTGCCCATCGGGACGGTCCTGCTGCTGGCCGGGCTGCGCGTGCTGGGGGAGTCCCGCAATGCGGGCGCGCCGCCGATCGACGTCCCCGGCACGGTCTTGTCCGTCGCGGGCGTGGGCGCGGTGACCTACGGCCTGATCGAGGGCGGCTCCCGAGGCTGGACCTCGCCGGTGATCCTGGCCGGCTTCGCCGCCGGGCTGGTGCTCCTGGCCGCGTTCGTCGTGGTCGAGGGTCGTGTGTCGGCGCCGGTGCTGCCGCTGCGGCTGTTGCGTCAGCGGCTGTTCACGGTGTCCAGCACGGCGATGGTCGTGGTCGGGTTCGCGCTGATGGGGTCGTCGTTCTTCTTCTCCCAGTTCTTCGTCTCCGTCCAGGGCACCTCGATCCTGGTCGCCGGGCTGCGGACCCTGCC
>NZ_JBFANV010000060.1:0-69943 GCF_040674955.1 Nonomuraea sp. NPDC049695 | reverse complement strand
GAACAGCTTCTGCGTCACCGCGTCGTGCAGCTCGCGGGCCATCCGGTTGCGCTCCTCCAGCATGGCCAGCTCGCGACCGCGCTCGTACAGCCTGGCGTTGGTGAGCGCGATGGCGGCGTGCGCGGCGAAGAGCGTGAGCAGGTCCTGGTCCGCCTGCGTGAAGCCACCGGCCGTGCGCTTGTTGGCCAGGAAGATGATGCCGAGCACCTGCTCACTGTCGCGGATCGGCACCCCGAGGAAGTCCTTCATGACCGGATGCGCCTTCGGCCACCACTCGAACCTCGGATCGTCGCGCAGGTCGGGCAGCCTGACGGGGGTGCCGTCACGGAGCATCGCGCCGAGCATGCCGTGCTGTCTGGGCAGCGGGCCGATCGCGTCCCACTGCTTGTCGGTGATGCCCTCGGCGACGAACTCGGCGAACGTCCCTTCGTCGTCGGGCACGCCGAGCGCGGCGTACCGGGCGTCCAGGAGCCGCTGCGCCGAGCGTACGATGACCTGCAGCACCTCGCGGACCGACAGATGGCGGGTGACGGCGAGCACCGCAGAGCTCACCGCCTGCAGGATCTCGTCTCGGTCGGGGGACACGGTCCCCAGCTTATGGTCCTAGGACGATGTGCCCATGCGGCGGCGGACCCTCAGCCCGATGTGCGCCGCCCGTCGCGTTCCTAGCGTCGGCACCATGACGAACACCGCACTCATCACCGGCGCTTCCCGCGGCCTCGGCCTCGCACTGGCAAGGTCGCTGGCAGGCGCGGGCTGGAACCTCGTCCTCACCGCCCGCGGCGCGGACGACCTCGAGCGGGCCGCGGCCGAGCTGGGCGCCACCGCGATCCCCGGCGACGTGACCGAGCCCGAGCACGTTCAGCGGCTGGCTCACGCGGTGCCCGAGCTGGACCTGCTGGTGAACAACGCCAGTGACCTCGGGGTCACCCCGCTGCCGCCGCTGGCGGGCTACCCGCTGGAGGCGTTCAGGGTGCTGCTGGAGACCAACGTGACCGCTCCGCTCGCCCTCATCCAGGCCACGCTGCCCGCTCTGCGCGCGGCGCGCGGGGCCGTCGTCAACATCACCTCGGACGCCGCCACGGGCGCGTACGAGGGCTGGGGCGGCTACGGCGCCACCAAGGCCGCCCTGGAGCAGCTCTCCAACGTGCTGTCGGCGGAGGAGCCCGAGGTGCGGGTCTGGTGGGTCGATCCAGGAGAGATGAACACCCGCATGCTCACCGACGCCGTGGGCGCCGAGGAGGCGGCGGCCGCCACCGACCCGGCCAAGGTGGCCGAGGCGCTGCACGACCTGGTCAAGGCCCGTCCGGCCGGCGGGAAAGTGAGCCTGCAATGACGCTCGCGCTCGACTTCGCGCTGCCGCCCGGCCTGTCGGCGGGCGAGCCTCCCGAGGCGCGGGGGATGTCCAGGGACGCGGTACGCCTCATGGTCTCGCGCGGCGACCTCCGCCCCTCGCACCACCACTTCAGCGACCTGCCGGGGCTGCTCGACCCCGGGGACCTGATCGTGGTGAACAACTCGGCGACCCTGCCCGCGGCCGTCCGGCTCGACCGGCTGGCCGTGCACTTCTCCACCTCCAGGGAGGACGGCACCTGGCTGGTCGAGCTGCGCCGCCGTACCGCCACCGCCTCGGAGCCCTACGGCGGGGGCGAGCCGGGCGAGTGGCTGCCGCTGCCGGGGCGGGCGACGTTGCGGCTGATCGAGCGGGAGACGCCGCGGCTGTGGCGGGCCTCGCTCGACCGGGACGTCGAGTCGTACCTGCGGACGCACGGGGCGCCGATCCGCTACTCGTACGTGAGCAGGGACTGGCCGATCGAGACGTACCAGACCGTGTTCGCGACCGTGCCGGGGAGCGCGGAGATGCCGAGCGCGGCGCGGCCGTTCACCACGGAGCTGGTGACGGCGCTCGTGTCGCGCGGGGTCGGGATCGCGCCGATCACCCTGCACACGGGGGTGGCCTCGCCGGAGAAGGACGAGCCGCCCTACGCCGAGCGTTACGAGGTGCCCGCGGCCACGGCGCGGCTGGTCAACCTGGCGCTCGAGAGCGGCAACCGGGTGGTGGCCGCGGGGACGACCGCCGTACGGGCTCTGGAGACGGCCGCGGGCGAGGACGGGCGGGTGGCTCCCGCGGCCGGGTGGACCCGGCACGTCGTCACGCCCCGAAGCGGCGTACGGGTCGTCACGGGACTTATCACCGGGCTGCACGAGCCGCGATCCAGCCACCTGCTCATGCTGACCGCGATAGCGGGCGAGAAACCACTGGCACGGGCATACGAGGAGGCACTACGGAACGGATATCTGTGGCATGAGTTCGGCGACACTCACCTGATTCTGAAGAAATAGTCTTTACACAGATTTTGCCGTCATGATAGGAACAGCGGGCATTTAACGGGGGCTTTGTATGTGCGTCCCCGTGCCCACTTCCTCAACGGAGACGTTTAATGCGTAACCTGACCAAGACGGTGTCGCTGGCATTGCTGGCCGGCGCCCTGCTCGCACCGGCTGTTCCTGCTTCCGCGACGACTGTCGCCAGCCAGCCGTTCTCGGCCTTCGACGTCAAGGTGAAGGCGTCGAAGACGGTCAAGGCCGGCGGCAAGATCTACTACAGCGTCGTCGCCACCAACAAGGGGCCCTACGACGCCGACTACTGGTTCGTCGGCGGCCAGTTCCCCAAGGGTGTCGATCTCAAGCGGATCATGTTCAGCAGCAGCGTCAAGAAGACCGAGTGCGGCCTCGAAGGCCGTGCGTTCTGGTGCGACGTGCCGGTCGTCCTCGAGAAGGGCGACTCCATCCAGATGACCTTCGAGGCCAAGCTGAAGAAGGGCGCCACGGGCACGCAGGAGGCCACGATCGGCGTGGTCTCCTACGACGTCCAGACCGGCATGGACAACATGAGCAAGGAAGAGCTGGAGCGGCTCGGCGTCCCCGAGCACGGCTACGGGAAGACGGTCAAGACCAAGGTCGTCCGCTAGCTCTGGAACGTTTCGGGCCGCGTCCGCAGGGACGCGGTCCACTGCGTTCATCAGGCGTTCACCTGGGACGTCGCGGCTTCGGCCGTTAACGGAATGTTCACCGCCACACCTGCGCCCGAATGCCCGACCTGCTTCGCGAGCATCGGGTCGGGCGCAGTACCGTGGCTCGATGTGGACCAGCGCACCCTCCTCATCACCCTGAACGGCCCCGACCGGCCAGGCGTGACTTCGCGACTTTTCTCCGTTCTGTCCGCTTTTCCGGTGACCGTGGCGGATATCGAGCAGGTCGTCATCCGTGGGCGGCTCACGCTCGGCGTGCTCGTCGCATACGCGGGCGGCCCCTCGACCGGCACCGGCACCACCCTCGGCGCCATGTGGACCGCCGTCGAGCGCGTGGCCGAGGACCTCGGCATGGAGGTGGAGCTCTCCACCGGCTCCCAGGCCAAGGAGCAGCGCCGCCGCGGCCGCCTGTCGGTCAGCGTGCTGGGCGCCACGCTCCAGCCCGCCGCCATCGCGGGCATCGCCGGACGCATCGCCGCCGCCGGCGCGAACATCGACCGCATCGAACGCCTCGCCCAGTGGCCCGTCACCTGCATCGAGCTCTCCGTCTCCGGCGCCGACCCCGCCTCCTTGCGGGTCGAGCTGGCGGCCGAGGCGGCGATCCAGGAAGTGGACGTGGCCGTGCAGCGCACCGGCCTGTCGCGGCGGGCCAAGCGGCTGATCGTCATGGACGTCGACTCGACGCTCATCCAGGGCGAGGTCATCGAGCTGCTGGCCGCCCACGCCGGCTGCCTGGACGAGGTGGCCAGGGTCACGGAGCAGGCCATGCGCGGCGAGCTGGACTTCGCCGAGTCGCTGCGGCGCCGGGTGGCGCTGCTCGAAGGGCTGCCCGCCGAGGTGTTCGAGCACGTGCGCAAGGAGGTCGTCCTCACCCCTGGCGCCCGTACGCTGGTGCGCACGCTGAAGCGGCTCGACTACCGCTTCGCCATCGTCAGCGGGGGGTTCACGCAGATCACCGACGGGCTGGTGGAGGAGCTCGGGATCGACTACTCGGCGGCCAACGTCCTCGAGGTCATCGACGGGCGACTGACCGGCAAGGTCGTGGGCGAGATCGTGGACCGGCCCGGGAAGGCGCGGGCGCTGGAGAGGTTCGCGCGCGAGGCCGGCCTGCCGATCTCCCAGACGGTCGCCATCGGCGACGGGGCGAACGACCTGGACATGATCGCGGCCGCAGGCCTGGGGGTGGCCTTCAACGCCAAGCCCGTCGTGCGCCAGGCGGCCGACACGGCGGTCAACACGCCGTACCTGGACTCCATCCTCTACCTGCTGGGGATCTCGCGGGACGAGGTCGAGGCGGCGGACGCGGAGGACGGCGTACTGACGGGGTGACCCCCCTCAGCTCTCCTTGGGGTCCCAGTGCGTGATCAGGCGCCCCTGGCCCGGCCACAGGTCCTCCCAGGCGGACTCCAGCTCGATCACCACGAACGCCCCCGGCCGGAAGACGTGGTCACCTCCGGCCAGCGCCAGGGCCAGCTCGTGCACGCCCGGATTGTGCCCGCACAGCACCACGGTGCTCAGCTCGGGATCGGCCCGCCGGACCACCTCGAGCAGGTCCTCCGGGTACGCCTCGTAGATGTCCCGCTCAAAGCTGATCTCCACCTCGGGGAAGGCGATCTCGGCGGTGCGCCTCGTCCTGACCGCCGGCGAGCAGAGCACGACGTCCGGGGCGAGCCCGGCCGCCCTGATCTCGTCGCCCGCCCGCCTGGCGTCCCGCTCGCCCCGCCCGGTCAGCGGCCGCTCCCGATCGGCCAGGCCCAGGATGTGGTCGGCTTTCGCGTGCCGCAGCACAATCAAGGTCCGCACCGGATCACCCTGTCCTCGAGGCCCAGACGGCCAGCGCGACTATCACGGCCAGGATGACGAGCATCGCCAGCAGAATGAGGCCCAGGGTCTTCCCGCCGCTGGGCGGCTTGTCACCGTTCACGCGCCCAGTTTCCCATCGAGGGGCCTCGCTTCCGCTCCCGCCTTCCGTGTGGACTTCTGAAGCCTGGAACGCGAGACGCCCGCCCCTACGCAGCGGGGCGGGCGTCCGGAGGGTGTCATCGGGTCATGAGGCGACCGGGGCGTGCTCCCGGTTGTCGTTGTTGGCCGGCTCGGTGGTCACCGAGCGCCGCTTCGACACCACGATGGCCCCGACCACCACGCCCACCGCCACCACCGTGACGACGATGCGGACGACCGGGTTGCCCGCGTACAGCACCACGGCCGGCGCGACCAGGAGCGCCACCAGGTTCATCACCTTGATCAGCGGGTTGATGGCCGGACCTGCCGTGTCCTTGAACGGGTCGCCGACCGTGTCGCCGATGACCGTGGCGGCGTGCGCCTCCGAGCCCTTGCCGCCGTGGTGGCCGTCCTCCACCAGCTTCTTGGCGTTGTCCCAGGCGCCGCCCGAGTTCGCCAGGAAGACGGCCATCAGCGTGCCGCACGCGATGGCGCCCGCGAGGTAGGCGCCCAGCGGCGCGTACCCGAGCGCGAACCCGACCGCGATCGGCGTCATGACCGCCAGCAGGCCGGGCGTGGCCAGCTCGCGGAGCGAGTCGCGGGTGCAGATGTCCACGACGCGGCCGTACTCCGGCGTCTCCGAGCCGTCCATGATGCCCGGCTTGTTGCGGAACTGGTCGCGTACCTCGAACACCACGCGCATCGCGGCCCGTCCGACCGCCATGATCGCGAGCCCCGCGAAGAGGAACACGACCGCCGCACCGATGATCAGGCCCACCAGGACGTTCGGCTGGTCGACGCCGAGGCTGAAGGTGGAGAAACTGCCGAGCGCCGACTTGATGTCCGCGGTCGCCTTGGCCAGCTCGCCCTCCACAGCGGTGCGGAAGGCACCGAACAGCGCGGTCGCCGCCAGCACGGCCGTGGCGATGGCGATGCCCTTGGTGATGGCCTTGGTGGTGTTGCCGACCGCGTCCAGGCTGGTGAGCACGCGAGCGCCGTCGCCCTCGACGTCGCCCGACATCTCCGCGATGCCCTGGGCGTTGTCGGAGACCGGGCCGAACGTGTCCATGGACACGATGACGCCGACCGTGGTCAGCAGGCCGGTGCCGGCCAGGGCCACCGCGAACAGCGCGATCGTCACGTTCCCGAACCCGAGCAGGAACGCGCCGTAGACCGCGCCGCCGATGACCAGGGCCGAGTAGACGGCCGACTCCAGGCCGACGCTGATGCCGGCCAGGATGACGGTGGCAGGGCCGGTGGCCGAGCTCTCGCCGATCTCGCGTACGGGACGGCGGTTGGTCTCGGTGAAGTAGCCGGTCAGCAGCTGGATGGCGCTGGCCAGCACCAGGCCGATGAGCACCGCGCCGATGGCGATGAGCCGCGGGTCGGCGTCGGACCTCACGGTGCCGCCGGTCAGGCCGCCGAAGCTGCTGGGCAGGTAGAGGTAGGCGGCGCCCGCGACGAGGACCGCGGAGATCGCGGCCGAGATGAAGAAGCTGCGGTTGATCGCCGCCATGCCGCTGCGGTCGCTGTCGCGCACCCTGGTCACGAAGATGCCGATGATCGCCGTGATCACGCCGATCATCGGGACGATCAGGGGGAAGACCAGCCCCTGCTCGCCGAAGGCCACCTTGCCCAGGATGAGGCTGGCGACCAGCATGACCGCGTACGACTCGAACAGGTCGGCCGCCATGCCCGCGCAGTCACCGACGTTGTCGCCCACGTTGTCGGCGATGGTCGCGGCGTTACGCGGGTCGTCCTCCGGGATGCCCTGCTCGACCTTGCCGACCAGGTCGGCGCCGACGTCGGCGGCCTTGGTGAAGATGCCGCCGCCGACTCGCATGAACATCGCCAGCAGCGCCGCCCCGAACCCGAAGCCCTCGAGCACGCCCGGCGCGTTCCCCTGGTAGATGAACACGACCACGGCCGCGCCGAGCAGGCCGAGGCCCACGGTGAACATCCCGGCCACACCGCCGGTACGGAACGCGATGCGCATGGCGCGCTTCTCGCCCGCTTCGTTGGCCGCGGCGGCGACGCGGACGTTCCCGCGCACGGCCAACCACATGCCCATGAACCCGGTCAGCGCGGAGAACACCGCCCCGACCACGAAGAAGATCGAACGTCCTATGCGGAGTTCGGTCGTTTCCGCAGGTAGAAGGAGCAACAGGAAGGGAATCACGACGACGAAGATCGCCAACGTGCGGAACTGACGGGTGAGATAGGCGGCGGCGCCTTCTTGTACGGCGCGCGCGATGTTCTGCATGCGCTCAGTGCCCTGGCCGGCGGACAGCACTTCGCGCACCAGGCCGCCTGCGACGGCTAGTGCGATCAGTGCGACCGCGGCGACCACGATCACGATGGTGAGATTGTTTCCACTCAGGGCCAGATTGGACGCTGGCTCCGCTGCCAGCATGTGCCTGCTCATCGTTCTCCTCGGCAAGACCGGTCGTCCTGCCCGGGCGGTGCTGCAGTTTTCCTCGGCGGGTGTTGCGGCACCATCCGGGTTGTGGGTGCCGCTTCCGGTTGAATCCGCGTTCCGCCGGATCACCTTGGCCGGTGCCGGGAGTCTACGCAGGCACTCAACGGATATGAAGGCTCTCGAGGCGGCTAATTGTGCTCGCGTCTAGTAATCCCCTGACAGCGACCCGGTTTGCGGCCTGACAGGGGAAATTTCCCCGGGTTTAAGGTTATGAAAACCTATCGATATGGCCAGACCGAAACCCTGGCCGTCGTGAGCCGTCGTGGGCCGCACCAGAGGACCTCACGAGGCCGGCCTGCTGTTGAGCTCTCCCATCGACTGCCTGGAGTCCCCACCGGCATCTGAGGCCACGCCGTCCGCACCTCACGCGCGCACGCGGCGCTCGCTCACCCCCGGCACGCGGGTTCGCCCTCACCGCATGGTGGCGGCCATCGCATGGTGGCACCCATCAGCCCTCGGCCGACGCCGGTCCTGCCGACGCCGCTCCTGCCCTGCACGGGCACGGAAGCGTTTTCCGGGCAACCGAAACGGAAGCCACGGCGGCCGACCCTGTACGAGTCGACGGTGGCTCCCTGCCGGCCTCGGCCCCGCACACGGCGGACAGCGCCGAGCCCGCTCCCCGTACCAGCGGCCCGAAGGAGTGCGTGGTGAAGAGCTGGGCGCCGGTAAGCAGCGGCGGCGCCCAGCGCGGCGAGCGAGGCAGGATTGAGCTCAGGTCGCCTTGGCGGCGGGCCAGCTCATACGGATGTTCGTGCCCTTCGGGCTGGGGACGACCTCGACGTCGTCGGCCAAGCCCGCGATGACCGCGATGCCAAAGCCTGACATGAACGAGTCAGAGAGCATGCCCAGATCGAGGGGCTGCTCCTGCTTGATCTCATCGCTGGGGGCCTGATCGCTGACCGTGACTTCGAAACGCCCGGAATCGTCACGCAGCTCGATGCGGATGGGCTCGCCCGGACAGTGGACGCGGTGCGCCTCGACTGCCCGGGAACACGCCTCACCCACGGCGAGCCTGACCTCGTCCAGCAGTGACTCCTGCACGCCGGTGCGGCGGGCTATCGCCGTCGCCACCAGCCGTGCGGTCCGCACGTGCGCGGGGAGAGCGCTGAACGTCAGCTCGACGGTAGCCATGCTACTTGTCTTTGCCGTGAGCTTCCTTGGCCTCGTCGACCGAAGCGTAGATCCCGAAGACCTTGGTCAGTCCGGTGATCCGGAAGATCTTCAGGATGCGCTCCTGCGTGCACACCAGCTCGAGCGAGCCGTCGTGTGCACGAACCCGCTTGAGCCCCCCGACCAGGACACCGAGGCCCGTGGAGTCGAGGAAGTCCACCTTCTCCATGTTGACGAGAAGATGGAAGTTGCCCTTGTTGACCAGGTCAATGAGGAGCTCACGCAATCTCGGCGCCGTGTAGACATCGATCTCACCCTCGACCTCCACGATGGTGAGTCGGTCTTCGGTGCGGTGATCCAACTTCAGATCCACAGATCCTCCAGCGCCTCGCCTGCGAAACTACTCTCTTGGGCCTGGCAATCTGGAGCGTGGCCCCAGACTGTCCGACCCTGACGCGCGGCATTCAACCACGCGTCTGGCTTGTGTCTATACGAAATCACGATTCCCGGCGACTTTGCCCACAGATGCAAGACTGGAAACAGTGACTTCCACCGCATCCTCCCCAGAACACGCGGGTCCACTCCTCCGGCACCTGCTCGGTGTTCCCGCACGTCATGAGCGTGTCACCCATGTGGAGCATGTTCCAGCACGTCAGGCCGGTCAAGCCCAATGGCCCAAATGGACGCCAGAAGTGCTTGTTACGCGCTTGGCGAACCGCGGGGTCACAGGACTCTGGCGCCACCAGTACGAGGCCGCCGACCTGGCATTCCGTGGCCGAAACGTGATCATCTCGACCGGCACGGCCTCGGGGAAGTCCCTGGCGTACCTGACTCCTGCGGTCGCCGCCTGCCTCGACGGCGGCACGATCCTGTACCTGACGCCCACCAAGGCCCTGGCCGCCGACCAACTGCGCAGCCTGCGCGAACTGCGCATCACCCAGCTGCGCGCCGCCTCTTTCGACGGCGACACGCCGTTCGAGGAACGTACGTGGGTGCGCCAGCACGCCAACTACGTCCTGACGAACCCGGACATGCTGCACCGGAGCATCCTCCCCCGTCACTCCCAATGGTCGTCGTTCTTTCGCCGGTTGCGCATGATCGTCGTGGACGAGTGCCACGGTTACCGCGGCGTCTTCGGCTCCCATGTCGCCCAGATCCTGCGCCGCCTGCGCCGCGTCTGCGCCCGGTACGGCTCGCGCCCCACATTCCTGCTGGCGTCGGCGACGGCCAGCGAGCCGGGGGCGTTCGCGATGAGGCTGACGGGGCTTGAGATGGACGAGGTGACCGTGGACGCCTCGCCCAAGGGTGCGACCACCATCGCGCTGTGGGAGCCGCCTCTGACGGAGCTACGGGGCGAGGGAGGGGCGCCTGTGCGGCGTACGGCCACGGCGGAGGCCGCGGATCTGCTCGCGGACCTCGTCCTGGCGGACGTCCGCACGCTCGCCTTCGTCCGCTCCCGCCGGGGCGCCGAGACGGTCGCGCTGACGGCCCGCGCCAAACTCGCCGACGTGGCCTTCTCCCTCTCAGGCCACTTCCCGAATCCTCCCGCCCCCCTGACTCCTGCCGCCCACCAAGACGGGCTCACAACCGCCCACAGCAGCCCCGCCCCCCACCGAGAGGGCCCCACAACCAGCCAGGACAGCCCCGCCACCCACCAAGACGGACTCACAACCAGCCAGGACGGCCCCGCGATGGGGCAGGATGGGGCCGCCACCGGCCCGGATGGGCACGCCACCGATCGGGACGGTCATGCCACCAGCCTGGACGGGCACGCCACCAGCCCAGATAGTCATGCCACCGGTCAGGGCGGCGAAGCTAGCGGGCCGGTCCCGGAGAGCTCTCTCAACTGGGCTCTCCCGGACTCCCCTCCCCACCCTGACTGGGCCGAGCTCCCCAACAAGATCGCCGCCTACCGGGCCGGCTACCTCGCGGAGGACCGCAGGCTCCTGGAGAAGGCCCTCCGCGCGGGCACGTTGATGGGCCTGGCCACGACAAACGCCCTCGAGCTCGGCGTGGACGTCTCAGGCCTGGACGCCGTGCTGATCGCAGGCTGGCCGGGCACCCGCGCCTCGCTCTGGCAGCAGGCGGGCCGGGCGGGTCGCGACGGCCAAGACGCGCTCGCCGTGCTGATCGCCAGGGACGACCCCTTGGACACCTACCTCGTACACCACCCCCAGGCCCTGTTCGGCCGGCCCGTGGAGGCGATCGTCCTCGATCCCGACAACCCGTACGTGCTGGGCCCCCACCTCTGCGCCGCGGCCGCCGAGATCCCGCTGACCGAGGACGATCTGCCCATCTTCGGCGACACCACCTCAACCGTCCTTGATGACCTGGTCGCCCAGGCGTTGCTCAGAAGGCGTCCCGCGGGCTGGTTCTGGACCAGGCGGGAGCGCGCCACAGACCTCGCCGACATCCGAGGCGGCGGAGGCGCCCCCATCCAGGTCGTGGAGTCGTCCACCGGCCGTCTCTTGGGCAGCGTGGACGAGCCGTCCGCCCACACCACGGTGCACACAGGCGCGGTCTACCTCCATCAGGGCGAGACCTTCCTGGTGGAGGTCCTCGATCTGGAGGCCGGAGTGGCCCTGGTCTCCGGCGCCAACCCGGACTTCACGACGTTCGCTCGCGATATAACCGACATCTCCATCCTCGCCACCCAGCGCTCGCAACCGCTGGGCTCCGGCACCCTGCACTTCGGCGAGGTGGAGGTGACCCGGCAAGTGGTCTCGTACCTCAAGAGACGCCTCCAATCAGGCGAAATGCTTGGAGACGAGCCCCTCGACCTGCCGCCGCGAACCCTCCGCACCCGCGCCGTCTGGTGGACGCTCCCCGCCTCGGCCGTGGCCCCTCTCGCGGAGTCCGGCATCGACCTCGGCGGAGCCGCCCACGCGGCCGAGCACGCCTCCATCGGCCTGCTCCCCCTCTTCGCCACCTGCGACCGCTGGGACATCGGCGGCGTCTCCACCGAGCTCCACGCCGACACGGGCCTGCTCACGGTCTTCGTGTACGACGGCCACGAGGGCGGCGCGGGGTTCGCCGAACGCGGCTACGCCCGCGCGGCCGACTGGCTGACCGCCACACGCGAAGCCATAACGTCCTGCGAATGCGAACGAGGCTGCCCGTCCTGCATCCAGTCCCCGAAATGCGGCAACGGCAACGAACCCCTGCACAAACGAGGTGCCGTCCGCCTCCTCAACACGCTACTGAGCCCTCAATGAGAGCCGCCGCGATACGCCTGCCATCCGCGCCATGAACCGCTGAATTCATTTCCCTTCATCCAGGCACGCCACCCGCACCACGACCGACCGAGGTCCCAAGAGCCTGCTCTACCTGCGACATCGCAAGGTCATCCGAGACTACGCACCGGCTCGCCGCCGGCTCAGGGCCACACCCAGCAGCCACGATCCGTGCCTATGCCGGAACCCCGGCGACAAGGGCTCCCAGAACATCCACAGCCATTCATCGGAACGAATCTTCTAGCTCTCGCCATCCGTGTGTCGGCGACCGGCGTAAGCGCGTTCCTCGTCCGATTCCTTGTTGTCCTCGTCAGCCGCCCAGAAATCGGCGGACCCAGGCTGCGGGCGCTCCCAGAACCCACTGTCCTCCATGGACCTGGGCGACGGCGGCAGGTAGTCGTCCCAGCGATCCTCGATCCGTACGGCGGGCCGGACGGGGAAGGCATCCGAGTCGCGAACGTCCGTGACCGCGGAGCTGGGCAAGGCGATACGAACCGGCTCCTTACGGGGCTCCGCGCCGCCTCGCGCCTCCTCCCCCTCAGCCGAGAGCGGCAGCACGGCGGGCACTTCCTTGCGCTTATGGTCAAGCGCGGGCGACGACGTGCGCGTCTGGTCGAGCAGAGGCGATGGGGCGCGCTTCTGATCGAGCACGGGCGACGACGTGGGCTTCTGATCGAGCGCGGCCGATGAGGTGCGGTTCTGGTCGAGCGCGGCCGACGACGTGGGCTTCTGATCGAGCGTGGGCGACGACGTGCGGGCGGCAGCCGCCGCGTCAGGACGCTCCGCCGATAACGGCTGCTGGGCCTGTGAGCGATCGGGCACGGGCATTCGAGTCTTGGCGACCGCCAGGATCACAGCGGGCCGTCGCCGCGGCGGCGGCGTGACGGCGGGAACGCTGTCGCTCCCCGGCTTGGCCTGCGTCCCACCGGCCGACGGCATGGCCGCTGCCGCGGCGGTCGTGCCGGACGCGGGGCCGCCCGCCGCGACCGCGGCGAGCGCGCGCCGACGGGCCCAGGCGCCGGCGTGGGCGCCGACCAGCAACAGGAGGATGCCCGCCGCGACGTAGACGCCGTACTGGCCGATGTTCCCGATCGGCGACTCGCCCGACTGCGCCTTCGCGTCGACGGACTGCGCGGGAGCCGACTGCGTGCCGTTCTTCGTGTCGGTCGGGGTGAGGCCGCCCGTCTCATCGGCGGTCGGGATCGGGAGATTGCCCTTGGGGTCGGTGTCAGGTATGGCCGGGAGCTTGGCGGCCGGCCGCTTGTGAGTCGTCGGCTTGCTCGTCGGCAGCGTCTGCTTCTTGGCCGGGAGAGTGGGCAGCGGATCGACGTTCTTGGTGTCCTTGGTCTTGGGTGTCCGGGCGTCGGCGGTCTTCTTGGGCTTGGGCGCCGCGGGGAAGGCGACGTACGCGGCGGCCGAACTGCCCGATCCGATCGAGCCGCCGTCACCGTCGCCCCTGAACGCCTTGACCGTGAACCCCACCTTCTGCCCCTCGGCCTTGGTCGGCACGGCCAGTGCCGCCCGGCACGAGGATCCGGAGCACGCGCTGTCGACGGGCAGCCTTCCCACGATGCCGGACTGGCTGTTGGAGACCTCGTACGACTGCAGGTCGGGCTCCGCGCCCTTGCTCCAGGTCACGAGGACCTTGGACGTGCCCTGCCTGGTCGCGTCCACGTTGCCCGGCACCTCGGGCGGCCGCTGGAGCTTGAACATGCTGGTCGCGTACGCGGTGCCGGTGATCTCTCCCTTGAGGGTCACCGTGAAGGTGCCGTTGGGAGCGCCCCCGGCGTCGAAGGTGCCGGAGATCGACTGGTTCGCTCCGCCTCCGGCGACCTTCTGGCTGGGCGTGGAGGGACCTTGGACGTACAGGCCCACGTTCAGCTGCATCACACCCGTACGTGCGGCAACGGTCACAGATGGGTTGGAGATCACCTGACCGTCGGAGGGCGAGGTGATCTGCCCGTCGGCCCGCACCGTCGCCGCAGCGGCCTGAGCGGATCCGCCGAGCGCGATGGATCCCGCCACGATCACTCCTGCGGCCACCACTCTGCCGACTACCGTCACGACGCTTCCCTCCATCGAGAGCCTCGCGCCGCCTGACCACCTGGGGGCGTTCACGCGACGACCGGAAGTGCAGTCCGCCCGGCCGATACGGTCACCGACCGCCCCCGGACCCGCACCTTAGCGACTTCGTCCCGGCTCTCCCAGACGTCCTGTCGCATACGGCATGGACCGAGGGTAAGCGGAACCTTACGGGACATACACAACTCTTGGACACCGCGTCTAAGTAGTCGTGACTTGATTGCGACCTAACCCGTCGACCTCAAGTGCAACTTCGCATTTCGCGAGCCATTCGAGTCGAGTCATGTCGCGAGTCAGACGTTGTCTCGATTTGCAAAGCAAGAGCTTTTTGCCCATTTGTCCATCTATGCTCCTGGCCGTGACTGTAAGTGGACGCGGTGGTTCCTTCTATGACGTGCCTCATGTCTTCGAGAGGTATCTCGATCATCGGCACAGCGGCGTGTCGAGCCCCAACCAGGTGATGGAGGAACCCGCTCTCCTGGAGGAGCTGGGCACGGTCGCGGGACTCCGGGTGCTGGATCTCGGCTGCGGGGACGCGGCCATCGGACAAACCCTGCTGAACGCCGGTTGCCGTAGTTACCTGGGGCTGGACGGCTCGGCGGCGATGGTCGAGGCGGGCAACGCGGCCCTGCGAGGAACCCCCGGCCGGGTGGAGATGGCCGACATCGAGGACTTCTCCGCTCCACCGTCGTCTTTCGATCTGATCGTTTCACGGTTGGCCTTTCACTATGTCGATGACCTCCAGCCCGTGCTGGCCGCCTGCCATGGGTGCCTCTCACCCGGCGGACGCATCGTTTTCACTGTCACTCATCCCGTTCTGAGTTCGCACGACTCGGGGACGCAGGGGAAGCGCACCTCATGGGTTGTCGATGACTACTTCGTCAAAGGGCCGCGGGAGAGGAGTTGGATGGGCGGCACCGTCACGTGGTTTCACCGGACTGTTGAGGATTATGTGGTCGCCCTGATGAAGGCCGGTTTTTCCCTGTCTTCTCTACGTGAGTGCGCACCCAGCGAGGATCGCTTCACCGGCGATGTCGCTGAGCTGGAGCGTCGGCGTCGTGTTCCGCTCTTCCTGCTGCTTGCCGGCACGCGTATCGGATGAGTTCACGTGCACGGGCCGGCCTCGGCTCAGCCCGCTTCGCCTTGGAGGCCGTCACACCGCAACCGTGATTGCTCTTGGCCTCGAAGGCGGCAATGCCTTACCCGGCTGCTCGATCATGGTGGTGTGACTGCTGGGCCGGCGCGAGCTCTGCCGGTCAGCGTGCGCGTGCCTAATAACGGCAGCGAGACCGGCAATGAGGTCCAGACGTCGGCGATCTCTTGGGTGATCTCGCAGCGGGTGAGCTCGACGCCGTTCTGTGCGGCGAGGGCGGCGGCTCTGGGGCAGGCGGCTTCCGGGTTGGTTATCGCCAGTTTGGCCGCTGCCAGGGCGCTGAGGTCGGCGGCGCTGTTCACGCGGTGGAGTGCCACGCGTGCCGAACCCACCGTGGCGAACGCGGTGGCCACCGTCATCAGGAGGCCCATGAGGGCCACCCCCCAGAGGGTGGCTGAGCCTCTTTCTTTGGTGTTGATCGGTGCCTTCCCTCTCCGCAGGGTCTGGTTTCTGTATGGCGTGCTCATCTGCCGGCTCCCGTTTTCTCGCTGGGTCAGGGGATGCTGCCGGGCTCGGTGTCGGCCGTGGCTGTGGCGGATATGCGGACCGCCGGCAGGGACCGGGCCCAGGACGGGCGTACCTCTACCGTGATCTCGACTCTTGTCGTCTCCTTCTCGCGGGATACCGTCACCTGCGCGTCCGCCCGGCTGGCTGACCGAGCTCGGGCGCTGACCTGCTCCAACGGCTCGCCTCTGGCCGCGGCTCGCGCTGCCGCGCGGGCCGCGTCCACGCATTCGAACTGGGCACCGACGGCTTGGACGGCCCACAGTGCGGCTGCCAGGACGACCATGAGCGCGGGCAGCATCGCGGCGGTCTCGGCCGTGACCGACCCCCGCGATGCCGACCGCGTCTCGCCCATGGAGGTCCGCGCTTGGCGGAGGGTCATCCGTTGGCGGTGTTGAGAGCTCGGTCGATGAGTGAGCTCAGCATTTCCTGGACCTCTGGGCTGCTCACCACCTTGAACAGCAGCGCGGCGAAAGCACACGCCGCGATGGTGCCCACCGCGTATTCGGCCGTGGACATGCCTCGCTGCCGGTTGACGGCCGCGTAGTGGAGCCATCTGTTTCCGCGCGGACGGTCGGGAAGGTCCGCGCGCTGGGCCTGCCCGGATGGGTCGGCCGGCGGTGCCCCGTTGCGTGCGGTGGGTGGTGTGGGGGTGTCCCCTGGCGGCTCGGCGATTGCGCTTGCGGCTTCGCCGGTTTCGGCGGTGTTGGCGGTGTTGGCGGTGTTGGCGGTGTTGGGTGGCGCTATCGGATTGGTTCGGGACGAATGGCTGTGGCTATGAGGGATATTGCCCGGCGTGCTGTGGGGGCTCTGCTTTGTGGCGGCTCTGATGTGGTCGGGCGTGGTGTGGGGGCTCTTGGCGGCTCTGATGTCGTCGGGAGTGGTGTGGCGGCTCTGTCTCGTGGCGGCTCTGATGTCGTCTGGCGTGGTGGCGGGACTGTGCATCGTGCCTCCAGGTGGTGCTCGGAGCCGGGGTCTTGTCCGGCGGGATCCCTAGGTTGGCGGTAGCGGGGTGGTGGCCGAGGGACCGAGCGGCGTTCTGTGGATAAGCGGTGGGCGGCGGTACACCCCTGTGGATGAGCGGTGGGCGGCGGTCCACCCTTGTGGAAGCTGAGGAGGTGGGCCGGCTGCGGGCTACGGGAGGACGATCGTGGCGGCCAGGCCGGCTATCACCGGGACGATGCCCAGCAGGACGAATGCCGGGAGGAAGCACAGGCCCAAGGGGGCCACCGCCTTTACGCCGACGCTCCTGGCCGCGGCCACGGAGGCGGCTCTGGCGGCTTCGCGGGCGTCGTCGGCCAGGCGGGTCAGGACATCCGCCACCGGGGCGCCGCTTTGAGCCGCTCGGCTCATGGCTCGGGAGAGCTGCGCCGTGGCCGGGTCCGTCGCGAGGGTGCCCCAGGTGGGTTCGGGGTCGGCGCCGAGGCGTAGCTGGGTGCTGACCCATTTCAACCGCCGGCCGAGTGGGCCGCCGATCGCGTCGGCGGCTGTGTCGGTGGCGGCGCTCACCGGGCGGCCGGCGAGGAGGCATGCCGTCATCAGGTCGGCGGCGAACGGAAGATCGGCCGCGATTCGTCGGCGCTCGCGGTGGGACTGCTGCGGTTGCTTCCTGTGGAGAAATATCGCGACTGGTGGAGCGATCAGGATGCCCACGAGGATTCCGGCGATGCCGCCGATCAGAAGAGCAAGGATCAGTCCTGTGCCCGCGGCTGTGATGATCGTCTTTCGGGTGATGCGGGGTGGAGGGGAATCCAGCCAGGCCGGGTGAGGCGGCTCCTCGTTCTTGATCTGGGCTTGCTGATGCTCGGGGTGAGGTTTCCTCGGCGGGCGCAGTCGGGACAGGCGTTCGGCCGGGGTTCTTGGTGCGAACCACAGCCAGGCGGCCATGCTGGCGAACAACGCGGACAACAGCTGGAACATCGGCCAGGTCCTGTCAAGATCGGTGTACGGCTCGGCTGTGGGTTCAGGCTTGTGCTCGAGCTGCCATGCGGTTGGTCCACCACAGGCCGCAGACGTCCAGTGCGATGCCTGCTGTCAGGCACATGAGGCCGGGCAGGCTGCCGAACAGGAAGTCCAGGGGGTGCATGTTCAGGGCCGCGGCCATCACGAGGCCGAGGGCCGGGAGCACGGCGAGGAGTCTGGCCGTGGTGCGGGGGCCGGCCAGCTGGGCCGCGACGTCCTGGCGGTGGGCTTGGGCTGTGCGTAGCGTGCTGCCGACCCGCTCGACCAGCGCGGCCAGGCCCGCGCCCACCGTGACGCCCACGTCCCAGCAGGCCGCCAGTTGGCGTAGGCCCTCGCCGCCTTGGGATGGGGCCGACGAGAGCAGGGCCGCGGAGACGTCGCCGCCGTCCCTTGCCGCCGCGATGACAGGGCGCAGGGTCTCCGGAGCCGGGACGTCCACTGCTGCTATTGCCCTGGTCAAAGCCTCTCCGGGGGTACGGCCGGCCGAGAGCTCGGCGGACAGTGCCTGGCACAGCTCTATTGACGCCCGACGCCAGGACTCTGCGCGGCGTGCGGGGGTCGGGCGGATGAGGAGCCTGCTCAAGGACTTCCATCGCGGCTTCTGCCCGCCCGCGGTCAGCCTGGCCAGGCGCGTTGTGGGGGCATCAGGGGCTGTCCACAGCCACACGGCGCAGGCTGTGGACAATGCGGCTATCAGGGCACAGGTCATCGCACTGCCTTTGGTGTGGACGCGGCGGCATCCGGTTCGGCCGAGCCGCATCGCTCCGGCTCGCGTGTGTGCACCTTCATGGCTGTGCTCTCTGTGGCTGTGCTCTCTGTGACAGGGCTCTCTGTGACAGGGCTTCGTAGGCCGGGCCGGGCCGGGAGTTGCCCTGTGCGTCGAAGGTGAGGGCGGGGATCGACTCGACGAAACCGGTCGAGGTCCGGGAGAGCAGGCAGATCTCGGCTACGCGTCTTCGGCCGTCCGGGCGGTCGCGGGTCAGGTGGATGACCGCGTCGAGCGCCGCGGCCAGCTGGCTGTGCACGGCCTCCCTGGTCAAGCCCGCCGCGCAGCCCAGTGCCTCCAGACGGGGTGGCACGTCGGCGGCGGTGTTGGCATGAAGGGTGCCGCAGCCGCCCTCGTGGCCCGTGTTGAGCGCGGCCAGCAGGTCGACCACCTCGCTGCCTCTCACCTCTCCCACCACCAGGCGGTCAGGGCGCATGCGGAGCGCCTGGCGCACCAGGTCGCGCAGGCCCACCCCG
Source organism: Nonomuraea sp. NPDC049695 (assembly GCF_040674955.1). NCBI lineage: Bacteria > Bacillati > Actinomycetota > Actinomycetes > Streptosporangiales > Streptosporangiaceae > Nonomuraea > Nonomuraea sp. NPDC049695. The sequence continues at coordinate 51,205 of NZ_JBFANV010000060.1, read as the reverse complement.
CCCGCGCCCTCCAGGTTGGCCGGGCGGGTTTCCAGGCGGACCACGTGGGGGTGCACAGGGCGCAGCTCGGCGGAGTCCTCCACCAGGAGGAGGCGCTCCGCCGGATCTGCCAGCGAGAGCAACGCCGACAGGAGCGTGGTCTTGCCTGTGCCGGTGCCGCCTGTCACCAGGAACGCCAGCCTGGCTGTCACCATGGCGGTCAGCACCGGAACCGCGGAAGGAGTGACGGTCCCCGCCGACACCAGGTCTTCCAGAGTGAACGTGCGGCGCGGCGGCAGGCGCAGCGACACGCAGGTGCCGCCCGACGCCACCGGTGGAAGCACGGCGTGCAGGCGGACGCCTCCCGCGAGCCTGGCATCCACGTACGGGGAGGCGTCGTCCAGTCTCCTGCCGGCGGCGGCCGCGAGGCGCTGGGCCAGTCTGCGGACGGCTCCGTCGTCCGTGAAGGTGACCTGGGTGCGGCGCAGGCCGCCACCGTCGTCGATCCACACCTCGCGCGGGCCGTTGACCAGGACGTCTGTCACGTCGGGCCGGGCCAGCAGCGGCTCCAGCGGGCCCGCGCCGATCAGGTCGGCGCAGAGGGCTCTGGCCACCGCGAGGATCTCCGCGTCGCCGTACACGGACTTCTCGGCTCGCAAGGCCACGGCCACCTGGGCGGCGCTGGGCTCCACGCCCGCCCGGGCCAGGCGTACGCGAACCGCTTCCACGAGCTCCGGAGAGACGGCCCCCTGGGATGAGGAGTGGGTGGTCATGTCGGGAGAAGGTCTCGTAGGAGGGTGGTGCAGAGGGCGCCCAGCACGGTGCGAGGGCCGAGTCTGGGCAGCTCGCCGCGGTTGAGAGTGGCGGTGAGGCGTGGCTGGTCCGGCAGCGCGCCGGCGGACGGGATGCCCAGCGAACTCGCGGCGGTGTCCTCGTCCACGATCCCCGGCCTGAGCACCGCGCGGATGTCAGAGGTGTGTTTGCGGGTTTCGCCCAGCACCTGGACGGTCGACAAGATGCCGCGTACGTCCGCCGTGGCCACCACCAACGTGGTCTTCGCTCTGGTCAGGGCCTCGATCGCGGCGGGGTCCAGGTGGCGTGGGAGGTCGACGACTATCAGGTCGAAGCCTCGTTGGCCTGCCTCCAGCACCGAGCGCATGGCCTGGGCCGGGATCGCCGCCACCTCGCCCCTGTGGAACGAGAGGACCGCCAGGTCGCCGAACGACGGCAGGGCCGCCTGAAGGGCGCCGGCGTTGATCCGGCCCTCGCGGGCCACCAGGTCTCCCCAGCGGGCGCCCGGTGCCTCCTCCTGGCCCAGCAGCGCGTCGATGCCTCCGCCCAGCGGGTCGGCGTCCACCAGAAGGGTGCGGAGGCGGTCGCCTGAGGCGCGCAGGGCCAGACAGGCCGACAGGACGCTCGCGCCCGCCCCGCCACGGCCGCCGATCACGCAGATCACGGAGCCCGAGCGGGGGTCGGGCTCCATGGCGTCCGCGAACCGCTCCACCAGGTGGCGCTCGTCCTCGGGGAGCGCCATGACGGCCTGGGCGCCCACTGCCACGCATTTTCGCCAGGTGTCCGGGTCTTCGGCGGCTCGGGTGACGAGGAGGACCTGGTCTCGGGTGGGCGGTGAGGTCGCGGCCACCGCGTCCGCCTGGTCGGCGCCCACCGCGATCAGCGGCGCCAGGTTCCAGAACGGCCGGGCGTGGGCGGGGGCGTGCGCCACGTCGAGCTGGGCGCCTGCCGCGGCCGCTATGCGGACGAGGTCGTCGAGCAGGGCGTGATCTTCGGTGATGACGAGCGGACGGTGCATTGCCGGCTCCCGGGGTGGGCAGGGTTGGGAGGCCAACGTTGCTGGGGATGGCAGGGGCGGCGAGGGGCTGAACGAAGTTCTGGGGATTGCGGGTCCCTGCTGGGATGCCGCTGTGGACAACCGCGCTCGCCGGTCAGAGTCACCACGAGCCCGAAGGTGGCGGAAAAGGGGCGACCCCCGCCGGGGGGGAGAGCGGGGGTCGCCTGAGCGGTCCGGCTCCGGGGGGGTAGAGCCGGTCCCGTTTCAGAAGAAAGCTTTCATCACTTCACCAGAGCCTGGCAAGGGACTGGCAAAGCTACCCCGTGCACGGTCGCTCCAGTTTCGGGCGATACCAACGTATGCTGCCCGATCGACTCGAGTTTCGTCGAGGAGCAATCTCGCATTTTCGCCAAGTTTTTTGTCAGCGACATAACGATCACATAAAGGAGATCACTCTCCGTGATCGTCACGGGTCGGTAACCGGACGACCCGAGGTGCCCGTGAAGGCGTATGCCTGGCCTGACCCCATTGACGGGTAAAGGTCTTGCTCCAAGGGGTTCCCATCAGGGCGGATCCGACGTAGAAAGAAGTCACGGACCCCTTGTCCGGGTGCATCAGCCGGGCACCCACGCGCGACCAGCCGCGGGAGGCGCGTCGTGACGGGCTTGACCCGCTCCGACGAATACAGGTGCACGCTTGGTAACCCGGTGTGATGCGCCGGCAGACGGCGTCTCTTGACTGAGACGCCGTCAGCTATGTCAGCACCCTCACCTGCGGCGCGCTCAGCCCCTTTGCATGGCCTCGCAGATGGCGGTCGTCTCGCGGACCCCGAGGGTTACCGCTGAGGCACACTGTTGTACCCACTGCGCGACGCCCTCCGGCGTCCCGCTCAGGTACGCCCGCAACCCGTCGGCATAGGCCCCCTCCAGGTGCCCCACCTCCACGGCCACCAGCGACTTCGGGTCCAGCCCGTACTCGACCAGGGTGAGCCGCTCGGCCGAACGCGCCACGATCCCGTCGGCCGTGCCGAAGGGCCGCAGCACCGCGAGCTCGGCGTGCACCACGGCGGCCAGCACGATCGCGGGCGCCTTGGTGGCCCCCTCCAGCAGGCCGAACAGCCCTTCCATGCGCGCCACCGCCTCAGCGGCCCCTGGCGCGGGCCCCAGGCCGAGCGGATCCGACGCGTCCGAGGACGCCGCCCGCGGACGGCCCAGGGAGGAGTGCGGCGCGAGGCCGGCCGCGGCCACCGCGTGCAGGCGCGCGAGCACCTGCCGAGGCGCCGTACGCCAGGTCGGGCCCATCCGGCCCATCTCCGCCGAAGCACGCAGGGCCCCCTGCACCAGCGGGTCGTGGACCTCGTCCCGGCGCAGGGCGTCGAGGGACACGTCCACGCCTTCCAGACTGGCCGACGCCCGCGCGCCGCGCAGGGACGACTCCGCGGACACCGCCGGGCTGGCCCGGCGCAGGACGCGGTGGCGGTACAGCCTGTCGACGGCCTGCCGCGCCGAGTCCACGGCCTCGGCCACGCCGGGGAACTCCGCGATGACAGCCAATGGGTCACTCACGGGAACCGACCCTACCGGCGGGTACGGCCCGACCGTACCAGCCTCCCCGAGAGCCGCGGCAAGGCGGGGAAAACCCGGCGACGGAATATCCGCGACCCTTTATGGGTCCCCTCCGGATTTCAGGATGACAACATTTCAATAGCGTTTGTCAGCCGTACTGATAAGCGAGGACTCCTCGGTACGTACCTGTCTAGACCTCTTGTGTGTGGAGCCCGTGAGCTGGTGAAGTGGGACACGACGTATTCAATCTGGCCATAGAAGGAGCACGAAGTGGCCCCGGAGACCCCTGGCAACGAGACCCAGGCGCTGTCCAACCTGCTGCAGGAGAACCGCCGGTTCGCACCGCCGGCTGACCTGGCGGCGGCCGCGAACGTGACCGCCGCCGCATATAGCGAGGCCGCCGCCGACCGTCTCGCTTTCTGGGAGCACGCAGCCGAGCGGCTGACCTGGGCCAAGCGGTGGGACAAGACGCTCGAGTGGAATCCCCCCTTCGCCAAGTGGTTCATCGGCGGCGAGCTCAACGTGGCCTACAACTGCGTCGACCGCCACGTCGATGAGGGCCGCGGCGACAAGGTCGCCTACTACTGGGAGGGCGAGCCCGAGGGGGACACCCGTACCCTCACCTACAACGACCTCAAGCGCGAGGTCAGCAAGGCCGCGAACGCCCTTCAGGAGCTCGGCGTCGCCAAGGGCGACCGCGTGGCCATCTACATGCCGATGATCCCCGAGCTGCCGGTCGCGATGCTGGCCTGCGCCCGCATCGGAGCGATCCACTCGGTGGTGTTCGGCGGCTTCTCGGCCTCGGCGCTGAAGAGCCGGATCGACGACGCCGACGCCAAGCTGGTCATCACCGCCGACGGCGGCTACCGCAGGGGCAACCCGTCGGCGCTCAAGCCCACGGTGGACGAGGCCGTCGCCGAGTGCCCCCAGGTCGAGAACGTCCTCGTCGTACGGCGCACCGGCCAGGACGTCGCGTTCGGCGACAAGGACGTGTGGTGGCACGACCTGGTCGAGCGCCAGAGCGACCAGCACACCGCCGAGCCCCACGACGCCGAGGACCCGCTGTACATCCTCTACACCAGCGGCACCACCGGTAGGCCGAAGGGCATCCTGCACACCACAGGCGGCTACCTCACCCAGACCGCCTGGACCCACCACGCCGTCTTCGACCTCAAGCCCGACACCGACATCTACTGGTGCACGGCCGACATCGGCTGGGTGACGGGCCACTCCTACATCGTGTACGGCCCCCTGGCCAACGGCGCCACCAGCGTCATCTACGAGGGCACCCCCGACACCCCGCACCGCGGCAGGTTCTGGGAGATCGTGCAGAAGTACAAGATCACGATTCTCTACACCGCCCCCACGGCGATCAGGACGTTCATGAAGTGGGGCGACGACATCCCCGCGAAGTACGACATGTCCAGCCTGCGCATCCTGGGCTCCGTCGGCGAGCCGATCAACCCGGAGGCGTACGTCTGGTACCGCGAGAACATCGGCCACGAGCGCTGCCCCGTCGTCGACACCTGGTGGCAGACCGAGACGGGCGCCATCATGATCAGCCCCCTCCCGGGCATCACCGCGGGCAAGCCCGGCGCCGCGATGCGCCCCCTCCCGGGCATCTCCGCGGACGTGGTGGATGACCAGGGCAACAGCGTCCCCAACGGAGGCGGCGGCTTCCTCGTGGTCCGCGAGCCGTGGCCGTCGATGCTCCGTACGATCTGGGGCGACGACCAGCGCTACATCGACACGTACTGGAGCAGGTTCGAGGGGATGTACTTCCCCGGCGACGGCGCCAAGAAGGACGAGGACGGCGACCTGTGGCTGCTCGGCCGCGTGGACGACGTCATGCTCATCTCCGGCCACAACATCTCCACCACGGAGGTGGAGAGCGCCCTGGTCAGCCACCCGAAGGTCGCGGAGGCGGCCGTGGTCGGCGCGACCGACCCGGTGACGGGCCAGGCGATCGTGTCGTTCGTGATCCTGCGTGGCACGGCGGAGGAGAGCGACGACATCGCCGCCGAGCTGCGCAACCATGTGGCCAAGACCCTCGGCCCGATCGCCAAGCCGCGCCAGATCCTGGTCGTGCCCGAGCTGCCCAAGACCCGCTCCGGCAAGATCATGCGCCGCCTCCTGCGTGACGTGGCGGAGAACCGGAGCATCGGCGACGTCACCACCCTGGCCGACAGCACCGTGATGAACCTGATCTCGGAGAAGCTCCCGTCGGCGAAGTCCGAGGACTGAGGCGCCGCATAGAGGGCGTATGTCCCCGTATGGGGATATGCGCCCTCTATAGGTACGCTAGTACGCAGGTGTGCCGGGAAGTCTGGTCGGCATGAGTAAAGCAATTCCGACCAGAGGAGTCCCTTGCGTACCCAGACTCGTGCCATCGCCGAGGCCCTCCGCACCGAGACCATCGGCGGAGTCATCATGCTCACCGCCACGGTCGCCGCCCTGGCCTGGGCGAACATCTCCCTCGACAGCTACGAGGCGCTCCGCGGGACCCGGCTCGGCTCCATGGAGCTGTACAAGTGGGCGCAGAACGGCCTGCTGACGATCTTCTTCTTCGTGGCGGGCCTCGAGGTCAAGGCGGAGCTCGTCCACGGCGAACTGGCCAACGTCCGCAAGGCCGCCCTGCCGATCATCGCGTCCCTGTCCGGAATGGTGGTACCGGCCCTCGTCTACCTGCTGGTCAGCTGGGGCGAGCGTGACGCCGCCCGCGGCTGGGCGATCCCGACTGCCACCGACATCGCCTTCGCCCTGGCCGTGCTCGCCGTGACGGCCAGCGCGATGCCGGCGGCGCTCCGCGCGTTCCTGCTGACCTGCGCGGTCGTGGACGACCTCGGCGCGATCACGATCATCGCCGTCTTCTACACGGAGCACGTCGACGTCCTCATGCTGCTCCTGGGAGCGGCGCTGCTGGCCGCGTACGCCCTGCTGCCGCACCAGAAGTACACGCTGGTGCCGCTGGGCCTGGCCGCCTGGTACGCCTTCGAGGTCAGCGGGGTGCACGCGACCGTGGCGGGAGTGGCGCTCGGCCTGCTGACCCGTACGACCGCGAATCAGGGGCGCTCTCCAGCCGAGGCGGCCGACCACTACGTCCGCCCGATTTCGGCCGGTCTGGCGGTGCCCGTGTTCGCGTTCCTGTCGGCGGGGGTGAAGCTGGACGGATCCAGCCTGGGCGCTATCTTGTCCGATCGGGTAGTTCTGGGAGTGATAGCGGGACTCGTACTCGGGAAGTTCCTCGGCGTGTTCGGTGGCGCCTGGCTGTCGGTGCGGCTCGGCCTGGCAAAACTGTCGGAAGAGCTGCATTGGCGGGACATGGCGGCGGTGTCGTTGCTGGCCGGGATCGGGTTCACGGTTTCACTGCTGATCGGCGACCTGGCGTACGGTGACGACCGGCAGCGGGCCGAAGCTGTCACCACCGGGATCCTCGCGGCCAGCGTCGTCGCGTCGATCCTGGCGGCGGTGCTGCTTCACGTGAGGGTGCGCAAGCACCGCATTGCGCTGGATGATGTTTGACACGGCCGCCAGGCCTCGATAGGAGACGTTCATGCCGCAGACTCCCGAGGAAGAATCCCTGGGCTCGCTGGTCGCCCAGGCGACCAGTCAGATCTCGGACCTCGTCCGCTCGGAGATCGAGCTGGCCAAGGCCGAGTTCAGGTTCGACGCCAAGCGGGTCGGCATGGCCGGCGGGCTGTTCGCCGCCGCCGCCTTCACGGCGCACCTGTGCCTGATCCTCGCCTCGTTCACCATCGCGTACGTGCTGGCGCAGTGGCTGCCCAACTGGCTGGCCTTCCTCATCGTGACCGTGTTCTACCTGCTGGTCGCGGGTCTGCTGGTGTTCATCGGGATCAGGCGGCTCAAGGGACTGGCCGGGATGAAGCGGACCGCCAGGTCGATCAAGGGGCTCAAGGAGATCGCCACACCCGAGGACGAGGCGCTTCCCGCGCTCCGTCCCGATCGGGAGCCGGTGACCCGCGATGGCACCTGACGAGTCGGTCGTACAGATCGAGGGTCCCTGGACGCATCGCGCGGTCCACGCGGGCGGCACCCGCTTCCACGTCGTCGAGGCGGGCGAAGGGCCGCTGGTGCTGCTGCTGCACGGGTTCCCGCAGTTCTGGTGGACCTGGCGCAACCAGCTCGTCTCGCTGCCGAAGGCCGGCTACCGGGCGGTCGCGGCCGATCTGCGCGGCTACGGCGGCAGCGACAAGCCGCCGCGCGGCTACGACCTGCCCACGCTGGCCGCCGACGCGACCGGGCTGATCAGGGCGCTGGGCGAGACCGGGGCGATCGTGGTCGGGCATGACTGGGGCGGGCTGCTGGCCTGGACGATGGCCGTGCACGAGCCCAAGTGCGTGCGCCGGCTGGTCGCCGTGTCCGCCGCGCATCCGCTGCGGCTGCGCAGCGCGCTGCTCACCGACCCGTTCGGCCAGCTCAAGGCCAGCGTGCAGACGTTCGGCCACCAGCTGCCCCTGCTGCCCGAACACCGCCTCAGGCGCCGCGAGGGCGCCCTGGTGGGCCGGCTGCTGGATGAGTGGTCGCGCCCGGGATGGCCCGATCCCGAGACCGCGCGGATCTACCGCGAGGCGTTCCGCATCCCCGCCGTGGCACACTCGGCGCTGGAGTACCACCGGTGGTTCGGCCGCTCCCAGCTGCGCCCCGACGGCCGCCGCTACGCCAGGGCCATGCGCACCGAGATCGAGGCACCTACGCTGCACCTGCACGGGGCGCTCGACCCGCGCCTCCTGCCGCGTACGGCACAGGGTTCGAGCCGCTACGTGGCGGCTCCGTACCGGTGGCGGCTGCTCGAAGGAGCCGGCCACTTCCCCCACGAGGAGATCCCCGACGTGTTCGACACCGAGCTGCTCGGCTGGCTGGCCGACCCGGAGCCCGACCGATGAGAGACCGCGATCCCGAGGGCAGGCCACGCAGCGCCAGGCCGCGCGACGCGTACGGCCGGCCGCTCCCCTACGGCGAGCCCGGCGTGCCCAGGGTCCCCGACGACTACGCGCCCACCACGGAGCAGGCTCTGACCGACGGCCGCCGCTTCCTGAGCGAGGGCCTGCCGTTCAACGCGCACGAGGTGTTCGAGGGCCGCTGGAAATGCGCGCCCGAGGAGGAGCGCGAGCTGTGGCAGGGTCTCGCGCAGATCTGCGTCGGGCTGACGCACCTCCAGCGCGGTAACGGGCGCGGCGCGGTGACCCTCTTCAGCCGGGGCGCCGCCAGGGCCCAGGGGTACGGCGGCGCGTACGACGCGGTCGGCAAGGCGGCCTCGGGCCTGAGCCAGGACAGCGACCCCGACGAGGCCATCGCCCTGATCCTGGCCAAGCTCCCCAGCTAGCACACGCCCCCGCGGGGGATCAGTCGCACTGCTGGGTGCTGGCCTGCGTGGTGTCGTTCCTGCCCTGGGCCGCGTCCGGGGCGACCTCCTCGGCCGTCAGAACGTAGCCGGTGTCCGCCTCGTTGGTGGCGGCGGCGAAGATCACGCCGTAGACGCGCCCGTCCACCGTGAGCAGCGGCCCGCCCGAGTTGCCCGGCAGCACCCGGCCGCGGATCGCGTAGACCTTGCGCGTGACCGTGGTGTCGCGGTAGATGTCGGGCCCCTCGGCGTCGAGCTGGCGGCCGATCCTGGCCGGCTCGGCGGTGAAGCCTTTGCTCTTGGGGAACCCGGCGATGATCGCGTTGTCGCCCCGCCCGCCGTCGCCGTCGAAGGCGAGCTGCGGCAGGCCGAGCCCGGGCACGTACAGGACGGCGATGTCGCGCCGCGGGTTGTAGCGCACGACGGTGGCCGCGTGCGGCGTGTTGGTGGAGTCGATGACCTGCAGGTCACGGGTGACGCCCGCCACGACGTGGGCGTTGGTCATGATCCGGTCGGGGGCGTAGACGAACCCGGTGCCCTCGATGTGCTTGTTGCAGCTCTCGGCGTTGCCCTGGACCTTGACGATGCCCTTCCTGGCCCGCTCCAGCTTGGAGCCCTGCAGCACGCTCTGATCCGGCGGCGGCACGTCGATGAGCTGGTCCGCGCCGATCGCGTCGAAGACGGGCGGGAACTCCGAGCGGTCGATGAACTTCTTGAACGGCTGCTGCCAGTCGCGCGCGCCCTGCGGGATCGCCTCGTCGACCGTGGTCAGCAGCGCGGAGTTCTTCACCTGGTCGACGAGCGGGGTGAAGGCCGTGGAGACGATCAGCGAGCCGATCAGCCAGGCGATGACCAGGACGGACATCGCGCTGGAGAACGTGCCCCCGACCGCGTCGGCCACCCTGGCGGGCTCCCAGGTCACATGGCTGCGTACGACGGCGCCGAGGGTCGAGGAGGCGAACTGGCCGATGGTGGCGGCGAGGAAGACGATCACGATGGCCAGCAGCGCCTGAGGCGTGTCGCCGCTGACGACGGCCTTGGAGATCGGCGGCGCGATGAAGACGCCGAGCACGGCACCGCCCACGAACCCCACGAAACTCATGACCCCGATGATGAAGCCCTGACGGTAACCGGAGATACCGAAGGCGACCACGAGGCCGATCAAGATGAGGTCAAGCAGATCACCGCGCACGGTTCAAAGGTAACCAGCGATACGGTCAAGTGTGCACGTCTTCGGCCAGGACGGCGCTACCGCATGTCTACCTTGGGCGGTATGCCGCCGGCCGAGGGAACAGTGCGCGATCTCATCGAGGCAGCTCTGGGCGACACGGACCCCGACGGCCCGCTGCGCTGGCATGTGATCTCCGTGCTGCGCCAGCGCGGCGATCTGGAGTCGTTCATCGAGGCGCGGCGGCTGTGCGCGGCGGACACCGTGGCCGAACGCCTGCTCGGCGTGGACATCATGGGGATGCTGCGGCTGTTCGTGGACCGTACGCTGCCGGTGCTGCGCTACCTGGCCGCCAGCGAGAACGACGCCATGGTCCTGTACTCGGTGCTGATCGCGTTCGGCCACCTGGCCGACCCGCGGTCGCTGCCGTCGGTGATCGAGCTGGCCGCTCACGGCGACGCCAGAGTGCGGTACGGCGCCGCGTACGCGCTGCAGCACGTGCTGGGCGACCCCCCTGACCGGGCCGGCCTGGAGACGCTGCGCGCGCTGGCGGCCGACAGCGACAAGGACGTGGCGGACTGGGCCTCGCTCGGCGTGGCGCTGAGAGAGATCCCTTAACTCCTCGAGGCCAGGTCGATCACGTGCTGCGGGAGGTCCTCCACCCGCGTGGGATCCCACGGGCGTTCGAGCCCGCCCTCGCGCAGCACGGTGTCCAGGACCATGGCCGTGAACCCCCACACGAGCATCCCCCGCACCTGGAACGCCGGCCCCGCGAACCCGCTCGGATGCCGCAGCGTGACCCGGTTGCCGGGATCGACCAGCTCGGCGATCGGCACCCGCTCCACGGAATCGACCTCGTGAGGCGAGGCCGCGTGCACGGCGGACGGCTCGCGCCACCAGGCGATCACGGGGGTGACCCGGTTGTCGCTGTGGTCGAGGTACAGCTCGGGCATCGTGCCCAGCACGTGGACGCCGGAGGGATCGACGCCCGTCTCCTCCTCGGCCTCGCGCAGGGCCGCCGCGACGGGTCCTCCGTCGTCGGGGTCCACGCCGCCGCCAGGGAACGCGGGCTGGCCGGCGTGCCTGCGCCCGCGCGTGCTGCGCTGGATGAGCAGGACGTCAGGGCCCAGCGGCCCCTCGCCGAACAGCATCAGCACCGCCGCGGCCCGCCCGGCTCCGTCCGGGGGACGCAGGTATCGGGGCACTCTGATCCGCTGAGCCTGCGTCGCCAGTCGGTCGAGCCAGTCGGGCACTTCGGTCACGCATTCCTCCAACACGCCGGGACTCCGATCACTTCCCTTGATCAGGAGAAGGGGCCGGGCCTGACGAGCTTCGCGGCCTCGGCCGTCGCCGTGGGGCCGGTGCCGTACGAGGGGCAGAGCGCGGCCAGCGGGCACACGCCGCACGCGGGCCGGCGGGCATGGCAGATGCGGCGGCCGTGCCAGATCACCCGGTGCGAGAAGATCGTCCACTCGCGCTTGGGCAGCAGCTCCGCGACGACGTGCTCGATCTTGACCGGGTCGGTCTCCTCGGTCCAGCCGAAGCGGCGTACCAGCCGCTGGAAGTGGGTGTCGACGGTGAGCCCCGGCACGTCGAACGCGTTGCCCAGCACCACGTTGGCGGTCTTGCGGCCCACGCCCGGCAGGGTGACCAGGTCCTTCAGCTTGCCGGGCACCTCTCCGCCGTAACGCTCGCACACCGCCGTGGCCATGCCGATGATGCTGTTGGTCTTCGCGCGGAAGAACCCGGTCGAGCGGATGATCTCCTCCATCTCGGACGGGTCCGCGGCGGCGTAGTCGGCCACCGTCGGATATTTCGCGAAGAGGATGGGGGTGACCATGTTGACCCGCTTGTCCGTGCACTGCGCGGAGAGGATGGTCGCGACCAGAAGTTCTAACGGGTTGCCGAAGTCGAGCTCGCAATGGGCCTCTGGGTAGGTCTCCGCGAGGATGCGGTTCATCTTGCGGGCCCGCCGTACCAGTGCGAGCTGGGTCTCCGGCTTGCGCCCCGCCGCGTTCGTGGCCATGCCGCAAGACTAGAAGCTCTCGCGAACTGTTGAACCCAGGACGGCCCTGCTCGCGTACAACCTGGCGACTTGGGAGGCGATGGCCATGAGCGGTCAGGGTGCGGTGCTGTCGGACTTCGTACGTACATCGGGGCCGCTCCACGGGCAGGCGCTGCATCACCTGGCCCTGGCCTGCGCCTCCGCCGTGGCCAAGCTGCACGCGCGCGGGAACGTGGGGCTCGGGCTCAGCCATGAGAGCGTCGCGCTCGGCCTCAACGGGCAGGTGCTGATCGGCTGGCAGCCCGGCATCACGCCGGGCTCCGCCACCGACGACATGCGGGCCTGGGCCGACCTGGTGGTCTTCGCGGGCACCGGCCGCACGGACGGCGACACCGCCGCCCTCCCTCCCGCCCTGCGCCTCGCGGTACGGCAGTGCCGCCGGCCCGACCCCACCACCCGCCCCCGGGCGGCGGACGTGCTCCGCGTGCTGCTCGGGCAGTCCGTGGCGGCGGCCGTGGCCTCGGTGGACGACCTGCTGGCCTCCTGAGGGGACCTGGCGGCCTCCCGAGGGGGGCCGAAACCCCCTGAAACAAGGGCATCCGGTAACTTTCCCCTGGATGCGACTCGTCCTAAAAGCGCAGAACACTCCAGCATTCCCATAACCTGTGAGTGCCACGCAGAGTGGGGTGAGTCACAATGGCAGCAGAGGAGGCAGAGTGAACACCGAAGATGTGCTGGGCAAGGCCCCCCTGTTCGCCGCGCTGGACCGCGAGAGCGCCGCGGCGCTGCGTACGAGCATCACAGAGGTCCAGCTCTCCAAGGGACAGACGCTCTTCCACGAGAACGAGACCGGCGACCGGCTCTACGTCGTGCTGGAAGGCAAGATCAAGCTGTCCCGCACCTCACCCGACGGACGGGAAAACCTGCTGAGCGTGCTCGGGCCGAGCGAGATGTTCGGCGAGCTGTCGCTGTTCGACCCGAGGCCGCGTACGGCCTCCGCGACGGCGCTGACCGACGTGCGGCTGGCCGGGCTCGGCCACGACGACCTGCGGCCCTGGCTGACCGGCCGCCCCGAGGTGGCGCTCCACCTGCTGCGCGCGCTGGCCCAGCGGCTGCGCCGCACCAACGACGTGCTGGCCGACCTGGTCTTCACCGACGTGCCTGGCCGGGTGGCCAAGCAGCTGCTCGACCTCGCCGAGCGGTTCGGCACCAAGACCGACGACGGTCTGCGGGTCCATCACGACCTGACTCAGGAAGAGCTGGCCCAGCTCGTCGGGGCCTCGCGTGAGACGGTCAACAAGGCGCTGGCCGACTTCGCCCAGCGGGGCTGGCTGCGGATCGAGGCCAAGGCCGTGGTCATCCTCGACATGGACCGGCTCTACAACCGGTCGAGGTAGTCGAGCTGCGCCACGACGGACATCTCGGCGGCGGCCCAGAGTGAGCGGTCGACGTCCGCGTACACGACCTTGACGATCTCGCGCGGCGTGCGCGCGCCCTGCTCGCGCGCCGCCCTGATCTGGTCGAGCCGTTCGCGCCTGTGGGCGATGTAGCCGTCGAGCGCGCCGATCGGGTCGGGCAGCACCGGGCCGTGGCCGGGCAGCAGCGCCCGCGCCTCCAGGCTCTCCGCGGCCGCCCGCAGCCGGTCGAGGCTGCGGAGGTAGTCGGCCAGGCCGCCGTCGCGGGCGATGATCGTGGTGCCCCTGCCGAGCACGGTGTCGCCGGTCAGCATCGCGCGGTCCTGCGGCAGCCAGAAGCAGAGCGAGTCGAACGAGTGGCCCGGCGTGCCGTACACGTGGATCTCCAGGCCGTCCACGGTGACCACGTCGCCGTCGGCGAGCCCCTCGTCGCCGAGCCGGTGCCGGGGGTCGAGCGCCCGCACGGGGGCGCCCACCATCTCGGCGAAGCGCCTGGCGCCGCCGCTGTGGTCGAAGTGCCCGTGGGTGAGCAGGATCTCAGTGACGCGGCGCTCCCCCAGATGGTCGCGTACGCGGCGCAGGTGCGACTCGTCCTCGGGCCCTGGATCGACGACGACCACCTCGTGCTCGCCGATGACCCAGGTGTTGGTGCCGTCGAGCGTCATGGCGGAGGGGTTGGGGGCGAGGAGGTTCTCGGCGTGTTCCGTACGGGAGCCGTCGGGCGAACCGATCGGGATGTGCACTCCGCTCACGTGGTCACCAGCCGCATCTCGCCCTCGATCTCCACGGCCCGCGGCATGATCGGCACGATCTCCCGGCGCTCGGTAAGGGCCCCCGCCACGCTTTCGTGCGCCGACAGCTCGGTCAACGTTCGGTACGTGGGCGGCATCAGGAAGATCTCGCCCTGGTGCGCCAGCTCGATCGCCTCCGCCGGCCGCTTCCAGGCCACGTGGTCGGCCTCGCCGCCGACGTCGCGGGTGCGCTGGCCTTCCGGGAGCACGGCGACGAAGAACCGCGTGTCGAAGCGCCTGGGCTCGATCTCCGGCGTGATCCAGTGGGCCCAGGGCTTGAGCAGGTCGGACCGGAGCACCAGGCCGCGCCTGGCGAGGAAGTCGGCGAAGGCCAGGCTCCTGTCGATCAGCGCCAGCCGGTCCGACTCCCAGTCGTCCCCCGTCGTGTCGGCGACCACGGAGTCGGGGCCCGGACCGGCCAGCAGCACGCCCGACTCCTCGAACGTCTCGCGCACGGCCGCGCACACCAGCCCTCGCGCGACCTCCTCGGCGGCGTTGAAGACCGCGCCCCACTCGGCCGGTGACGGGCCGGCCCAGGCCACGGCCTGGTCGGTGTCGCGGGCGTCCACCGAGCCGCCGGGAAAGACGTACGCACCGGCCGCGAAGGCCATGGTGGGCTTCCGCCGAAGCAGATAGACCTCAGGCCCTTCCCGCAGAATCACCACCGTGGCGGCGTCCCGGGTGGGGACCGGCTCGACCCGCCCCGCGAGGATCTCCCGTGCCCGCGCGGCGAGCTCGGCTGGAAGCGTCAATCCGGTCACATCGGCCATAGTGCCTCAGGCTACTTCGGCGATCAGCTCCACTTCCACGGGCGCGTCCAGCGGGAGGGCGGCCACGCCCACCGCGCTCCGGGCGTGCCTGCCCGGCTCGCCCAGCACCTCGGCGAGCAGCTCGCTGGCGCCGTTGCCGACCTTGGGCTGCTCGGTGAAGGCGGGATCGCTGGCCACGAACACCACGACCTTGACGATGCGCACGACCTTCCCCAGGTCGCCCACCTCGGCCTTCAGCACGGCCAGCGCGTTGAGCGCGCAGATGCGGGCCTGCTCCGCGCCCTCCTCGGTGGTCAGGTCGGCCCCGACCTTGCCGGTCCTCTGCAGCTTGCCGTCCACGAACGGCACCTGGCCCGAGGTGTAGACGAGGTTGCCCGTGCGCACGGCCGGCACGTAGGCCCCCGCCGGCGCCGGCACCTCGGGCAGGGTCAGGCCGAGGTCCGCGATCTTCTGCTCCGGGGTCACTGCTTCTCCCTCTTGAAGTAGGCCACCAGCTGCTCGGGCGAGGAACCCTGCACGATCTGGACCAGCTCCCAGCCGTCGGAGCCGAAGTTGTCGAGGATCATCTTGGTGTTGTGGATCAACACCGGGGCCGTCAGGTACTCCCATTTCTTCATGGGGCCAGATTAGTGTGAGCAATCTCAAAGGGTGGTCGTCGGCTTTCCGCAAGTGACCCTTCGGTAGCCTCGAGTGGTGGAGTCTCCGGACACGGATTGGGCCGGCGTGCGGTTGCACGTGGTCACCGGCAAGGGCGGCACCGGCAAAACGACCGTGGCCGCCGCGCTCGCGCTCGCCCTGGCCGCCGGCGGCCGTAAGGTGCTGCTCGTCGAGGTCGAGGGCAGGCAGGGCATCGCGCAGATCTTCGATCTGCCGCCGCTGCCCTACGAGGAACGCAAGATCGCCGTCGCACCGTCAGGCGGCGACGTGTACGCGCTGTCCATCGATCCCGAAGAGGCCATGCTCGACTACATGGAGATGTTCTACGGGATGCGCAGGGCGGGCAAGGCGCTGACCAAGATGGGCATCGTCGACTTCGCCACCACCGTGGCCCCCGGCTTCCGCGACGTGCTCGTCACGGGCAAGACGACCGAGGCCGTGCGCAGGCGGGGCAAGAACGGCCGCAGGATCTACGACGCGGTCGTGCTCGACGCGCCGCCGACCGGCCGCATCACGCGCTTCCTGAACGTCACCCAGGAGGTGGCCGGCCTCGCCAAGGTCGGGCCGATCAAGAACCACTCCGATCTGGTCAACGGAGTCGTGAAATCTCCCGAGACGGCTGTGCACTTCGTGACGTTGCTGGAGGAGATGCCCGTCCAGGAGACGCTCGACGGCATCTCCGAATTGCGCTCGGCAGGGCTCCCCGCCGGTGGAATTTTCGTCAATATGGTGCGGGAATCCCAGCTCCCGCAGGCCGCTCTTGACACGGCTGTCAAGGGCCGATTCGACATCGGGGAGCTCGTGCTCGGGCTCAAGGCGGCCGGGGTGGCCGACGGCGCGGAGGCCACGAGGTTCGCCGAGGCGCTCGCGGATGAGGTCGTCGAGCACGCCCGCCGTACGGAGCTGGAGCGCGCCGAGCGCGACTCGCTGGCCGAGGCGGGGCTGAAGAGCTACGAGCTGCCGCTGCTGGCCGACGGCGTGGACCTGGCCGGCCTGTACGAGCTGGCAGAGAGCATGCGCACCCAAGGAGCAACGTGAAGAAGCGGGTAGTGCTCGACATCGACGCGATTCTCGACGACCAGGACACCAGGATCATCGTCTGCTGCGGCGCCGGCGGTGTGGGCAAGACCACGACCGCGGCGGCGCTCGGGCTGCGGGCGGCCGAACGCGGCAGGTGCGCGGTCGTGCTCACCGTGGACCCGGCGCGGCGCCTGGCCCAGTCGATGGGGCTGACCGAGCTGGACAACACCCCGCGCCTGGTCACCTCCCCCAAGGGCGGCGGCCAGCTCTACGCCATGATGCTCGACATGAAGCGTACGTTCGACGAGATCATCGAGGCGCACGCCGACCCTGAGCGGGCCCGCCAGATCCTGTCGAACCCCTTCTACCAGTCGCTTTCGTCCAGCTTCTCCGGCACGCAGGAGTACATGGCCATGGAGAAGCTGGGCCAGCTCCGCCGCTCGGACGAGTGGGACCTGATCATCGTGGACACGCCGCCGTCGCGCTCCGCGCTCGACTTCCTCGACGCTCCCGAGCGGCTCGGACGCTTCCTCGACGGACGGTTCATCCGGCTGCTCACGGCACCCGCCAAGGCCGGAGGGCGCAGCGCGTTCAGGCTGCTCAACGCCGGGTTCGGGCTGATGGCAGGCGTGCTGACGAAGCTGCTCGGCGCACAGGTGATCAAGGATCTGCAGACGTTCGTGTCCGCCCTGGACGCCGTCTTCGGCGGGTTCAGGCAGCGGGCCGAGATGACGTACAAGCTGCTGCAGGCCCCCGGCACGGCCTTCCTCGTGGTGGCCGCGCCCGAGCGGGACGCCATGCGGGAGGCGTCCTACTTCGTCGAGCGACTCGCCGAGGAGCGCATGCCACTGGCCGGCCTGGTGGTCAACCGTGTGCACATGTCGCCTGCCTCGCTCCTCTCGGCCGCCCGTAGCGCCGCGGCCGCGGAAGATCTCGAGTCGAAGGGCGAGCACGAGCTGACCGCCGCCGTGCTGCGGCTGCACGCCGGTCGAATGCAGCTCGCGGCCCGCGAAGGCCGTGAGCAGGAACATTTCACCTCGGCCCACCCCACGGTGCCCGTGGTGCAGGTTCGCGCCATGTCCGAGGACGTCCACGATCTCATGGGTCTGCGGCAGATCGGGGACCTGCTGGCGAGCGCATGAAAGTACGGCCGGCGAACGGCGCCGGCCGTACTCGGCTCGCCGGGCCCTGACTCAGCCCGCGATCAGCTCGTTGGTTCGTTCGTACTCTTCCTTGGCCGACTCGAGCAGGTCGCGCCACGAGTCCACGTCGGGACGCCGTCGAAGCAGCGCTCGCCGTTCGCGCTCGGTCATACCGCCCCACACCCCGAACTCGATGCGATTGTCCAGCGCATCGGCGAGGCATTCAGTACGGACCGGGCAGCCACGGCAGATGAGCTTGGCCCTGTTCTGCGCGGCGCCCTGCACGAACAGGGCATCCGGATCCGCACCCTTACAGGCGGCACGGGAGGTCCAATCCGTGATCCACATTGTTCGACCCCACTCCCCTTAGGTGGTCAGTCGTCATTTGGGGCCGACGGGCGCGGGCGCCGAGCCTCCGTATTCAGTTGCCGCAGAGGAGAACGTACGCAACTTCACGTTCGGGCCGACAGACCCCAGAGGACCAATTTCTCGCGGCAGTCTTGACCGGGAATGACTAGTCACCCCCATCAGTCAAGGCGAAATGGTGTCCTGCTACCGGAAAGGTCAGTCTTTCGACGTACCCTTGGTAGCGTGCAAGCGCAGCGCAAAGATCGTCCCAACCCCGTCCTCGGCATCCTGCGTCTGATCATCGCAGCATCCGCCGCCGGGGTGCTGGCCGCGGCCGTGGCCCTCCCTGCGGTCGGCGGAGCCGGGATCTCCACGAAGAGCGCTGTGGAAACCCTCAACCTCAAACCCGAGAACCTCGACGAACCCCCGCTGCCGGAGCCCTCCGTCCTGAAGGACGCGAACGGCAAGCAGTTCGCGCAGTTCTACTACGAGAACCGCCGGGTCGTGACCCTCGACAAGGTCGCCCCGATCATGCAGACGGCCCTGATCGCGATCGAGGACTTCCGTTTCTATCAGCACGGGCCGATCGATGTTGAGGGAACGGCGAGAGCGCTCGTCAAGAATTTGTCGGGCGGCGGCGTGATGCAGGGCGGCTCGTCCATCACGCAGCAGTACGTCAAGCAGGTGCTGCTCAACAAGGCCGAGACGCCCGAGGAGCAGCAGGCGGCCATCGCGCCGACGGTCTCGCGCAAGCTGTCCGAGCTGCGCTACGCGATGGCGATCGAGCGCAAGTACAGCAAGAACCAGATCCTCGAGAAGTACCTGAACATCGCCTACTTCGGCGCCGGCGCCCACGGCATCCAGGCCGCGGCGAGGCGCTTCTTCGACAAGCCCGCCTCCGAGCTCAACCTCGCCGAGGCGGCCACGCTGGCCGGCGCCGTGCAGAACCCCGCCAGGACCGACCCGAGCGTCGGCCCCGAGTCGCGGGAGCGGCTGATGCAGCGGCGCAACACCGTGCTCGACCGGATGGCCGAGATCGGCAAGATCACACCGCAGCAGGCCGCCGAGGCCAAGGCGAAGAAGCTGGGCTGGAAGAACATCAAGGCGCCCGGCGGCTGCGGGGCCAGCAAGTTCCCGTACTTCTGCCTCTACGTCCAGTACGAGATCCTCGGCAACGAGGACTTCGGCAAGACCATGGACGAGCGCCGGAAGCTGCTCCAGCGCGGCGGCCTGGAGATCAGGACCACGATCGACCCGAAGATGCAGGCCGCCGCCGAAAAGGCGATCAA
This sequence comes from Nonomuraea sp. NPDC049695, assembly GCF_040674955.1. Classification (NCBI taxonomy): domain Bacteria; kingdom Bacillati; phylum Actinomycetota; class Actinomycetes; order Streptosporangiales; family Streptosporangiaceae; genus Nonomuraea; species Nonomuraea sp. NPDC049695. Next base: position 31,905 of record NZ_JBFANV010000060.1, on the reverse strand, counting down.
GAAGTACGTCTCGAAGAAGGACAAGCCCGTGGCCTCGCAGGCCATGGTCGTTCCCGGCACCGGCGAGATCAAGGCGATGGCCGCCTCGCGGAAGTTCGGCGGGAGCAAGAAGAAGAACGAGATGAGCTACAACATCGTGGCCGACGGGGCGCACGGCGGCGGGCGCGGGTTCCAGCAGGGCTCGACGGCCAAGGTCTACACGCTGGCCACGGCGTTGGAAGAGGGCCTGAAGTACGGCGACGGCTTCCCCGCCCCCGCGGGCTACGAGGCCGGCGCCTACAGCACGTTCAAGAACTGCAAGGGCGACAATGTCGGCGACCCGCACCACACCGTGCGCAACTCCAGCGAGGGCGGCGGCGGCTTCAAGACGCTCGAGACCGGCACCTGGGGCTCGGTGAACACGTTCTTCCTCAAGCTGGAGCAGAAGGTCGGGCTCTGCAGCGTGGTCAAGATGGCCAAGAAGCTCGGGGTCAAGCGGGCCGACGGCAACAAGCTGTCCGAGGTGGAGACGTTCACGCTGGGGGTCAACGAGGTCGACCCGGTGACGATCGCCAGCTCATACGCCGTCTTCGCCTCGCGCGGCCAGTACTGCAAGCCGCTGGCGATCACCGAGATCAAGGACCGGGACGGCAAGGCCAAGCAGTACAAGCCGAAGTGCTCGCAGGTGCTGGAGGAGGAGGTCGCCGACGCGGTCAGCGGCATCCTGTCCGGGGTGTTCACCAAGGGCACGATGCAAGAGGTGGGCGGCATCGGGCGGGACGCGGCCGGCAAGACGGGCACCACCGACAACTACATGTCGGCCTGGTTCGCCGGCTACACCCCCAACCTGGCCTCGGCCGTCAGCCTGGGCGACCCGCGCGGCACCTCGTCCCACAAGCTGATCGGGATCACGATCGGGGGGCAGTACTACCCGTACGTGTACGGGGCCTCCATCTCGGGGCGGATCTGGAAGGACTCGATGCTCTCCGCGCTCAAGGGGATCGAGCCGACGGAGTTCACGCCGGTGGACAAGTCGCGGTTCGGCGGCTGCACGGAGCACTGCGCGCCCAAGCCGCCGAAGAAGAAGGACGACAAGGACGGGCAGGACCATTCTGGGGACTTCGGCGATCCGTTCAACATCTTCGAACCGCCGAACGGAGACCAGCCGGGCAACGGGCGCGGCAACGGACGCGGCCGCCAGGTCACCGGCCCCGTCGTCACGACCGGCCGCTGACCCTGCCTACCTGCCTGCGCCGCCACTGGCCGCCCTGGATGCCCGCCCAGCGGCCCTCAGGCGCCCGGAACGCCCGCCTCAGCGGCTCCCAGGCCTTCATGTGAGGGGTAAGCCCTCCCCCGGCGCGAGAGGCCGCCGGGGGACGTGCTCGCTACTTGCCCGCCAGCCGGGCGCGGACGGCGGCGGCGACGCGGCCGCCCTCGGCCCGCCCCGCGACCTTCGGGTTGACGACCTTCATGACCTGCCCCATGGCCTGCGGCCCGGCAGCGCCGGTCTCCGCGAGGGCGGCGTCGACGATGGCCGCCAGCTCCTCGTCGGAGAGCTGCGCCGGTAGGTACTCCTCCAGCACCGCCTGCTCGTCCAGCTCGGCCTGCGCCTGCTCGGCCCGCCCCGCGTTCCCGAACGCCTCGGCCGCCTCCCGGCGCTTCTTGGCCTCCTTGGTCAGCACCTTGATGACCTCGTCGTCGGTCAGCTCCCTGGCCTCCTTGCCGGCGACCTCCTCGACGTTCACCGCGGCCAGTGCCATCCGGATCGTCCGGAGACGTACCTCGTCCCGGCTCTTCATGGAGGCCGTCAGGTCGGCCTTCAGCTTGTCCTTCAATGCGCTCATGCGGTCCATCTTGCCGCCTGCGCGGACCGGCGCGGACTCCTCCCACCGGATGTCGGGCATCATGAGTAGGTGAGAAAAGCCGTCGCAGTGCCACTGTCCATGCTTGGTCTCGGCCTCGCCGGGCTGGGTTACGCCTCCGTGGTGGAGCGCAACTGGTTCCGCCTGCGTCGCTTCGACGTTCCCGTGCTGGAGCGCGGCCAGCGTCCCGTACGCATTCTCCACCTCTCCGACCTGCATCTGACGCCCCGCCGTACGATGCTCATCAACTGGGTCCGCTCGCTGGGCCCCCTGAAGCCGGACCTGGTGGTCAACACCGGAGACTCGATCGCCCACCCGGACGCCGTCCCCTCGCTCCTGCACGCCCTGGAGCCCCTGCTGTCCCGCCCGGGCCTGTTCGTCTACGGCTCCAACGACCTGTACGCCCCGAAGCCCAAAAACCCGGCCCGCTACCTCTGGCGCACCTCCAAGAACGAGCGCCGCCAGCACGTCCCCTCCCTGCCCTGGGAGGAGCTGGGAGCGGGCATGGCGGCCGAGGGCTGGCTCGACATGAACAACACCACGGCCCGCATCAAGGTGGGCGACCTGGACGTGGCGGTGGCGGGCATCCACGACTCCCACATCTCCCGCGACCGCTACGACCTCGTGGCCGGCCCCGCCCCGGCGGACGCCGATCTCCGCCTGGGCGTCATGCACTCGCCCGAGCCCCGCAACATGACCCGCTTCGCCGAGGACGGCTACCAGCTCCTGCTCGCCGGCCACACGCACGGCGGCCAGCTCTGCATCCCGTTCTACGGCGCCCTGGTCACCAACTGCGGCATCGACCGGGCCAGGGTCAAGGGCCTGAGCCGCCACGACAGCTCCTGGCTCCACGTCTCCGCGGGCCTCGGCACCTCCCCGTACGCCCCGGCCCGTTTCGCCTGTTTCCCGGAGGCATCGCTGCTTACTCTCGTTCCGCGCCGTTGACGCGGTCACAAGTACCTTGGGAGTCCGCTAGACTTTTCCAAGCACGCGCAAGACCGGGCGTGCACCGGGGTGTAGCGCAGCTTGGCAGCGCGCTTCGTTCGGGACGAAGAGGTCGTGGGTTCAAATCCCGCCACCCCGACAGAGTTAGACCAGGTAGAGGGCTTGATCCGCTGAGCGGGTCGAGCCTTCTTCTGTTTCTGGAAGTCGATGGGAGCCAATCGGGGAGCCATCTCACTCGGACTCAACCCGTCGGCTTGTCGCCGAAGATTGTGTTCATGGTGTGGGCGCCCTTGGTTCCCTGCCATCGTCTACGGCGATGACTCCGGCAACGTGTCAGTGTGGGATCTGGACACCGGAACAGCAGCGGGAGAGCCCTTCGCCGCGCATTCCGGCACGATCTACGCTGTGGCGGCAGGCAAACGCAGTGACGGGACTCCTGTCGTGATTACCGGCGGGAGTGACAAGACGATACGAATCTGGAGCCTGGGGCCTTAGTTCAGGTGGTTCTTCGCTCGCGCGCCCAGGATCGGGATCGTCCTGATCTTCTTGGCGGGCATGCTCTCCCAGATCAGACCAGAGGGGCGCCGCGATCGCGGGCATTGGATGATGTCGTTCTCGGTGATGGCGAAATCCACCCGAAAATCGTGGCCGCCCTCAGGTAGAAGCTCGTCGATCACTTGCGATGAGTGCACCGTGGCCACGATCACGGTCTCATCGGTCACGAGCCCGTCCTCGATCAACAGGGCTACCTCGATGTCGGAGTAGCCAGCCCCCTTGCCGAGCCGTACGCCCTGATGACCCAGCCACGTGTGGCCTCGATCAGGTCAATCGCCTCGTGCAGTGTGCCGCACGCCTCTTTCAGCTTGCCATGCCGGATGTAGGCGAGCGTGAGATTGCCCAGCACGATGGACTGGGATTTCTTCCACTGCACGAGCGCGCGGGCCGTCTGCGAGAGTGTGTTCGGCCTTGTCGTTGGCGCCAAGGAACAGATAGCAGGATCCGGCGAGCCGCCCGAACTGGGAGGGCGAGAACATGTGCATCGCCTCGTCGGTCGGGTGAATGCGGGCGAAACGGCTCTCGGCCTCACCCAACGCCGGCGCCGACCTCCAGCACCTGCCCGCCCAGGCCCGCCGGCAGCGCCTGGCGCCGCTCGGCCATGCCGCCGTTGTCCATGGCACGGGCCATCATCGGCTACATCCGGCCGAAAAGCGGCCGTCGCCTGCTCGTCGTCGCCGTGCTCATGCGGGTCACCAGGTCACCGGCAGCGCGGTCAGCCCGCCAGTCAGCACGTACGGGTTGAAGGTCAGATCCTCCACCGCGCAGCCGAGCTCGAGGGTGGGGAAGCGAGCGACGAGCTGGGAGAAAGCGACCTGGAGCTCGATCCGGGCCAGTGGCGCGCCGATGCAGTAGTGGGCGCCGTGGCCGAAGGTCAGATGCGGTGCGGCGGGCCGGGCGAGGTCGAAACGGTCGGGGTCGGCGAACACGTGCGCGTCGTGGTTGGCCGCGCCGGTGTCCAGGAGCACCAGGTCCCCTGCCCGTACGGGCACGCCGGCGATCTCCAGGTCGATGCGGGCGTAACGGGGAATGCCGCCGCCACCCAGGCCGGGCGCGCGCAGGATCTCCTCCACGGCGGCGTCGATCCGTGACAGGTCGTCGACCAGCGCCTGCCACTGTCCGGCGGCGGTCAGCAGCCACAGCACACCCTTGCCGATCACGGTGACCGTGGTCTCGTGCCCGGCGAACAGCAGAGTCATGCCCAGCGCGGCGGCCTCGTCATCGCTGACGCCGTCGGTGGCGGCCAGCCGGGAGATCACATCGGCGTCCGCGTCGCCGTCGGCGCGGTTGCGGGCCACCAGCTGTTGACCGTAGTTGAACAGTTGAGCCAGCCCCTGCTCGGAGCGGCCCCGGTCAGTGATGTCGGCGGCAGCCTGCGTCCAGGCGCGAAACCGTGCCCGGTCGGCGAACGGGATGCCGAGCAGCTCGCAGATGACCGCGATCGGCAGCGGCAGGGCGAGCGCGGCGTGCAGGTCGGCGGGCGGACCGGCGGCGGCCATCTCGTCCAGCAGATTCGCCGTGAGCGTCTCGACACGACCGCGCAGCGCGCGCATCCGCTTGGGCGAGAAGTGCGGCTGCAGCAGCGAGCGCATCCGGCGGTGGTCGCCCTGCTCGGTGTCGAAGTCGCCCAGCGGACCACCGAACAGTGCCGACTCCCCGGTACGGGAGGCGCGTTGAGGCTCGCGATGGGCACGGCCGAGCCGGTCGTCATCCAGCAGAGCGCGTACCTCCTCATAGCCGGTCACCAGCCAGGCCGGGTCGCCGACGGCGGTGCGGATGGCGTGGATCGGGCCTTGGGCCTGCAGGCGGCGCAGCAGCGGCGCCGGCTGCATCGGGCCGGGCTGGTGGAACGGCAGCCGGACGGGTTCGGACACGACGCCTCCATGAAGTAGACGCGACTTTGTATACTTGGACGTCTAAAAAGCTACATGTACACTTTAGCTTCTACAAGTGGAGGTGGGATGAGCAATCCCGAAGCAGACGGCACCGGCTCCGACGCCGCCCCGGCCCCGCCGGTGCGGCGGCTGCGGCGCGCCGAGCGGCGCGAGCAGATCCTGGACGCCGCCACCCGCGCCTTCGCCCGCGCCGGCTACACCGCCACCGGCCTCGACGACATCGCCGCCGAGGCCGAGCTGACCCGGGCGATGCTGTATCGGCACTTCGACTCCAAGGCCGACCTGTACCGCGCGGTGCTCGACCGGGCTTGCCTGCGACTGAGCGAGGCGACCGGTGCCGACGACTTCGACGACAACGCCATCCCCGCCCTGGTGCGCGCCGCGGCCGCCGACCCCGACGGGTTCAGGCTGCTGTTCCGCTACGCCGCCCGCGAGCCCGACTTCCGCGACCTGATCGACTCCATCACCGCCGAATCCCGCGAGGTCGCCCGCCGCAACCTGGCCAGGCGCATCCCCGAAGGCCCGTGGCTGGACTGGGCCGCCAACCTGATCCCCACCTTCACCTTGGAGGCCGTCATCGCCTGGCTGGACGCCGGCCAGCCCGATCCCGACCAGGCGGCCGCGCGCATCAGCCAGGCCGTGCACGGGGTCATGGCCGCCGCTCAAAGCGCACGATGAACACGGGAAGCGTCGGCCAGCCCTGATGATGAGTCGGCGATGGCCGTGACGCGTTCGCGGGCGGTGACAGTGAGGGCGACGTCGGTGAGCACGTAGGCGGCCAGGCCTTCGGCCACCGCCACCAGGGCGAGTGCCGCCTCATGCGGGTCGAGGGTGGTGGGGATGTATCCAGCGGTCGCGGTCTGTTCGGAGTTCCGGCCCTTGGTGGCACGGTGGTGCGAGTACGAGATTTGCCTGGCCCAAGAACTCCTGACGGTCATCCGAAGCATCAACCCACCGGAGAAGGAACGCCTCGGCGTCCTGGCCATCGGTGTGGAGAAGTCGATTGCCGGCGGAAAGGCAGCCGCGGCGTCGGGGTGAGCAGGCCGTTTCAGGTACCGGTCGGCAACGAGGCTGCTGAAGCCGCCGACTTGGTCGCCTGGACGATGGCTGAGTGCAGGCCGTCGTCGGCGTCGCCGGTGAGCGTGATCTGGACGGCGGTGAAGCCGAGGAGCTGCAGCAGGCGCTGGTACTCGCGAGCGGTCAGTGTGCCATTGGCGCAGCCGACCCGCTGCTCGGCGGCGGCACGCACAGCGGGGTCGAGACCGTCGTCCGCGATGACGTCGCTGATGCCGAGCCGTCCGCCGGGTGCCAGGACGCGGTAGGTCTCGGCCAGGACGCGAGGCTTGTCAAGGGAGAGGTTGATGACGCAGTTGGAGATGACGACGTCAACGGATCCGGCGGGCAGTGGGATGTCCTCGATGTGGCCGTACAGGAACTCGACGTTGTCCGCGCCTGCCTGCGCGGCGTTGGCGCGGGCCAGGGCGAGCATGTCGGGGCTGGCGTCCAGGCCGTAGGCGCGGCCGGTGGGGCCGACGCGACGTGCCGACAGCAGCACGTCCAGGCCGCCGCCGGAGCCGAGGTCGAGGACCGCCTCACCGGGGCGCAGGTCGGCGACGGCGAGCGGGTTGCCGCAGCCCAGGCTGGCGCGCAAGGCCGCCTCCGGCACGTCGGTTTCGCTGTAGGCGGCGGAGCCGAAGCAACCGTCGGTGGAGGTGTCGGCCCCGCGGTCCACCGGCGTTCCGCCGGTCGCGGCCAGCTGGGCCAGGCCTGAGTAGCGCTGGATGGTGGCCTCGCGACGGTCGTCGGGCTCGGTCATCGGCCTGCTCCTGACGTGGTGGTACAGGTGGGCGGGGTGGGGGCGGGGCGGCCCATGACGAGATCGGCGGCGCTGGGGAAGCACTCCACGCACGCGGTGTTGATCCGGTAGAAGGCGGCGGTGCCGACGCGGTCGACCAGCACGAACCCCACTTCGGAAAGGATCTTCAGGTGGGCCGAGACGGTGGACTGGCCGACCTCGACGGCCTCCACGATCTCGCCCACGTTCATCGGCGCGCCGCGGCGGGCCAGCAGGGAGACGATCTGCACCCGGGTGGCGTCGGCCAGGGCCTTGAACCAGGAGGCGTACGTGACGGCGGTGGACCGGTCGAGCGGCCCTTTCTCTCCATTCATCGTTAATCGACGATAGACGATGAAAGACGGCGCGGGAAGGGCCGCGCCGTGCGGAGCGGGTTCAGATGATGATGGGGCTGCGGCGCTCGATCAGCACCACGTCCCGCCACACGCCGTGGTGGCGGCCGATACGTTCCCGGGTGCCGATCATCCGGAATCCGGCGCGGGCGTGCAGGGCCAGGCTGGCGGTGTTCTCGGGGAAGATGCCGGACTGGATGGTCCAGATGCCTGCGGCCTCGGTGGAGGCGATCAATGCCCACAGCAGCGCCAGGCCGACGCCACGGCGGCGGGCGCCAGGGTGCACGTAGACCGAATGCTCAACCACCCCGGCGTACGCGCTGCGCGCTGAGACGGCCGATGCGGCGATCCAGCCGAGCACCTGGCCAGGTGCGCCGTTGAGCGCGCCGATGGCAACGTGGCGGTGGCCGGTCAGCTTGGATGCGTCGAACTGGGGCCAAGTGGGAGCGATGGTCTCGAAGGTGGCCTGGCCTTCATCGATGCCGAGCTGGTAGATGGCCAGCACTTGGTCGGCGTGCTCGGCTGTCATGGGCTCGATCAGCGGCCCACGGGCGGGTGCGTCCGAGCTCGCGATGACGCTCACGTCCTCGCCTCGTCCGTGGAGGTGGCAGTGAGGTCGGCGATCAGCGCGCGTACCCGTGTCTCGATGGCATCGCGGATGGGCCGAACGGCCTCGACGCCCTGCCCGGCCGGGTCGTCCAGCACCCAGTCCTCGTACCGTTTGCCGGGAAAGATGGGGCAGGCATCGCCGCAGCCCATGGTGATGACGACGTCGCTGGCCTGGACGGCATCGATCGTGAGCACCTTGGGGATCTCGGCGGAGATGTCGATGCCGATCTCTGCCATCGCCTCCACCACGGCCGGGTTCACCTCATCGGCGGGCGCGGAGCCGGCCGAGCGCACGCGTACCCGATCGCCGGCCAGGTGGGTGAGGAAGGCGGCGGCCATCTGAGAGCGGCCCGCGTTGTGCACGCACACGAACAACACCTGCGGCGGCACATCCATCTGATCGGACACAGGTTTCTCCTATCGAGGCTGACCGGCGGCGGCATGGTCAGTGGAGCCAGGGCGGGGCTCCGCACCGGGCTGCGGGTTGTCCGGGTAGAGCACGACCAGCAGCAGGCCGCCGAGCGCGGCACCGGCCAGCTGGGCGGCGATGAAACCGGGCGCCGAAGCGGGGGCGATCCCGGCGAAGGTGTCGGTGAAGGCCCGCCCCAGGGTGACGGCAGGGTTGGCGAAGCTCGTACTGCTGGTGAACCAGTAGGCGGCGCCGATGTAGCCACCGACGGCGACCGGGGCGAGCGCGGCGCGGCCCTGTCGGGCCAATGCGAAGATGACCACGATGAGCCCCGCAGTGGCCACCACCTCACCCAGCAGCAGGTGCGGTCCCGACCGGTCATGGGCCGAAACCTGAACAGCCGGGAGCGCGAACATGGCGTTCGCCAGCACGGCCCCCGCGATGGCTCCGGCGACCTGGGCGGGCACGTAGGCCGCCACCTCCCGTCCGCGCACCGCCGGGGCAGCGTCACGTCGGGTGAGTATCCAGGCCGCCACGGAGACGACCGGATTGAAGTGCGCGCCGGACACGGGTCCAAGGATCACGATGAGCACCGCCAGGCCCGCGGCCGTGGCCAGGCTGTTGGCCAGCAGCTGTACGCCGACGTCACGCGAAAGATCGGTTGCCATGATGCCGGAGCCGACCACCACAGCCACCAGAGCGGCGGTGCCGGCGAACTCGGCCAGCACTCGGCGTGCCAGGTTCACCGCACGTCCACGACAAGCGTCTCGGGCAGGGCCAGTACGCCCGTCAGGCGCTGCAGCGTGGCCGGGATGATCCAGTAGTAGACCCAGGTGCCGCGCCGCTGACTGTCGATCAGACCGGCCTCGCGCAGCACTTTGAGGTGGTGCGAGATCGTCGGCGCGGTCACCGCGAACGCGCCGGTCAACTCGCACACGCACACCCCGTCGCCGACCTGACGGCCACTCTCGTGCGCGCCGATCAGGGAGAGCAGCCGCAACCGGATCGGGTCGCCGAGCGCCTTGAACACGCGGGCCATCTCGGCGGCCTCGTCCTCAGCGATCGGCTCGGCGATCAGCGGGGTGCAGCATCCGGAGGCGAGCACCGGCAGCTCCTGCTTCGACATATCTCTAATTTGACAGGTTCCTAAGCAGCGGCGCAAACTCGGCACTACTTAGATATCCGTCGAAACAACGCGATGGGAGATCGTCATGTCTCGCGTCCAGCTCGCCCTGCGTGTCGCCGACCTGGAGAGCTCGATCACCTTCTACTCCAAGCTGTTCGGCACCGAACCGGCCAAGCGCCGCCCCGGCTACGCCAACTTCGCCATCGCCGAACCCCCGCTCAAGCTGGTGCTCATCGAGGGCAAGGAGGGCGAGCCGACCCGTATGGACCACCTCGGTGTCGAGGTCGAGGAGACCGCCCAGGTGATTGCCGCCACCCAGCGGCTCAAGGACGCCGGTCTGGCCACTTTCGAGGAGAACGACACCTCCTGCTGCTACGCCCTCCAGGACAAGGTCTGGGTGCACGGCCCCGGTGCCGAGCCGTGGGAGGTGTACGTGGTCAAGGCCGAGGCCGACATCCTGACAAAGCAGACCGACTCGGCCTGCTGCATGCCGGCCGACCAGGAGAACATGGCCGGCCCGGATGCCGGGCAGAGCCAGGCTTCCGCAGGCTGCTGCTGAGGCTCGCTGACAGCAGGGGCGGCAGATGCGCGGCGCACGCGCGTCTGCCGCGGCGGATCAGATGCAGCACAAAGCGGAGATCTCGGCGTGGTGCGGCAGCCCGGCCAGATGCCGAGGCGGCGCGGGCGGCCGGCGCCGCAGCTCGCGCAGGTGCGCCCAGGTGCGGGGAATCACGCATCCGATCAAGGACGTGAACAGCAGCAGATAAACGGCGGCGAGCCAGGGCGCCCGGAAGACGCCGTACAGCCACAGACGGTCCAGCCAGGTCGCCAGTTGCGGGTTGTCGGCGTAGTGCTGGGCCGCCATCGCATCGGAGACCCCGTGCTGCGGGACCAGAGACCCGGGCAGCGAGGCGAGTGCGAGCAGCAACAGCAGCACCAGCGCGGTCCGCATCGAGGTGAGGGTGCGCCAGGCCCAGCGCAGGCTGGCGCCCATCGCGCACCTTGGTGATCGCCTGCTGCAGGTCGTTGTACTTGACCGCCTTGTCGTCCTTGATGTTCACGCCGATGAGCGCCGGCGCCATGGGATTGCCCACGCCACTCTGCAGGTCGAACCCTCCGACCAGGCCGGCTGCGCCGAACTAGGCTGGTGACCTCGAGCGCTGATGTCAAGCGGACTTCCTGAGCTTCCTCTCCGTACGCTGATCAGGGTCGTCTCTACGAAGATCTGTGCGGCCGAGGCCGGCTTCCAGTCACCCCCAGGCCGGCCGGTGGCGAGTCACCACGCCGTGACGCATGTCGCGCACAAACTGTCACAGACTCGCAATCCTTCTATGGATAGCGCTCACCATTGGTGCAAGGCTGCACAGACCTGGGCGATTTCCTCCTCCGTGTTGTAGTAGTGCACAGAGGCGCGTACCAGCTCTCCCAGGCCGCGGTCCGTCATGTCGAGCCGCGTCGACGGCGTGCGCGAAACGCTGACGTTGATCGACTGAGCGGCCAGTCGCGCCTGGACCTCGTCCGCGGGCGTGCCGTCCAGGGTGAAGGTGACGATGCCGCACCGCTCGGCTCCTTGGTCGCGCACCTGGCAGCCGGGGAGTTCCGTCAGCCGCTCCCGCAGGTGGTCCGCCAGCGCGTAGACCCGATCCCGGATGTTCTCGAGCCCCCAGCCGAGCGCCTCGTCGATGGCCGCGCCGAGGCCGAGTCGTGCGGCGACACCGTACTCCCAGTTCTCGAAGCGCCGCGCGCCCGGCTGCACCTCGAAGCGCGAAGGCGCCACCCAGCGGGCGCCGTGCAGGTCCAGGAAGGGCGGGTCGAGCCGGTCGAGCGCCGTCTGGCGCACGTAGAGCAGGCCTGTGCCGCGTGGGGCACGCAGGTACTTGCGGCCGGTGGTTGACAGCAGGTCGCAGCCGATCAGCTCGACGTCGATCGGGAGCTGGCCGACCGACTGGCAGGCGTCCAGCAGGAACAGCGCGCCGGCCTCCGCGGCCACTTTGCCCACCTCGGCCGCCGGGTTGACCAGGCCGCCGTTGGTCGGGATGTGCGTGAGCGAGATCAGTCGTACGCGTTCATCGGCCATCCGGCGCAGCGCGTCGACGGAGATCTGGCCGAGCCCGTCGTTGGGCACCACGTCCACCTGTACCCCGAAGCGCTCGGCGACCTGGAGGTAGGCGATGAAGTTGCTGGCGTACTCCGCCTTGCTGGTGAGGATGCGGTCGCCGGCCTGCCACGGCACCGCGTAGAAGGCCAGGTCCCACGCGCGGGTCGCGCTGTCGACGAGGGCGACTTCGTCCGGGGCGCAGTTCAGCAGGCGGGCCGCCGAGGCGTAGACCTCGGCGAGCCGATCGGCGGCCTTCGCTGCCGCCTCGTATCCGCCTATTTCCGCTTCCAGCCGCAAGTGGTCGATCACGGTGGACAGCACACCGCTCGACGGCAACGCGGACCCCGCGTTGTTGAAATGAGCGACCTTTCCGGCACCGGGCGTCAGGGCCCGGGCCGCCGCGACATCGATCATGATGCCACCAGCCGCAGGAAGGCCCGGACCCGCGGATGATCGGGCGTGGTGAAGAACCGCGATGGCGGCCCTTCCTCGATCACCGTGCCACCGTCCATGAACACGACCCGGTCGGCCACCTCCCGAGCGAACGCGGTCTCGTGCGTCACCACCACCATCGTCATCCCTTCTCGCGCGAGCTCGCGCATCACCTGGAGCACCTCCGCGTGCAACTCGGGGTCGAGCGCCGAGGTCGGCTCGTCGAACAGGATCACCTCGGGCTCCATGGCCAGCGCCCGGGCGATCGCGACCCGCTGCTTCTGCCCGCCCGACAGCTTCGCCGGATAGCAGTCGCACTTGTCCGCCAGCCCTACCCGGGCCAGCAGTTCCCGCCCTCGGGCTGCCGCCTGGGCGCGCGGGACCCGACGTACGGAAACCGGACCTTCCATGACGTTCTGCAGGGCAGTCAGGTGCGGGAACAGGTTGAACTGCTGGAAGACCATGGCAGTACGGCGACGCAGCTGCCGAACCTGCCCGGCCGGGTGGCGCCCGCCGCAGGCCAGCTCGGTGCCGCAGACGCTGACCGTGCCGGCCTCCGGCTCCTCGAGCAGGTTCAGGCAGCGGATCAGCGTGGTCTTGCCGGAGCCGGACGGACCCATGACCACGACCACCTCGCCCCGCTCCACGTCGAGGTCGACGCCCTTGAGCACCTCCAGGTCCCCGAAGCGCTTCCGCAAGCCGCGAACGCTGACGATCATGCGTACGCCCTCCTCATCCGCCGTTCCAGCGCCTGCTGGCCGACCTGCAGCAGCGTGTTGACCAGCCAGTACAGGAACCCGACCAGCAGCAGTGCCTCCATGTAGCGGAAGGTCGAGGTGCCGATGCCCTCGGCCACCCGGGTCAGTTCGACGACGGTGACCGCCGAGGCGAGCGAGGTGTCCTTCATCAGCGCGACGAACCTGCTCCCCACGGCGGGGGTCGCGATCCTGATCGCCTGCGGGAAGATGATCCGGCGCAGGGTCTTCCCGTACGGCATGGCCATCGAGGCCGCTGCCTCCCACTGGCCGCGGTCCACGCCGAGCACCCCGGCACGGAAGTTCTCGCTCAGGTACGCGGCGCTGAACAGGGTGAAGGCGATGATCGCGGAGGGAATGGGCGGGATCTCGAGGCCGAGCTGCGGCAGCCCGAAGTAGATGATCATGATCTGGATGAGCAGTGGCGTTCCCCGGAACACCGACACGTAGGCGGCGGCCAGTGCCCGCAGCGCGCGGCTGGACGAGATGCGGGCGAGCGTCACCAGGGCGCCCACCACGCTCCCGAGGATGAACGAGACCACGCCCAGCACGATCGTGACGCCGAGACCGGTGAGCAGGTCGGGCAGGAAGTCGATCAGGAGGTCCATCAGACCCCCTTGAGCTGTTCGGCCATGTCGAGGCCGCCGAGCCACTTCTTCGAGATCGCGCTCAGCGTCCCGTCGGAGATCATGTCGCCCAGGGCCTTGTCCACGGCCTGCTTGAAGGTGGCCGAGCCCTTGGCGAAGGAGATGCCGTTGACTTCGGACTCCAGCAGCGGACCCGCCGGCTTCACCGTGAGGGCGTTCTTCTGAGCCAGGAAGGCGCCCTGGAAGCGGGAGACCAGCGCGGCGTCTGCCCTGCTCCTGGCCACCTCGGTCAGGCCCAGCGTGGCGTTGTCGTAGGTCTTGATGTCGGCGCCCGGGATCGACTTCTTGGCGAACGCGGCCTGGGTCGTGCCCGCGGTGACCGCCACCTTCTTGCCGTTCAGGTCGGCCAGACCGCCGATGCCCGACCCGGCCGCAACGAAGATCGAAATGCCGTTGACCTCGTAGGGGCGGGAGAAGTCGACCTGCTTCTTCCGCTCCTCGGTGATGGTCTGGCCCGAGATCACCGCGTCGAACCTCCCCGCCTGGACCCCGGCGATGAAGCTCTGGAAGTTCGAAGGGACGAATTCGACCTTGGCGATCCCGAGCCGTTTGGCCAGTTCGTTGGCCACGTCCACGTCATAGCCGACGGGCTTGCCGTTCTCCAGGAAGTTCCAGGGCGGGTTGGCCTGGGTCTGCGCCACCCGGATGACGCCTGCGGTCTTGACTCGTTGGAGGAGATCACTCTGGGCTTGGCCGGACCCGCATCCGGCGACAGCGGCGATCAGGACGATAGGGAGTGAGGAGCGGATCATGGCGTAGACCCTTCATACCTCTGGGGGGTACAGCCGTCCCGTCTACGGTCCCTCCAGCCGCTGCATTCCGTCAAGTACCCCTTAGGGGTAACTTTCGGACAAACCGAAGTGTGCCATTTGTGCCGCATCCGAAAAGGACCGACCGAGCCCGCGCAGGATAGTCGGGAAACTACGAGCGACCGTAGTATCCTTCGACCCGCCGAACTTGATCATCCGCTTCCAGGCTCGGATGGGCCTACTCGATGCCAGACCTCTCCGGCGGGGCCGCCGCCCCGGCCTCGCCTGGTGATGCCTAGCGTCTACTGGAAGATCGGCAAGCTGGATCAACGCTACGGAACGCAAGCCGTGGTCGGCGAGCTGTGATACTGCCGCCTCTTCGACACTACGATGGGTCATAGTGAACGTGGCGTATGCTCTGGGCGTGAGGCCGAGAAGAGACAGGCGGGTGGCGGACCTGCTGCCAACGCTGCTGCTCGCCGTACTCCTCGCACTGGGCCTCGCCGCTATGCACACTCTTGGCCACCTCGACGGCCACGATGCGCCCATGCCTGTGGCCGCCGGCACGATCCATGCCGAGGGCGGCCACTCTGCATCCCACCAGGGTGGTGAAGCGCCGAGCGAAAACCACGACATCGCCTCTGTCTGCCTGGCCATCCTGGCGACGCTGATCCTGCTCGCGCTGCCGTTGCTGCATCTGGCGAGCCTGTTCGACGCTCAGTCCAGGCATCGTTCACGCCTGCGCCGGCTCGTCGCCGGATCGCTTCGCGGGCCGCCTGCCGCGCTCCTCCTGACGCGAACGGTCGTACTGCGGACCTAGACACCGGATGCGGACCTCTGGGTCCTGCGCGCCCCAGTCTTGGGTCCGCCCGCTGTCCAACCGTGAGTACGACCTTCAGCGAGGCAACAACCATGCAGATCGATCGACGCACCCTGCTCCGGGCCGGACTCGGCGTCCTGGGCGGGGCCACTCTCACCGCTTGCGCCGACAAGTCCCCCGCCGTTCCTGCGTTCATCACGCCGACCAGCGAGCAGGTGCGGGCCGCGGAACGGGCTCGCCGCACAGGGGCGGTCCGCGACTTCCGTCTGACCGCCACGGAGAGCCGGGTGGACCTCGGCGGCATATCCGTACGCACTTGGGCATATGACGGCAGGATCCCCGGTGCCCCGATCCGGGTGCGGGCCGGCGAGGTGATCCGCGCCCGCCTGACCAACCAGCTGCCCCGGGACACCAGCATCCACTGGCACGGCCTGGCACTGCGCAACAATGCCGACGGCGTGCCTGGGGTGACACAGGAGCCCGTCGCCGCAGGGGCCGAGTTCGTCTACGAATTCACCGCGCCCGATCCTGGCACCTACTGGTTCCACCCCCACTCCGGGACACAGTTGGACCGTGGCCTGTACGCACCGCTGATCGTGGAGGACCCCCGGGAGCCGCTGGGTTACGACGCCGAGTGGATCGTGGTGCTCGACGACTGGCTGGACGGGGTCACCGGCACGCCCGACGAGGTGCTGGCAGAGCTGTCCCGCGGTATGAGCATGGGCATGGATCACGGCGCCGGTACGGCCACCACCATGCCGGGTATGGACCACGGCGCCACGCCTGCCCCCTCCAACGGCCCGCCAAAGCACATGCTCATGGGCGCCACCAGTCTGCTGCTAGGCGGTGACGCGGGTGATGTGCATTATCCGCACTTCCTGCTCAACGGGCGCATCGCCGCCACCCCCGAGACCTTCCGCGCCAAGCCGGGTACGCGGCTGCGCATCCGGATCATCAACGCGGGCGGCGACACCGCCTTCCGCGTGGCCCTGGCCGGGCACCGGATGATCGTGACTCATACCGACGGCTTTCCCGTGCAGCACGCCGAGACCGACGCGCTGCTGATCGGCATGGGGGAACGCTACGACGTGCTGGTCACCCTCAAAGACGGCGTCTTCCCGCTCGTTGCGCTGGCCGAAGCTAAGAATGCTCTGGCCCGTGGCCTGATCCGTACCAGTGGCGGCGCGTCGGCGCCCAAGGCGGGCCTGCGCCCTCGCGAGTTGGACGGCGACGTCGTCCGCTACGCCAAGCTCCGCCCCGCCGACCAGGTACGGCTGGCACCCAAGAAGCCGGACCGCACCATAAGGCTGGAACTCACCGGCAGCATGATGGCCTACGACTGGGCGATCAACGGCAAGAAATACGACCCCAAAACGATCTACCCGGTGCGGTCAGGCGAACGCGTCAGGCTGTCGTTCGTCAACCGGACCACGATGTGGCACCCCATGCACCTGCACGGCCACACGTTCGCCCTGGCGGATGGTGGCATCCGCAAGGACACCGCCATCGTCCTGCCGAACGGCAGCCTGGATGTGGAGTTCGACGCGGACAATCCGGGGCTCTGGATGATCCACTGTCACAACATCTACCACGCCGAATCCGGCATGATGACCCTCCTCGGCTACCAGTACACCTGACGCGCATGGTCGCGATCGCGCCGCCCTGGCGCCGTTGTGGTGGGAGTCCATCATCTGGACGAAATCTGTTCATGGCGAAAATCGTGCAGGGGTACGTTGCTCGGACGAGCCGGGGATCCTCTGAGCCGTCTCTCGGCTTAGGGTGCGACGTGGGCGAGGGTGCCCATGAGCTCTGCGGCGAACGCGGGGGCGTCGGTGATGAAGCCGATGTGCCCGCCGGGTAGCTCGACCACGTCCCTGACCAGGCGCCTGCCCAGCTCCATGGTCGCCTCGTAGCACGGGCGCCCCTGGGATCGGCGGCCGGCCGCGGGGATGACGCGGTCGGCGTGCGGGGCGAGTGCGGCGAGATCCAGGGCGGCGGGCGGGTACTGGCGTAGCTCGTGCTCGAACCAGTAGGCGGCATTGGCGTCGTTCCTGGGGGCGCGGGCCATGTGCTGGTGATCCGATGGCGCGAACGTCCGCTCTCGGAACGTCTTCATCGCCGGCTCGATCCCTTCCCGTAGGTATAGGGTCGTAGACCTCGGAGAAGAAGTCCGTCCACGTGTCGCCGTCGGGGAGCAGCCGCAGCGCGGGCGGCTCGTACGGGATGAGCGCGCGCACGACGGACGGGTGGCGGGCGAGGAGTTCCAGAGCGACGGTGGCCCCGGAGCTGGCGCCGAAGACGGTCGCCGGTCCGGCGTCCAGGTGCTCGATCAGGTGCCGTACGTCGTCGGCGTCGGTTTCCAAGCGGCGGTCGTAGTCCTGCGGGCCGTCGAGGTGGCTGCGAGAGAAGCCGCGGCGGTCGTAGACGGCGATGGTGTGCTGCGCGGTCAGGTGCGGGATGACCGCTCGGTAGACGTCGGCCACGCCGGGCGCTCCAGTGATCAGGACCATCAGAGGGCCGCTGCCGTGGATCTCGTAGTAGAGGTGGGCGCCCGGGACTTCAAGAGTGCTCATGCGGTGTGGACTCCTCGTCAAGACTCTATGATTTTGCGAGACATAGTGTATATATCAAATACACGATGCTCATGAGAGAGATGAAACGACATGCCCATGACTGATACGCCACACGGGCCGCAGGAGGAGCTCTACAGCGGCCCGCTCCCCTGGGACATCGGCCGCCCGCAACCGGCGTTCCTCGACCTCGCCCAGGCCGGCGCCATCCAGGGTCAGGTCCTGGACGTCGGCTGCGGCACCGGCGAGCACGCCCTCATGTGCGCCGCACTGGGCCTGGACGCCACGGGTGTCGATCTGGCCCCCAAAGCGATCGATCGCGCCGGGGAAAAGGCGCGCGAACGGGGACTCACCGTGCGTTTTCTTCGACACGACGTGCTGAGGCTGGCCGAGCTCGGCGAGTCCTTCGACACCGTGCTGGACTCCCTGGTTTTCCACATCTTCGGCGACGAGGAACGGCCCCTGTACGTGGAGAGTCTGCGCTCAGTCGTCAGGCCGGGCGGCCGTCTCTTCCTCCTGTGCTTCAGCGATCAGCAGCCCGGCGAAGGCCAGTACGGGCCGCGACGCGTCACGCGGGAGGAGATCGCGGACGCGTTCGCCGACGGTTGGAAGCTCGACTCGATCCAGGCCGCCACCATCGACAACACCGCCATCCCCGACGGTGTCCTGGCCTGGCTCGCCGCCCTCACCAGAATCTGACCACTCGAAAGGACCGCGATGCCGACCGCCGAAGCGCACATCACAACCGACCGGGCCAGCCGCTACCTCGTCCAGCTATGCCGCCACGCCGGCCAGATGGGCCACGGCTTCCCCACCCACGCCAACCGCGGCCCCCACATGGGCGGCGAGCGGCCCAGGAACGTCGAGGCCGAGTGGTCGGAGACGGATGGAACCATCAGCCTCGACTGGGGCACCTGCACCCTACGTGCCACCCCGGAGGCATTGACGCTGCACGTCGAGGCCGTGGACGAGGAACGGCTGCAGCGCATCAAAGCCCTTCTCACCAGGAACATCGCCAGAATGGGCCGCCGCGACGACCTGACTGTGGACTGGCACGGCCCCGACGGAACCACCGGCGACGTTCCCGCCCCACCAGGCAGGAGGCGCCACACCGCACTCGTGCTGACATCGGCCGCCGTCCTGGCCGTTGCCCTGCATGTGGGGCTGGCCGCCGGCGTGCTGACGGTCCCGCACTGGGCGGGCTTGGGCGCGGACGCCGTGCTGGGGATCGTCCTGGTGATGGTCCTGGCGAAAGGGGTTCTCGTCGCCGCCCACCTCCGGCGCCGCCGTGCCTCCTCCAGGGCCCGCTGAAGATCCGCGACCGCCAGATGGAAGCCGTCGTGGCTCGCCTGTCTCGGCTCAGCTCTCTCTCAGCCCTGCCAAGGTGAGCGCGACGAGCCGCTGGACGGCGTCCTCGGAGGGCAGGGTGGTGGCCGCCTGCAGAGCATGCAGGCAGAACATGGCCAGTTCGTCCGCCGGCACGTCCGCACGGATCTGACCGGCCCGGGCGGCGTCGGCCAGCGCGTCGCGCAGCATGGCATGCAACTGCTGCTGGGCCTGGCCGACGTCCTCGGATCGGTGCAGGAGCGCGACGAGATCGGGGGCGAATCCGTGCCGTGCCATTCGCTGGTGCATCAGAGCGTACGTCTCCAGCATGGTCTCGAGCCGCCGTCCGACCTTGCTCTCGCCCTGAGCGGCTTGGGCGAGGTGCTCCAGGTGTGCGGCGACCATGCGACCGTGCCAGGCCAGCAGGATCGCCTCGACGTCGGGGAAGTACTTGTAGAGCGTCGCGCGGCCGATGCCGGTCTTCTCGGCGATCTGCGACATCGTCACCGCCAGCAGCCCACGTTCCCGCACCAGCTCGACGGTGGCGTCCAGGATCGCGTCATGCACGGTACGGCGGTGCGCCTCGATCGTCTCGTTCCACAGCTTCGGCACCCGGCCAGTCTACGAACTGTCGCGTATCTGACAGAGCGAAGATCACTTTGGTTTCTTCGCCGTCGCTGCACAGATGCCACCAGCTACTATAACGACTAGTAGACTCCGCGCTATGCGCCATCCCCGACTTCTCGCCGCAGCCGCGACCCTCGCCACCTTGGCATTCACGGCGTCGGGATGTGGGCAGTCCCAGCCTTCCGCGGCTCCTGGCCCTGACGATCCGGGGATCGGCCACGTTCACGGTCTCGGCGTCGACCCGGCCGATGGAGCCGTCTACATCGCGGGCCACTTCGGGCTGTTCAAGGTCAAGTCGATGGAGACCGCCGAGCGGGTGGCGGGCCGGATCCAAGACCACATGGGGTTCACCGTCACGGGGCCAGGAACATTCCTGGCCAGTGGCCATCCCGGCGATCCGCAGGCCGGCAGTCCGCACCTGGGCCTCATCCGCAGCACCGACGCGGGCCGTACATGGACCACCGTGTCCGAAGGCGGTACCGCCGATTTTCATGCCCTACAGCCCGCAGGAGACAAGCTCTACGCCTATGACAGCCAGACGAGGCGGGTGAGGTCGAGCATCGATGGCGGCAGAACGTGGACGCCAGGAGCCGCAGAGGACGTCATCGACCTGGCCGCGAGCGCCGCCGAGCCGAACCGCGTCTACGCGACCACGCAGGGCGGCCTGCGGGTCAGCACGGACGGCGGCACCGGCTTCGCAGATGTCGAAGATGCGCCGCTGCTCAGCCACGTCGACTCGCCTTCCGAGGGAGTGCTGGTGGGCACCGACGCCGACGGCCGGGTGCGCACCAGCAAGGACGCCGGACGTACCTGGCAGGCGCGCGGCGCGCTACCAGGCCAGGCCACCGCGTTCGCCGCCGTTGACGGCAACCGATTGCTGGCCACCACCGAGGACGGCACGGTCTACGAGTCCCGGAACGGCGGTGACGACTTCACTGTGGTCTTCCGCCCTGCGGCTTCATGAGCACGCGACGGCCTAACCGTCGCCTTCCGCCCCGTGCGGGCATGAGTGTGCTGCGCTCGCGGCGTACGCTCATTCCGGCCGCCGTCGTCCTCGTCGTGGTGCTCGCCTATGCGGTGCCAGCGATCGCGTTGGCCGGGAAGGTTCCTCCGGGCACGCGGGTGGCAGGCGTGGACATCGGCGGGCTCCCTCCGGAGACCGCCCGTGCGCGCCTCGAGAAGGAGCTGGGCAGGCGGCTGGAGCAGCCCCTGACGGTGATCGCCGCGAACAAGCGCGAGCAGGTCACACCTGCCGAACTCGGGCTCCGCGTCGACACCCGGGCCACCGTCGAGGCGGCGATCGCCGACGCTATCACTCCTACGGGCATCGCCCGCTCCCTCTTCGGCAGCCGCCAGATCGCACCCAAGATCACACTGGACGGGCAACGGCTCCGCTCCGGACTCGCCGACCTGGCCAAAAGTGTCACCACGAAGGTGGCAGAGGGTGGCATCAGCTACCAAGGGCTGGAACCACGGATGGTGCTGCCGAAGCCCGGAAGCACGCTGGATCTCAACGGTGCGGCCGGAGCAGTGCGGGCGGCATTCGAAGCCGGTCGTACCTCGGTCGAACTGGATGTCCGGCTGACGCCCCCCACTCTCACCGCGGGCGAAGTCCGGCGCGTCGCCGCGACCACCGCCCGCACCGCAATCGCCGCCCCGCTCACTATCACCAGCGGCGGCGAGCAGGCCACCGTGTCCCGGGAGCAACTGGCCGCCGGACTGCGCTTCGTCTCCGACGGCAACGGCGGACTGCGTCCGTCTGTCGACACCTCCAAGATCGCCTCAAATGTGGCCAAGGCGCTGGTGGCGAGCCCACCGAAAGACGCGTCCTTCAAGATCGTCAATGGCAGGCCGAGGGTCATCCCCGCCCGCGCCGGCCGGGGCGCCGACATGAAGGCGTTGGGCCCGGCGATCTCCAAGGCGGTGGCGGCGGGGAGCCACCGGGTCGAGCTGCCCGTCGCCAAGCGCGAGCCGCGCGTGACCACGGCCGAGGCAACGAAGTTCGGCGTCAAGGAGCGGGTCAGCTCGTACACCACCAAGTACCCGTGCTGCGCTCCCCGCGTGACCAACATCCACCGCATCGCCGACATCGTGGATGGTCACGTGGTGCAGCCCGGCGAGACGTTCTCGCTCAACGGCGTGGTCGGCAAGCGAGATAAGGCCCGCGGCTTCGTCGAGGCGCCGATGATCCTCAACAACCGATTCGTCAACGACGTCGGCGGCGGGGTGTCGCAGTTCGCCACCACCATGTTCAACGCGGTCTTCTTCGGCGGCTTGCAGGACGTCCAGCACAGGGCACACCAGTACTACATCTCTCGCTACCCGGCCGGGCGGGAGTCCACGGTCTCCTATCCCCAGCCGGATTTCCGTTGGCGCAACGACTCCCCCTATGGCGTGCTGATCAAGGCGTCGTACACGGACACCTCCGTCACCGTGCAGTTCTGGAGCACCAAGCGATACGACATCGAATCGCAAAGCTCCGAGCGCTACAACGTCAAACCCATTCGAACCCTCACCGACTCCGACCCTGAGTGCATCCCCATGGACGGCGCGGAAGGCTTCGCCATCGACGTGTGGCGCATCTTCAAGCAGAACGGGAAGGTCGTGCGCAAGCAGCGCTTCCACACGGTCTATGACGCCGAACCGCGTCTCATATGCAAAAAGTGATTACACAGAGCAGACTATAGATATACATAGCGTGAGATACGCTGCTCCCTGTGATCCGCATCATGCATCCCACGAGCCGCGAAAGCAGCTGGTGGCTCATGGTGCTTGCGATCACCGTCACATTCCATCTCCTGCTCTGCGGTTTCGGGCCGCACGCGCATGGCGGCCTGCCCAGTGGCCACCAACACCGCGTCGCTCATGACTCCAGCGTGCCGGTGGATCCCGGAGATGACGACGACCACCACGCGGCGTCGTGTGAGAAGCCCACCACCCAGTCCGCCCCGGTGATGACCCTCCCCTCCGGATCGAGACCGAGCGGCACCACTCCACCGGGTCAGGAAGACTTCCCCGTTTCTCGGTCGTCGGCCGGTGCGCCGCGGTCGGGGGCCGCCCTGCTCACAGCCGTCTGCGTGTCACGGGTATAGCCGCGCCCGGCGTGCGCCGGTTCGGCCGCGCCTGCCGTACACCCTGACACCTGTGACTGTGGCGAGGACCCATCACCATGAACACCATTCATCAGCGTCAGCCTGCCCGCATGTGGGCCGGCCGTTCGTCTCTTGCCGCCCTCGCCGGCGGTACGCCCGTGCTGTGGATTCCCGAGCTGTGGGGCGGGCACGGGCGCGGCTTCTGGGCCAAGCTCGAAGGCCACAACCCCGGCGGCATCAAGGACCGCCCGGCGCTGCACATGATCGGTCAGGCCCGCTGCCGCGGCGAGCTGCGCCGAGGAGCCACGATCATCGAGTCCACCAGCGGCACACTGGGCCTCGGCCTTGCCCTGGCCGGGATCGCCTACGGGCATCCGGTCATCCTGGTCAGCGACCCCGGCATGGAGCAGATCATGCACCGGCTGCTCAGCGCGTACGGGACACGCGTCGAGACCGTCGCAGACCCGCACCCCACCGGTGGCTGGCAAGAGGCCAGACGAGAACGCGTCCGCGCGCTCCTCGCCGAGCATCCGGGCTCCTACTGCCCGGACCAGTACCACAACCCGGACAACGTGGGCGCCTACGACATGCTCGCGCGCGAGCTGGTAGAGCAGCTCGGCCAGGTGGACGTGCTGGTGTGCAGCGTCGGCACCGGCGGGCACAGCGCGGGCATCTACCGGACGCTCCGGCGGCTCAGCCCCGGAGTACGTCTGGTCGGCGTGGACACGATCGGCTCGACCATCTTCGGCCAGCCCGCCCGCCCCCGTCTGATGCGCGGCCTGGGCAGCAGCATCTACCCGCGCAACGTCCGCTACCAGGACTTCAGCGAGGTCCACTGGGTGGCGCCCGCCGAGGCGGTATGGGCCTGCCGCCGCCTGGCGGCCGGGCGTTACGCCACCGGTGGCTGGAGCGTGGGCGCCGTCGCGCTGGTCGCCTCCTGGCTCGCCAGAACCGAACATCCCGACACCAAGATCGCGGCAATCTTCCCCGACGGGCCGCAGCGCTATTTCGACACCGTCTTCAACGACGCCTACTGCACCCACCACGACCTCGACGGCGAACCGTCACCCGAGCCTGCCGTGCTCGCCCACCCGGCAGAGGCGGAGGCGCGAAGCTGGACCCGCTGCACCACGGTGACCGCTCCGGCCGAGGCGGCCGGATGATTCGGCCTGCTCGGGGTGGTCCAGGCGGATCACCTGCCTGATAGCCGCCGGGCTGTTCGGGCTGCTGGCCGCCGCCCAAGCCTTCGTTTGGCTCATCGAACGGAGCCGGAGGAAGATGTGTCTCGCGGTCGAAGACGGGCGGCCGACCGGCCGAACTGCCGCGAGCTCAGGGCCGTCGGGCAGAAGCCACGAAGATCGGCAGGGCCAGGAACATGCGGCCGGCCCGGGCGCGCTCGCTCTGCTCAGCAGCCCAGGCCGACTCCTGTTCGGCGGTGATGGCTCCCCCGACGCGGGCGGCCTCGGCAATCCCGGTGAGCATGGGGAGCATGGTGGCATCGGTGAAGACGCCGGTGTGGATTTCCACGGCGACGTCCTCGAACCCGGCGTCGAGCAGCAGATTGCGGTAGCGGCGGGCGGCGCGGGGGTTGGCCGTCTGGTCGGCGCGGGCGTGCACGATGGTGCGCGTGAGCGCCGGGTCGTCGGAGTCGATGAGGAAGGCGTCCCAGTCCTGGCCGACGAGGACGATCCGCCCGCCGGGCACGAGCACTCGCATGGCCTCCGCCAGCGCTCTCCCCGCGTCGGAGAGGTCGTGGAAGACCTTGTCCGCCCGGTACCCGGCCACTGTGCCGTCCTCGATCGGCAGATCGCAGGCGTCACCCAGGCGGAAGTCGGCGTCCGGCCGGCGGTGGCGGGCCGCCGCGATCATCTGCTCGCTGAGGTCCACACCGATGGCCCGCGCACCCCGTTCCGACAGGTCGGCCACCGCCCGGCCGGCGCCGCAGCCTACGTCCACCACGCCCGCGCCGGCCGGAAGGTCGAGCAGTTCATAGGACCTGGCACGCAGCGCGGCAGCACCCGGCAGGGCGTCGGCCGCGTCCAGCATCCGGATGAGCGATTCCATGTGATCAGATGTCGTCGTCGATTTGGACATGGCAGCCAGCATGCGACTTAATGTCGACATGAAGTCAAGTGTCATGATGAGCATCGGGGACATCGCGGCCCGGTTCGGCCTGGCCACGCACGTCCTGCGGCACTGGGAGGCGATGGGCCTGCTCGCGCCGGCCCGTATCGGCGGGGACCGGCGCCGATACGGCACCGACGATCTCTATCGCGTGGCGGCGATCCTGCGCGCCAAGGAGGCCGGATTCAGCCTGGACGACGTTCGCGAGATGATCACGACGTCCGATCCCGCGGAACGGCGCGGCATCCTGGTGCGTCAGCGGGCTGAGCTCGCCCGCCGCATCGCCGAGGCCCAGGCCTCGCTCGAGCTCATCGACTGCGCGCTGGACTGCGAACACGAGGACCTGCCCAGTTGCCCACACTTCCAGGCCATGCTGGCCGAGCGCATCTCCTCCGACCCACCGCCGCACGTCCGCGTGTGACAGTCCCGGTTCACCACGCGGTAGGTCACGTTTCCACGACGTCGCAGCCGACCGCTTCCATGGCGGCCCGCACCTCCGGCTCGTTCGCGGGCCCGCTGTCCGATCAGCAGCGCTTCCAGACAGGCGTACGGGCGGCCCGGTTCGGCTGGCTCGACATCGACTGACCGGCTCTCCAGCAGGGGCCCTTGACATCCTCCGCTGATGAATCAAACTTCATTCAGCGAGCAGCGAGGTCCCGCATGGAGATCAAGCCCCTCCCCCGTAAGCGTTCGGAGCGCAGGCGTCTCGGGGTGGCCAATCCCGAGGTCCGCCGTCGCCTGTTGCGTGCCGCGATCGAGATCATCCAGCGGGACGGCTGGCCCGCCCTGCGCATCGAGGACCTCGCCAGGCAGGCAGGATTGTCGGTCGGTACGTTCTACCTGTACTTCGAGGGCAAGGACGACCTGTTCGTCAGTCTCGTCGTCACCTTCACCGAACACCTCCAGGCCCGGCTCCGGGAGGCGTACGCGGACCCTCAGCCACTCGCCCGAGCCCTGGACATCTACCTCGACTTCGTCGCCCAGACCGAGCCCGGCTTCCTGCACTTCCTCGAGGCCGGCAACGTGCAGACCACGGCAGGATCGCTGGCGACGTGGGCCATCGAGCAGCACGCCAACGACCTGCGCCCGGTCCTGGAGCAGGCCATGCACCGCGGAGAGCTCCGCCAGGACGACCCCCAGCTGACCGCGCACGCGATCATCACGCTCATCCAGAACACCGCCGCCTTCTGGCTGGCCCACAAGGACACCTACACCCGCGAACAGATCAAGACCTTCATCCTGACCCTCATCACCACCGGTCTGGCACCCCCGCCGGACGACCCCACGCCCGGCGCCGCACTTATCTGAGGCGAAGGGAGCACACACGTGCGAAGACCGCTGAGATGGCTGCGCCTGACGGCGCTGCCCGCCGCCGTCGTACTGATGGCGGCCCTGTTACCGAGCGCGGCCCATGCCGCCTACGAACCGCCTGCCTGGGATCCACCGGCCGACCAGAACGTCACCACCGTCCGCTGGGGACCGATCCCCATCCCCGCCGCCCAGAGCGATGACATGCCCGGTGAGGTGGTCAACCAGGTCGCCGTCAACGGACCCTGCAACCCGCTGATCGGCCTGTTCACCAGCTGCCGGACGCTGAACATCACCAAACCGTGCGAGGACTGCTACCTCACCGGCATCATGCCCGACCTCGTGTTCGCGGGCACCGACACCGGCGTCAACATGATGACCGGCGGCATGCTGCACCACGTCGTCCTGGTCAACTTCAGCCGCCCGGACTCCACGTGCCCGCCGGGACTGACCAAACGCATCAATCAGCTAGGCCTGATCCAGGGCGGCAACGAACGCTTCTTCGCGGCGGGCAACGAGCGCACGCTCAACCGCCTGTACGCCGCGGGAAACTACGGCTACCAGGTCAAGTCCGGCGACCGGTGGGGGCTCATCTACCACCTGATGAACATGAACCCGGAGCCCATCAGCGTCGAGTTCAAATTCACCTTCAGCTGGACGCGAAGCGCTACCAAGGTCGATCCCATCTGGCTGGACGTCGACCAGTGCGACGACTCCGAACGCCCCATCCCCGCCGGCTACTCCGACCTGCACTGGAGCACCACCGTCCTGCGCAGTGGCACGCTCGTGGCCGTCGGCGGCCACGCCCACGACTACTCCATCGCGGTCTCCCTGGAGAACGTCACCCGCAGGCGCTACTCCTGCGTCTCCGTCTCCGGCTACGCCCCCGACTCCATGTTCGCCCCTGCCGGTCCAGGCCCAGGCACCGCCGGGCATCCTGCGAGCGCCAACACGGTCACCAGCACCGGACATCCGAACGCCACCCTCGACGAGTACATGGGCAGCGTCTCCGACTTCAGTTCCTGCCAGCCCGATCTCACCTTCGGCTTCCTGGACCAGATCCGCGTCCACGCCACCTACAACCACCCGACCGGCGACGACGGCGCCATGGGCATCATGGTCGCTTACGTCCGCTGATCTTCGCTGCGGCTCGCACGGGACCCGTGCGAGCCGCACCACCGCGTAACCGCTTACGGGCCGGACAGAGCCGTTCCTTATCGGAGCCGCTCCAGCATCTTCCGCATCTGCTCCACCTCGGCCTGCTGGTCGGTGATGATCTTCTCGGCCAGCTGTTTCGCCTGCGGATTCTCTCCGCGCTTCCGCTCGGCGCGGGCCATGGTGATCGCTCCCTTGTGATGAACGATCATCATCTTGAGAAACCGCTTGTCGAAGGCGCCGCCCTGCGCTTTTTCCAGTTTCTGCATGTCCGCGTCGGACATCCCGCCCGGCATCTCATGCCCCATTTGGCCGGTCGGCATCGGCTTCCCCCAAGCCTTCAGCCAGCCTTGCATCGTCTCGATCTCCGGCTGCTGGGATGCCTTGATCTTCTCCGCCAGGTTCTTGACCTCGGTGCTCGATGCTCGCGTCGAGGCCAGCTCGGCCATCTGAATGGCCTGCTGATGGTGTGCGATCATCATCTGCGCGAACCGCACGTCGGCGTCGTTGAACTCGGCGCTCGGCCGAGCGGTCGCCGTGGTGGCGACCGGTGCGGCTCTGGATCCGGCCGCCATGTCCTGGACCGCCGTGTTGCCGCCACAGGCGGCGAGGACGAGCGTTCCCGCCGCCACGGAAGCGACCAGAAAGACGCCGTGTACAGCTCTTGTATTGCTGCTCATGACCGCTGAACCCCCCGATTTCAGCACATCAACCTGCGAGTCGACCCGGGGCCGACCTGGCCATATGTTCCCTGGAACGGCTGCCGTTACCGCGTCTTGATGAATCCGACGATGGCCTCCCCGATCCGGGCAGCCGCATCGAAGGCGCCGTTGCCGTGCGCGACGCCCGCGATCAAGGCCACGAACAACGCCGGAACCTGCATGTCCGGCCAGCGCTCGACCCTCAACGCCGAGCTCAGCAGCAAGCCCCGACAGCCCGGGCATCGAGTACGCCGGTCCCGCTTCGGGCAACGCCCTCGTGGCTCTCCGGTTCGCCTTCGCCCAGGTGGGCAAGCCGTACCGATACGGCGGCACCGGCCCGGGCTCCTACGACTGCTCCGGCCTCACCCAGGCCGCCTGACGCCAGGCAGGAGTCGAACTGCCCCGCACCACCTGAACCTAGTGGTCGTGGGGCGCGAACCGCCGCGTCCCCCTGAACGCCCTCAGCTCCTCGAACGTTCCGCCGGTGTACAGCCGGTCCAGAACGCCGATCAGGTGCGGGCACTCGCTCGTGGGATGGTCAGCGGGGCAGGTCAGCGCTGCCGAGAGGAACTTCCTGGCCCTCTGGGCTCGCTCGATCAGGGCGTCCAGTTCGCTGATCTGCTCCCGCACCACCGATCGCCACTGCTCGCCCGACTCGTCCATGACAGCGGCCGCGGTGTCCAACGAGACTCCGAGCCGCTGCATCAAAGCGACCAGCGCGAGGCGGCGCAACTCGGTGTGCCCGTACATCCGCTTGCCGGCGTGGCGAGCCGCCGGCCGCACCAGGCCGCGTTCCTCGTAGTACCTCAGGGCGGAGGCGTTGAGGTGGAGGCGGCGGGCGGCCTCACCGATCGGGATGAGCTCCATATGTCCATTTGACTTCAACCCGACTTGAACCGCGAACCTGGAGGCATGGCCATCAAGGAGATTCAGTCCTGGGCGTATGACAAACCGATCCGCTCCCCGTTCGCCCTTCCGCAAGGAGTACTCGGGCGTCTGGTGGGGCGACTCATGCTGTGGCTCAACGATCCGCGCGAACTCGTGACGCTCATCGGCCAACAGGACAGCGTGCTGGAAGTCGGATGCGGGCCGGGCGGCCTGCTGCGGCACA
The DNA here is from genome assembly GCF_040674955.1 of Nonomuraea sp. NPDC049695. Lineage (NCBI taxonomy): Bacteria > Bacillati > Actinomycetota > Actinomycetes > Streptosporangiales > Streptosporangiaceae > Nonomuraea > Nonomuraea sp. NPDC049695. The sequence continues at coordinate 2,823 of NZ_JBFANV010000060.1, read as the reverse complement.
TCGAGGCCGAGCGCATCTGCGGTATCGACCCCTCGCCTGACATGCTGCGTCAGGCGGCCCGGCACAACCGCGGGCGCGACGTCGCACTGCGGCTTGGCACCGCCGCGGAAACGGGCCTTCCCGACGACAGCTTCGACGTCGTGGTGTCGGTGAACAACGTGGCGATGTGGCCGGATCTGGAGGCAGGCATCCAGGAGTTGTGCCGGGTGACCCGGCCACAGGGGAGGCTGCTCATCGCCTGGCACAGTGCCACCGGCCGCTCGCCGATCGCCAGGAAGAACGCCCTCCCTGAGGGGAAGCTTGCGCGTATCGCTCACGTCCTGGGCGAGCCGACGCAGCGTCATGAACTCAAGAATCTGACGGTTCTCGAGAAGCGCTGCCCGAGCTAGGCGAGGCATTCAGCCAAGTGCGCCCAAGAGGCTGCGGCAGGCGCGTTCGCAGGCGCGGCATGCCTCGGCGCAGACGGCGCAGTGGCGGTGCTGGGTGTGCTGCGCGCACTCGTCCCCGCACGCCTTGCATGCCTGCGCACAGGCTTCGAGGATGGCCCGCGTCATGTTGGCGTCGTATCCGGTGTGCCGAGAGAGAACACGGGCCGTGGTCTCGCAGATGTCAGCGCAGTCGAGGTCAGTGCGAACGCACTTGGTCAACTCGGCGACCATGTCCTCGCTGAGACAGGCATCCGCACAGGCCGTACATGCCTGGGCACAGCGCACGCAGGCTTCGATGCAGGCGGTGAGGCGCGCCTGATCGACGCGGCCCAGATCCTTGGGGTAAGTGGAAAGCATCTCGGCTACGTGCAGGGTCATGTCTCTCCCCGTTTCCTCGAAGGCCGATGGACGAGCCCGAGCTACCCGGGGTAAGGGCGCCTGCGGCGCGTGCCCAGGATCGCCAACCGCAGCCTGGCCGGTCCGTCCCCCTCTTCACGCCGATGGCTCCGAGCCGGTGCCGGCTCGGAGCCATCCCACTCGTGGTTACTTGAAGCGGCGTAGCCGCAGGCTGTTGCTGACCACGAAGACGCTGGAGAACGCCATCGCGCCGCCCGCGATCATCGGGTTGAGCAGGCCGAGCGCGGCCAGCGGCAGGGCGGCGACGTTGTAGGCGAAGGCCCAGAACAGGTTGCCCTTGATCGTCGCCAGGGTGCGGCGAGACAGCCGGATGGCGTCTGCCGCCACCCGGAGATCACCGCGGACCAGGGTGAGGTCGGAGGCCTCGATGGCGGCGTCGGTGCCGGTGCCCATCGCCAGGCCCAGGTCGGCCTGGGCGAGCGCGGCGGCGTCGTTGACCCCGTCGCCCACCATGGCCACGACCTTGCCCTCGCTCTGCAGCTCCTTGACCACGTCCACCTTGTCGGCGGGCAGCACTTCGGCGATCACCTCGTCGATGCCCACCTCGGCCGCCACGGTCCTGGCCACGGACTCGTTGTCGCCGGTCAGCAGCACCGGGGTGAGGCCGAGCGCGCGGAACCGTTCGATGGCCTCCTTGCTGGTCGGTTTGACCACGTCGGCCACCACGAGCACCGCCCGCGCCTGACCGTCCCAGCCCACGGCGACCGCCGTACGGCCGGCCGCCTGGGCGGCGTGCAAGGACCGCTCCAGCTCGGGCGAGAGGTGCTGCGACCACTCCTCCAGCAACCGGGGCCGGCCGACCAGGACCGCGTGCCCGTCAACGATGCCCTGCACGCCCAGCCCTTCGACGTTGGCGAAGTCCTCGGGGGAGGGCAGCTCGCCGACGCGGGCCGCGGCACCCTTGGCGATGGCCTGGGCGATCGGGTGTTCGGAGGCGTGCTCGAGCGCGCCCGCCAGTCGCAGCACCTCAGATTCGCTTTCGCCCTCTGCCAGGTGCACGTCGGTGAGGGTCATCTTGCCCTCGGTGACCGTGCCGGTCTTGTCCAGGACGATCGTGTCGATCCTGCGGGTGGACTCCAGCACCTCGGGACCCTTGATCAGGATGCCGAGCTGGGCACCCCTGCCGGTGCCGACCAGCAGCGCCGTCGGCGTGGCCAGGCCCAGCGCGCACGGGCAAGCGATGATCAGCACCGCGACCGCCGCCGTGAACGCCGCTCCCACACCGTCGCCGGTGCCGAGCCAGAAACCGAGCGTGCCGATGGCCAGCGCGATCACAATGGGGACGAAAATGCCGGAGATCCGGTCGGCCAGCCGCTGCACCTGCGCCTTGCCGGTCTGCGCCTCCTCCACCAGCCTGGCCATCTGCGCCAGCTGGGTGTCGGCGCCGACCCGGGTCGCCTTGACGATCAGGCGGCCACCCGCGTTCACCGTGGCGCCCGTGACGGCGTCGCCGGGCGCCACCTCGACCGGCACGGACTCGCCGGTCAGCATCGAGGCGTCGACGGCCGAGGTGCCCTCCTCGATCACGCCGTCGGTGGCGATCTTCTCGCCGGGCCGGACGATGAAGCGGTCGCCCGTCTTGAGCTGCTCGACCGGGACGCGGCGGCCGTCGGCCAGCTCCACGTCCTTGGCGCCCAGCTCCAGCAGTGCACGGAGCGCGGCGCCCGCCCGTCGCTTGGAGCGGGCCTCGAAGTAGCGTCCTGCCAGGATGAACGCGGTAACGCCCGCCGCGGCCTCCAGATAGATGTTTCCGGAGCCGTCGGTGCGCTCGATGGTGAACGCGAACGGGTGCGTCATGCCCGGCGTGCCGGCCGTGCCGAAGAACAGCGCCCACAGCGACCAGCCGAGGGCGGCCAGCGTGCCGATCGAGATCAGCGTGTCCATGGTGGCGGCGCCGTGCCGCAGGTTGGTCCAGGCCGCCTTGTGGAACGGCCAGCCCGCGTACACCACCACCGGCGCGGCCAGCACCAGCGACAAC